>DVEB01000265.1 GCA_015295905.1 Synechococcales cyanobacterium M55_K2018_004
ACACGAGACGTGGGATGTTCGCACCCTGCGGGTGCGAACATCCCACGTCTAATTTTCATTTCTAATTTTCATATTGAGAATTGCTGATATCAGCTTGGTCAACTTGCAAATCATAGACCTGGCAAATCGTAGAACACGATACTGTTTCCCTAAGCCACACTTGTTATAACAAGCAATCACAGTGCAGGAGTTGAGAAACAATGGGCTACATTCCCGTTCAATTAACCAATCAGCAAATCCAACAGTTTCAGGAAGATGGGTTTTTAATCCTAGAGACGTTTCTCCCAGCAGACTTCACAGCAAGCTTAGTGGAGCGGTTAGAGCCACTATTTCATGGCAAATTTGAGACCGGAATTTATCCCGATGAATGGCACTGGCGACCAGGGATGAGCCTGCCAGATATTACCCGAGAGATCTGTAATGCCTGGAAGTGCGATCGCACCATTGCTAGTCTTGTACTCTCCGCTGAGATTGGACGCTTAACTGCAACCCTGGCAGGTTGGTCGGGCGCTCGCCTTGGGCAGGACAGCATGTGGATTAAACCCCCCGGTGCTAAGGAGGTCGCTATGCACCAGGATGGCGCTTACATCAACTACTTGAACCCCCCAGAAATGATGACCTGCTGGATTGCCCTAGATGACGCATCTCTGGCGGATGGCACTCTCGTCTATGCCAGAGGTTCCCACAAGTGGAAGCTAATCGACGTAGAAGGTGAATTTCACGCCCCTGTGAAAGATTACCGCTGGGCGATGTTGCAGGCGGCGGAGCAAAACGGCATTACAGAACCAGAACTGGTGGTAGTGGAGGTGCCGGCAGGAGGGTGTGCCTTCCACCACGGACGCACCTGGCATGGACTGGCAAAAACAACTCGCTCTGATAAAACATTTCATAGCATTGGGCTGCATACTCTCCCCGCCGAAGCCCGCTTCCATGCCAGCAATCCGCCCGGCTATATCTACGGTCGTTATAAGCGCAGAGGAGACACGGCAATGGACGAAGATTTCTTCCCGATTCTGTGGACCCAAACTGGCTACCGTACTCCCTTCCTAGCCGAGTACTGCGAGGATGGCCTGCTGCAACGCCAGCAACAACCGCAATTACTGATAGAATAGACTCGCTGTTTAACTCAGAACAGTGAGTCAGCGTGACGCTCCAGCGATCGCATGCCAGTATAGTGTCATCTCTCCCTGTTCGAGTCCTCTAGGATGCACGCTATTCTAGCAGCCGCGATCGCTGCCATCAGCGCCTTTGTCGCCACTAACATCGACGATATAGTGGTGCTCATGCTCTTCTTTGGGCAACGCGGCAGGCAATACCTGTCCTGGCAAATTGTTGCAGGACAATATTTAGGGTTTTTGGTGCTAATCCTCGCCAGTCTACCAGGGGTTTTAGGAGGGTTGATCCTTCCTCGCACTTGGCTAGGACTCCTGGGAATGTTGCCGATCGCCATTGGCATCAGTCATCTGCTCCAAAACCAAGCAGCGGAATTCGTTCAAACCATTTCTCCAGCCCCCCTTTCTCACGATGCACGTTCTGACAATGCCAGTCATTCTCCCAGGCCAGGAGGATCTCTGCGACGATTGACCTCAAAGGTGATTCAGGTAGCAGCCGTAACGGTTGCCAATGGCGGTGACAATCTTGGTATCTACGTGCCATTGTTTGCCAGCAGTACCTTAACCGATCTGGTTGTTGTGTTGCTGACATTCTTGGTGATGATTGCAGTTTGGTGAGCGATCGCATTTTCCCTAAGCCGTCATCCCAGAGTCACCAAAGTCCTCATGCGCTATGGGCATCGCCTCATCCCATTTATTTTAATTGCACTAGGCATTTATATTCTGGCAGAAAACAATCCCCTAGTAGAAAATAAGGCGTTGCTTAATCCAAATATGATTTTTTGAGTGCGGGTCGCACAAAGTGCGACCCGCACTCAAAAAATTATTGGTTAACGTGAATTCGGGATACGCTGAAACCCTCTTATACCGACTCCGTCGGTATGACATTAGGCCGATATGAATATGCTTAAGCAATCACGGTTGTGAAGTCTGTAGCATCAATCTGCCAAGGTAATACATTGTTAATTCGCATCAATGCATTGCCATTGCCACGCACACCAAGCTCTGTGCTGTTGTTGATCCCTCTCCGTTTCCACACATTTTCAAACTGCAAACCATCCGCCAGACCAATGCGATCGCGCCCATCCTGAAAATCAAGCACGATATCAAGACCTGAATTTTTCTGCAGCACAAAGACATCATTGCCGGTGCCACCGATGAGACGGTCAACCCCCTTACCACCCATTAGGATGTCATTGCCATTGCCGCCTTCCAGACGGTCAGTACCACCGCCACCCAACAGCACATCGTCACCATCAAGACCTCTTACCCAGTCATCTCCTGCCAATGCCGAGATCCGGTCATTAGCGGCTGTCCCAGTTACCCGGCGGATATCATTTCCCCTTCCCCCCACAAGCTGTGTTGTTGTGACTGGGAAGGCAGTAGTGTGGAAGTTCACCTGCAAGGTAAAAGTATCACTTGTGCTGGCCCCGGCTAAGTCAGCCACCGTGACTCGAATACTCAGTCTTCCCACGTTGAGGTTGGTAGGCGTGCCACTGAAATTGCCAGTCACAGGATCAAACTGCAACCAAGTCGGCAAGGCAGTTCCATTCAATAGCGTTGCACTGTAAGCAAGCCGATCATCGCCCGCATCTGCATCTTCAAAGACTCCCTCCAACCCCATTTGAAATGGGATCTCCGCAACAATTGTGCGATCGGCAATGCGAGTCTTAAGAATTGGTGTGTCGTTGACAGACGTTACATTGATTGTCATCGTGGCAGTCTCGCTGAAATCACTGCCATCACTGACTCGAAACTGAAAACTAGCGTAGCTCTGGCCATGCTGGTCTGCCGCAGGCGCAAACCTCAACTGAGCCAAATTTGCAGCCAAAATCACCTGGTCAACACTCACCGCCTCGCTGCTATCTTGCTGATTATTGCTGTTGCTATCAACAAAAAGCTGTCCCACGGATGGCAGTTGCGTGATCTGAACAGCAATCAAAGAATTGCCATCCCTGTCGTTGCAGGGAAAATCATTGGGTGTGAAGTAGAAAACTTGATCTTCATCTATGGTGATGGTTACGTCTTGCGTTGTGGGAGGACGATTAGGGAGTGCATTGGTGAGGCTAAAGCTAGCCGGGATCGTGGCCCCATTCGCTTCTGCGGTCACACGATAACTCCCGGGCGCATCATTCGCTGTGGCGTTCACACTCGCATCACCATTGCGGTCAATCGTGGCTTGATTACTCGCTAAACGTGCCGATGCACCAGCAGTAGGCACTTTAAAGGTGACCTGCCCCCCACTAACTGGCTCGTTGCCCTCCCTAGCAACCACAGTTACTGTCAGCGGGGCTATGAACGCTGTACTAATCTGGGTTGATTGGGGTGTTCCTGCGCTTGGAGTGATCGTAAACCCGCGAGATTCAAAGGCTCCAATATCCACCGGACCGATGCGACTGATGCCCCGCTGGTCAGTGGTGGGGGCGTCTGTTGAGAGGCCGGCATCGATCGCCAGACTGCCAGGGAGGAGGGCATGGGTCTGGGTGGCACCGCCGTAGTCTCCTAGGGGAGCAAGCAGAGGGTCCAGCGGCCTAAGATTCGTTCCGAACCACGTTGTGTCACTAATTGGGCTATTAAACCCAGTAATAGCACCAATCAGGTTATTGCCATCATCGCTAAAAGCATTGATCCCGCCCAACAGATCTGGAAAATATAAAGGCGCTGTTGTCAGGTCAACATTGCCAGCAATCACGCTATTTTGTAGCGTTGTCCGCCCAATGGGCGCACCAGTCAGTGGATTAAACGAGTTAACAATGCCTCCGACATCAACACTGGCCTGATTATTGGTGATGGTGCTATTGCGGAGAATCAGGTTGCCATCATTGCGGATGGCCCCACCATTCGGAGCGAGGTTGCCGCTGAAGGTACTGTTTGTAATGCTCGCAGTTGCGCCCACCACATTGATCAAACCACCACCACCGCTGGCAGTACTATTGCCGTTGGCCTGATTGTTGTTGATTGTGCTGTTGAGCAGGATAAGGTTGCCATCATTGCGGATGCCACCACCATCGTCACCAGCCATGTTGTTGCGGATAGTACTGTCCTGCAGCAACAACCGACTACCAGACACAGTGTAGATGCCGCCGCCATCGGAGCTACTGCCGTTTGCAGTGTTATTCTGAATGACACTACTGCGAATGGTCAGGTTGCCTGCATTGAAAATTCCTCCACCACTTGCGTTAACAAAGCCATTAGCGATTGTTAGTCCGCTCAGGTTGACAGTGGCACCATGACTAATGGTAAGGACTCGATTGCTGCCTCCACCACTGAAAGTCAGCAATCCTGCTCCAGGCCCGGTTATGGTAATGTTGCTGGTCAGATTCAGTTCACTGGTCAGCAAAATTGTGTCTGGGGTAGCATCGGTAAAGATAGCGCCCACAAAGGTGATGGTGTCGTCTCCGGCGATCGCATTGGCATTGGCGATCGCCTGTTCCAGAGAGCCTTCCCCCGTCGCAGCGGTGGTGGTTACCGTAAAGCCGTTAGCAGCGATAGTGATGCTAGCAGTATTGTTCGTCCCAACAGTGTAACCCATCCCAGCAGCCAGATTGAGCCGCAACGTTTCGGCGGCCTCAGCAAACTCTAGGGCTTCCTGTAGAGCCGTCATCGTCATGGTGACTGCACTCTGACCGTTGGGAATGGTGACACTGAAGCTACCGTTAATCACGGTTACCGGAATGCCGCCAACTGTCAGAATGTAATCACTATCTGTGAGGGAGGGGCTACTCCCCGTGGTAGTCAAGTTTACCGTCAGATCCCCCAGCGTATCTGCCCCACGGGAAAGTATAAAACTCTCGGAAGAGCCACCTTCTACAAGACTAGAGGAGCTACTGCTGAGATTAAGGGTGAAAGTCATAAAGGCACAAAAATACCCTAGGATTCAGGGGCTGACCCTGTATTACACCAAGATTCAAATTCATCCCCTTAATTTTGCGTGACGACTCTCCTCTGTGTCATCAAAGACCTAGGCTCTCCAGTAGATCTACATAGGAACTTAACAGACATTGACTCAGAATTGTCCGAATTTTCACAGCGACTCCAGTCTTCCTACTTAACGTGAATTCGGAATAGGCTGAAACCCTCAATGTTCTGTGCGCGGTGCGCACAGAACATTGAGAGTTTGGGGGCACGGCGCACTGTGCGGTGACCCCAAACCTGCTTCAGTCAAACTGATGTTATTCGTGCATTTCGCGCAACCAAAACGTCTCTCACCCCACTGAGACGCCTACACACCAAACGGCATCTTATCGGTGGTGCGTTCTAGCACCGCCACAGTGGCCGCCGTTCCCGCTGGTTTGATCAACGTAATAAAGCGAGAGTCAGACGTAGGACTCAGGTGATGATAGCCATTGGTCACTCTTGGGCTGGCAACCACCCGAATCTGGTACGCACAGGTCACAGGAGGAAATGCAGCAGGAGCATTCACCGTTAGGCTTTGGACTCCCTGCCAACTGCGGGAGGGATTTGGCGTGTAGGAAACTGACGGAACAATGTCTACCCTTTGCCCACTGCCATAAAATGCCTGGAGTGCATAAGACCCCAAATTTCCCTCCGGGTCGAAGGCGGTGAACTGAAATTGCAGAGTGCTGCTCGGAGTCAGCTGCTCAATTCCACAGAGGCCAATCGAGTTGCCATTATGGCGAATCGCTTCTAGTTGCACCCGTGGCCAATTGTTATCAATCAACAGCGTCAGAGTTTGGGCAGGAGCCGTGACTTGGCTCCCATCTGCCCGGAAAAACTCCACCTGCAACTGATAGAGTCCGGCGGCAAAGCCTGCACTGGTATTCCATTGCAACAACAGATCATCGATTGAATAGTCCTGACTAGGGTCAAGCATGGGATAGGTGTTGTTACTGTCGGGACCGTAGGACTCCAGCACATAGGTCGTACCATTCCAGCGGTAGTTCGACCAATTCTGGCGCAACGGACGGAAGGGCGCAGCACCAACGCGGTGATTCACTCGATACCGCCGTGCCCCCTGTCCCCACAGGTTTTGCATCATTACCCGGTTGCCAATAATATTCAGAGTGCCACCAAACGCAGCATCTACGGCATGAATAAAATAGCTGGGGCTAGTATTTGCTCGCCCATCGGTGCCGATCGCCGAGGCCGGGATCAAGCCCACGCCACCAATGACGGCTCCTGCTGTTCCCGGTGGATAGATAGAGTCTAGCTGTCGGGCCAGGACGATCTGGTGCAACTGGCTGAAATCTCCAAAGGGATTTGCTGGTGATTCCTGCACAAAGCTAGGAGTGGTTGAGGCGACTCGAATGCCACAACGAAGCGTGGGTGGCCTATCGGTTGCAGCAAAATCGATACCAATTTCACTCAACGACAGCCGCATTTCCCAGATGCGGTGAGGGGTAGGAGCATGCATCGATGGCCCAAAATGCATGACCTGCTGGGACTCTGTTGGCTCATTGACAATGCCAGTACAAGCACCAGGCCTGAGCATGTAACATTTCGCAATTCGGTTGGGTTGTCCAGGAAACACCCCATAGAGCAAATCGCGGTTGGGTGTCACGGCCCGATTCCCATCTACATCAATTGTCAACCAGAAGTAATCCCCCGGACTCGCATCATTGCCATTGTCTCCGGTTAAATCAAAAGCGAGATATAAAAACTGAGCATCATTTTTTACAAGAAACAGTCCAGCCGAACCAAGAGACAATTGTCCTGCTCCCGTCCATTGCGGCGCATTGATCATGCCATCAATCGCAATCGGGTGTGCAGCCCAGGAACTCCTAATAATTGCCATAGTTTAATATCTCCAGAACAACTTGGTTGAAGTATTCTTCATGTAAAGGAGCAGGTTTTATAGCGCTATACGCCTAGGTTAGGACAGCGCGTTTTGTGGGCAGCCGCGCTGCGCGGAGTTTCCCACAAAACGCTTGTTACATCGTGAGCGGGTAGTGCCATAATGACGCAGCACCTTCTAATGCTCAGCAATTTGATTTCAAATTCAAAACATTAGAAATTGATGAAAAAATTGAAGGAATTATTATGCTTCCATCAAGTTTTTAAGAACACAACAACCATGACACTTAACAGCATGACAAATCAGCCTAGGCCTGGCAGTACCCCTATGGGTAATTTGTTTCGAAATTGAGCAAAAGGAAATCCCCTGGCTAATGATGCGATATCGCGTCACTAGCTAGGGGATTTCACGTCTCTGCCGCAGGCTTTTCGTCGCTGATCATCGAGGGGCAGCTCTCAGGATGGCTGTTTGCTCACCAGTTATTGCTAGCGAGGGAATGCGCGACATGCCTCAAACGGCGGTTGGCACCTTACGTCAGGTGAGGCTAAATCGAGCGTGAGAAGTTCGCGGTGATTTTATTGCGGAGGTAAGTATCGAAAACTGAGGCAATGTTGCGGATCAGCAGTCGTCCGGCGGGAGTGACTTGGATGTGGCTGGAGGTGAGTTCGATCAAGCCGTCCTGTGCCAGCCTCTGTAAGTCAGCCTGCTCGGCAGCAAAGTATTCATCGAACTCTTGATTGAAGTCACTCAAATACTGAGCCTGGATCGCCGCCTTCGACAACTGGAACTGACACATCAATTCCATAATGATGGCCCGACGGATCAGGTCATCCACATGCAGCCGCACACCTCGTTCAATCGGCAGGGTCTCTTCGGCGATCGCCCGATTAAAGTCACTCAGTCGCTTGTGGTTCTGCACATACACATCCTGCAGCATACTGATAGAGGTCATGCCAAACCCAATCAAGTCAGATTCGGGTTGCGTCGTGTAGCCTTGGAAGTTGCGGTGCAACCGACCTTCTCGTTGGGCGATCGCCAGTTCATCATCAGGTTTGGCAAAGTGGTCCATGCCAATGAATTGGTAGCGTTCCCGCGTCAACTCATCAATTGTCATGTGCAAGATCTCCAGTTTCTCAGCCGAAGGTGGCAGCGTTTCCTGGGAGATCTTCCGCTGCAAGGGTTTCATCCAGGGCACGTAGGCAAAGTTAAAGACTGCAATTCGGTCAGGATCAAGCTCAATCGTCTTCTGCACGGTATCCTGGAAAGTCTGTAGTGTCTGATAGGGCAAGCCATAGATTAGATCAACGTTGACACTCTCAAACCCCGCCGTCCGGATCCAGTCCATGACGTTAAACAGCAATGTCTCCGGCTGCACCCGGTTAACCGCTTCCTGCACCTGTGGATTAAAGTCTTGAATGCCAAAACTGATGCGATTAAACCCAAGGTCGCGTAACCACAGCACATAATTGCGATCTAGATACCGGGGATTCACCTCAATCGAAATCTCTGCTTCTGGGGCAAACTGGAAGTGGTCGTGCAGAGCATTCCATAGGATCTCGACCTGCTCTAGCGAGAGGTAGTTGGGCGTACCGCCCCCCCAGTGGAGTTGAGTAACGGGGCGATCGCCATCAATCAACTGCGACACTTGGCGGATGTGCTGAACCAAATATTCTAGGTAGGTGTCCGCCATTTCACGCCGCTGCGTGATCACCGTGTTGCACCCACAGAAATAGCAAGCCGTCTCACAGAAGGGAATATGACAGTAGAGAGAGAGGGGCGTTTTTGCCGCATTGCCCAGCAGCAACGCCCGCTGAAAATCACCCACCTGAAAGTCTGGCTTTAGCTCTGTGGCCGGAGGATAGCTCGTATAGCGAGGCAGGGGTTGGTCATACTGACGCAGCAGCGCAGGGTCAAACTGGACGGCAGGAAGCGAACGGTTCATGTCAAACAATTCCTCTTCTGAGTGTGAATCTTCTGAGCGTGAAACTGCCCGGAGGGAGCGGACGGAGCCAAGGGCGCAGACCGTAGAGAGCAGAGGTCGGCAAAACTCAACTCTTAGAAGAACATAGCCTTGCCGGTGCGCCATTAAGTACTTTATCGCTCTAGAGTGATAAAGTACTTGAGGCTTTAAAGAAGTTCACAATCAGTCTTCACAATTAGTCAATTGTGTTAGTCAATTGGGTCAATTGTTGCTTCCAGCGAAGTGCTTCAGCCATCAGGATTGGGTCGTTAGAGTTGAGATACCGTTCCATGAGTTCATGGTGTCTTTGTTGCCGCTGCTCTGCAAGTGAGCGAGTTGCTGGCAAAGGAAAAGCCTGAGACCCTCCTTTCCAGGAGGGTAAAGACGCTGTTTCAGGAGAAGGCCTGTGCCCACAGGCTTGATGCATCCTCTGCTCACCAGCCCTTTGCTGTTTCAGCCAGGTTAAAATCTGCCGTATCCAACTAGGATGACTCTTGTTTTGAGCCAAGTGAGAACAGTCTGGTGCTAATGGCAGACATTCCAGTAGACGACTGGTCGATGATGGGACATCATGGGCCACAGAATCTTGCTTGGGGAAAACAGCGTATCCAGCAGCGGAAAAATTACCACCGTGCGATCGCCCTTGACTCTCAGGAAAATCCTCACAACCCGCTTGCTGCAAGGCATCACCACCAACCAACTCTAATAAGCTTGGAGAGACTTCAAGAGTGGAAGCATCCCCAATGACTTCCACTCTTGAAGCTCTTAAATGAGTTTGGGTAACTGGTAAATTTTCTCCAGACTGATGTGCTGAGATGTCTTCTACAGAATTAATACCTCTTACCCCAAAAGCATCTGCCGAATCGACCGGTTGAAGATCACAACAAGAGTCCTTAGAAATAGTTTCTGTAGAATGTCCTAGAGTACAAGTGCCAGAAATTTGCTCTTGAGTATCAAGCTGGGTGGGGTGCCAGAGATCGCGATGTCGATACAGCGATCCCCCGCCAATGCCATATTTCCGCAAGGCATGAAACCGAGCCGTTGCTGTTGCAGGTAAAATGCCTCGGTTGAGTAAGTCTGCGATCGCCCTCCGGATCCGCTCTCGCGCAGCTTCTCGTTGTTGCTGATTCCAGGTTGGCCGTTCTTGCAACATCAGCGCTTCAGCATTGGAGCGGCTCCCACGAGGTTTCGTTGCTCCATAATGAAAGTAATGACTAGCCTCAACACACCGCGCCCACTCCTCAGCGCGTTTCTCAATCTCGTGTTGATGCCTACACCATTGCTGATAGCCAGGAAGTGACGTTGCAACTTTAACAATGTCATCTACCAAGGCCTTGCCCTCGAGATAGTGAGGCGGATTGAGGATATGGCCAAACACATAGGAACGCATAGCAATGCGACCGAGCAGAAAATTAGTCTGGCCGTAGCCAGTCCAACCCATTTCAATCTCAGCATTCAGATCGTTCAAAAACTTGTCTGCTTTCCCAGAGAGACAGTACTGCCGCCGTCGCGCTATCCGTAGGACTTGTTTTAAGCGCTCCGCATTAATTTCGTTGCGACACGCTGCCCCCTGCCAATGCTGGACAAAAACTTGAGGACTACTATAGATTTGTTCCCAATCTGCATTGAGTAGGTAAGAACCAGCCTGCAGCGGCAAACGATGCGCCGCGTAAAGGGTTGGCTTACCGCTAACCACGTAAGGCTTGACGTTGGGAAACAGTTCAAGCTGTCCTAAGGCAACCTGAAATCCCGCATTGTGTAACAGAGTCTCTAGGGCAACTGCCACATCCCAGGTCTTCTGAGCCTGTTCAAAGGGAAAATAGAGGTGTAGCCCGCCGCTGTAGGAACTAGTACAGGCCACATAACTGACCAGACCGACTAATTCCAGGGCTGCTACCATGCGGGGAATAGCAAAGGGATCGTGCAACGGATGATAGCGGCTATCTCGGTCAATATCGAGCAAGCAGTAGCGTGTTTCGGCAGCAAACCTCACCCCGTAGAGAAAGGCTCCTTGCTGAATGAGGCGATCGCTCAAGGGGTGACGCGACTCAGTGTGCCACGCTAACTTTTCTCCAGGTTGGGAAGGAGAATGCTCTGCCCAAATATAGTCATATCGATGGGGAAACAGCGACAGGAAAGGATCGCTCTGTTCCTGGACGTAGGTTGGCGATAGAGAAGTAACTGGACTCATCCGGTTACTCCTAAACTCGCCCAACCGTAATAGCCTTTCCCCGGCAAGAGCCTCTGTGAGGAAAAGCATGCTGCTCGAAGAGACAGGTGAAACCGTCCCTCGGCATCCCCAAAAACTAACCCGTCTTCAGTCTCAAAACCGACTTGGGTAGAGGGTTGAACAGAAGACCAGACAGCAACGAAAACAGCAACGAAAAACCGCCACGGCTCTGGATAGAAGCCGCAAGACTTGTTAAGATAGAGCTGCATAACAAACTATCCCACCGGCAAGTGGGGTAATGCATAACATCAGACCCTTTGACGACTGTGGTAAGGAGGCAAAGGGTTTTTTGTTGGCTTGTTTTCTCTGATCAGAAAACGCTACTGATCAGGAAACTCTACTACGGCTAGAATTTGCCGATGATGAGAGGCTAACACTTGAAATCACAGATCTCAAGTGCCTGAAAATAGCGATACGCGGGAGTTACAGGAGTTTTTTACGCCGGAGTTACAGGGTAGATCCTGACGCCGGAGTTACAGGGTAGAGGGCGAGAGATACGCCGGAGTTACAGGATAGATCCTGACGCCGGAGTTACAGGGTAAAGGGCAAAAGGCTTGATAAATCGTGTCTATCTCAAGGAGAAAATCATTTTTAGACGCGGGAGTTACAGGCTGTGAGTGTACGCCGGAGTTACAGCAGGTACTAATGTACGATACGTCAGAGTTACAGGTGAAAGTAGACGCGGGAGTTACAGGCCCCCCGGCAAAAAACATACGCCGGAGTTACAGGATGGATGCAGAGTGGATGCAGGATGGGTCAGGAGATCTGACAAAATAGACGCGGGAGTTACAGGGCAAAGAGGAAATCTACTCGATTGAGACTGGATTTCTGCGGCGGGACGATCGCAACTTTGCAACACCAGATATAATGCCTACGAGCGATCTTGTTTCTGGGCTAACCACATCCCTGAGCAATTCAGTTGACAATTCAGGGCGATCGCCCGGTGCAGCCCTAGCGACACGACATTTCTTCTTTCCTCTCCAGCAATTCCAGCGAACTGTGACTAAGAAAGATCGAACAACGTTTCCCGTCGATGGGCAACTCCTGATGGTGCTGCCCAGAGCCAGTGCTTCCCTCAAAAACCCCGATGTGCAACTTCCCATCCTGCGCTCCGATGAGGATGGCTACTATCTAGAGGTACGGGTCGAAGCAGACCCTAACGAGACCAGCGAACTCGCCTTGACCCGACGCATTCCCCTAGAAAACCTGACCGCCGAGGAATGGGAAGACCTCAAGCAACAATACGCCCAGTTAGATCTCCAGACCTGCACAGACCAAGGCATTAGTAAGGGACTGGAGAAGATTCAAGACCGCAGGATCCAGCGCCTATTCATGGCGTTGCTGACGTTCCTCAATCCACGTCAGGTCTCCATTGTGCTGTACCTCTACAAGTTGGCTGCCCAGCAAGGGAATGGGCCTCAAGTGACGTTCCGGTCTAATGACTTGTTGGAAAGTTTGGGATATACGCGCACAAAAGATGGTGGGTTTGCATCTAAGTTGCGATCGCAGCTCAACCGCGACTTAGTTGCCCTGCACCGGACAGAACTCGTGTTGGCTCAGTCACTACGCAAGGGCAACAACATCGGGGCAAAGGTGATTATCAAAAGTGTCCTCCGCATCAAGGACTACGAAATTGATAACGTCCCACGAGACTTTGACTTGGTGAAAGCAGCAGATTACACCTACGAATTGGCAGATGCTTACACTGTGTCACTGGAGTTCTTTGAAGGACCTGGGCGCACAGGAGATTACGTGCTGTTTGCTAGTGACATTGATATCAGCCAGAAACTAGGCAGCAATGCGAAAAACGATTACGCTACAAAACTGTTGATTTATCTGGCCAGTCGTTTGAAATGGGACACTCCCCAGGACGGACAGTTCCTCGCGATTTCAAAACAATACCTGTTCAAAAATCTGGATCTGTTAGGCAGCAACTCCTCGCGCAACAACCAGATCTTTTGGCGAACTGTTGAAGAACTCCAACAGCAGGGGTATATTCTGGGTGCCCAAGAGCTACCTGGCAAGAAGAAAGCTTCCATCATCCAGTTTCAGATCAACCCTGAAAAACTGCAAGCCAATTGAACCGCTTTCAAATCATGGCAAGCCGGGCTAGTGTGTGACTGTCAGTTTCTTGTGTAACCAGCCTGGTTACACAAGAAACTGATCAGAGTGACCCTCATTGCCATGCCTCGGGAATGAAGACGGCAAGCACTGATCAAACTGTTGTCTTTTTGCGGCGGCCCCGTGCAGCAGGTTTGGTTGCTTCAGGCTGATCGGTTGTTTTTGTTCGGCCCCGGGTCGCAGGTTTGCTACCGTTGGTTTCTGCCTTAGCAGTAGCAGCGCGACCACGCTTGCCAGGGGTGGGGGCTGGGGGTGTGGTTTCAGGGCTAGGGGCTACGGCAGGAGCTGCACTACTTGTGGTTTTCGCCGTGGTTCTCGTAGATTTCCGTCGCCCGCGCGACTTTGTGACACCGCTCTCTTTGCGACTCGCAGTTAGGTAAGACTTCAGCGAGGAAGGGCTGATTTTCACGCCGTGTGTAGTTAACACCTCGGCAATTTCTTCATAACTGTAGCCTCGTTCGAGTGCAGTCGTAATCGTTCCCTGGAGGGTTCCGATCGCCTCACGCAAAGACCAGCTTTCCTTTGGCTTTTCGGGCAATTGATCCAACAGGGCACCCGCTTGGTCAATGGAAGTTTTTTGGATCAAGGAAGACGATCTCCGCTTTGGCGCACTTTGTAGTTGCTTTTTGGTAGGAGGCATAGCTTGACTCTGAGTCACCCAAATAATACAAGAACATTTCGCTGAATTATATCGCTGCTGTGTTCATTTGTGATGCTTTGTTTGTATAAGTTTTGTTCTAGAGACAGATTGAGCAATGGCTCGACTCCTCCAATCAGGTACTGACGATCATCACTAAGTGCTCGCTAACATCAAATCTTCTCTTAGGAACCTGTTGAATACGTGTGTCATTACTTTATTTACTTTATTTGTAGCCTTGCCTCTCGTCTTGTTTGTATGATGACAAACAGTGACAAGTGCCAAAGTTTTGTTAGGAAAATTTGCGATCAGAGGTGTTGTTGTATGCCTGCCTGAGAGAAAAGGAATTTTAGTTTCCATTGCGATTGATTCAGAACAACATACCTGTGACGTTATGGTTCTGTTCTCCTGTGCTTTATTGATATGATGCCCAGCTTGGATTAAGAGAATTTGGGGGACTGTGCACCGCGCAATGCTCCCAAATTCTGGATTGTCTATGCGTGTCGCGCCCAGATTAAGAATTTCAGCAAACTGAGTAGGGCGATTGACCTCCTGATACCGCCTCCGTTGGTGATTAAATCGGTTTATTGTGGTGTAAAACGTATGCATATCGCACGGTGTACACCACAATAAACCGCCATTTTACAGACAGATTCCGCATGAATGGGGTATGGTTTGACGTGCATGTGCAACAATGTGTAAAAAAATTGTAAAAAATAGCGGCAAGTCCAGTTGTCTAGTTTGCAAAAGAAAAGTAATATTTTCTTGTGTAACTATCGACTTTATTCGAGAAGTTACACAAGAAAGGTTTAGCCATACGCATGCATTCAGCTGCTGCAACAAACACCGAGCAGTGCTACAGCAAGACATTGGCGCACCCTGAGTCTTGTACCTTTGTGATTCTGCTCAGTCCGACTGACGTGACCCTCCCATGACATTCTCCAGTGTTGATTCCCTTTGTCAAAACCTTCAGGGGTTGAGCCTCGACCAGAAGCGACAGGTTTTTTATTGGTTGGCCGCAGCGATCGCCACTGAAGAAGCTGCTGAGCTGGTGCTACCTCCCCGGCCAAACACCTCGGTGGTTGAGCAACGTCATTACGAGGGCAAGACCTATCAAAACGAAAAACGCCGTTGTGGCAAAGCAGGGTGTCGTTGCATGGAGGGGGATATTGCTGCCGTGGGTCATGGCCCCTATTGGTATGCCTACTGGAAAGATCAGGGCAAACTGCGCCATCAATACATCGGGAAACGTCCACCTTGGTTGCGATCGCAAGCAAGGGCTACGCTGCAAACTCTGTCGGAGTGATCGGGGTGAACAGGCGTGGCCTACTCATCGGGCAGGCTGACCCAGAAATCGTGGGAATAAAACTCTGGACCAGTCTGGAGTCTAAAGCCACCCAGCAAGACCCCCAACCAGACGGTGATGGGTGAAAGCGGGGTGGGGGCTTGCTGCAGATCATTGACCAACTGGCGGAAGGGGGCTTGTCGTCCGTGGGCTATTAGCCAGAGTCGAATCGTGTGAATCCACTCGGTCACGCTTTCATCGTGGGCAACTGCGATCGCCCGTTCCTTTTCTTTTTGTCGTTCTTCGTGTGCTAACCATTCCAGTAGTGCTTCTTTTTCAACCTCTCCCGCCAAAGAGTCGTCCTCAGGACTGCGGTGGCGGTGTTGTTCATAGCATTCCAGCACTTCCTCTAGGTTGAGGCTCATGGTCTGCCGTAAAAACGCGGACAGCATTTCGTCGGTGAGGACCGGTTCAGTGGCAGGTTGCTCGTCCCATTTTTCCTCCCAGGTTTTGAGGAAATACTCAGCCCGCAGCGCATAGATCTCGGTGAGCTGGGCGATCGCCGCTCCTGCTAGCCGTAACTGTTCATCATCCGCCAAGAGTCGCAGCCGTTGCTCCACGGCGATCCACAGATGGCTGAGATTGGCCAGAGCAGGTTGGGCGATCGCCTGCTCCATCGCCAGGTCCAAATTCAACTCTAGCTGCTGCTCCTGCATGGTGCGTTAGGTCGGTTGAACAGAAACGGATGCAGTTGGCGATGCGGCTGCTTTGAGTGGGCACGGCACCAGCGGACAGTCGTGGACGGGGAGTTCCTTGATCACATCCTCAAAACGGGACACCTTAAAGTGTTGGTGCAGTTCAGCCAGCATCGTCTGGATGTAGGCAGTGACTTCATTGCCACGCATTCCCATACAGTGAATGGGCTGAATGTTTAAGACCTTCACTTTGCCTTGCCAGATCTCAGCACCAATAGCGTGGACAGGGGCATCTTTATGCTGCCGATACAACACCAGCACTGCCGCGTAGGGTAGGGGGACAGGAGGCAGGTCCAGCGCCACATATTCTGAGTCGCCCAGGGTAACAGTGTGCAGAGTGCGGCCTGGGGGGATGGCGTGAGGGGCATTGGCATCAGCAGGTTCTGCTTCTGGGGCGGCTGTCTCAGCGCGCAGTGCCGCGAGGGATAGGGTTTTAGTCTGTGCTGTGGAGTGCTGTAAATCGTCAGCAGATGAGTCTAGCCCTGGTGGAGTCGATGTTGATGAGACGAGGACTGCTTGCTGTTTGGCCTGCTCGGCCCGGCGGAGGCGACGGCGGGTGCGGTTGTTGTCATCCCGATGGCGGTAGTGCGATCGCCGACGGTGACAGTCGTACCCCCAACCGTTGGCGTTACCAGGGTTCCAGCAGTTATCGCCGGTTGGTCCATGTAGGGCGATCGCTGCTTCTACGGTGAGGGTGGCGCAGTGCTGACACTTGCGATTGATCCGTCTTGCCATACCACAAGGCTGCGGAAGGGTGGGTCAACTTTAGTGTAAGTGACCACTGCCACATCGTCACCCCCGTGTAGAACTGGGATGTGCAATTTGATCCCACTGCTAATTTTCATAACGTGAATTCTGGGTGTGTCGCGCACGGAAAATCGAGGGTTTTGGGGCACCGCACCCGGTGCGGTGCCCCAAAACCCTCTGAACCAGACCTGACGTTTTCAGACTGAGAATTGCTGACGTTATTAGCGGCCAATCGACACAGCAGAGGACACTGCTACTGTAAACGTTTCGCAATATTCAAACTATATGACTGTATAGTAGTATAGTGGATGTAGGAAATTCTGGGCATCGTGGGGTGAAGGCCAAAGGTCGGTCATCGTCCAGCGTGAACTCAGAGCCGAATGCAGTCTTAGCGCAATAGGGGAGGCTGATCTAAGGTATGGGTTTTAGGCTGAGGGCAGCGGCGTGCGCCTCTTGTCTAAACGCTCATCTTCAGATCTAGCAACACCTGTGGCGATAGCTACCGTGTTTTTCATCAGATCAGGTGCGGGCGAAAGGTTTGCCTTCAAACTCTTGGTCACTCGGAGGTGAAAATCACGATCGATTTCATTTAAAACTCTCGTTTAGGAGTCAAAACTATGGCTCGCGTTGTGGTTATTGGTGCTGGCCTAGGGGGGCTGCCCGCCGCCTATGAATTGAGACATAAGTTGCCGCGTCAACATCAAGTAACGCTGATTTCAAATCAACCCAAATTTACCTTTGTGCCTTCGCTGCCGTGGGTTGGCCTGGGGTTGCGATCGCTCGATCGGATTCAACTCGAACTGGCCAAAATTGTTCCCCAACATGGGATCGAATTCATTCACGATGCGGTGGTGGCGATCGATCCTGAAGCCAAGCAAGTCACATTAAAGGATCGCACCCTGGACTACGATTATGTTGTCATTGCCACCGGCCCCGAACTGGCGCTGGATGCCATTCCTGGTCTGGGGCCAGAGGGCGGCTATACCCAATCGGTGTGCAATCCTCACCATGCAGAACTGGCGCGAGCAGCCTGGGAACAGTTTTTGCAAGACCCTGGCCCAATTGTTGTTGGCGCTGCTCCCGGAGCCAGTTGCTTTGGCCCCGCCTACGAGTTTGCCCTACTGGCTAACCACACGCTCAAGCGTAAAGGTCTGCGTGACCAAGTGCCTATCACCTTTGTTACCTCTGAACCCTATGCCGGACACTTGGGCATTGGGGGGATGGCAAATTCCCGCTGGTTAATTCGGGCCATGCTTGCCGATCGCCATATCGATGTGATGGACAATGTTGCCATTTCCCACATCGAACCCGACTCGGTGCATCTCGCTGATGGACGTAGTTTGCCGTTCAAATATGCCATGATCCTGCCACCGTTTCGGGGGCCGCGTTTCCTGCGCGAAGCAGCCGGCCTATCTGACCCCAAGGGGTTCATTCCGGTCCAACCGACCTATCGGCATCCCCACTACGACTCGGTGTTTGCAGTGGGTGTGATCACCCAACTCAAACCCATTGAGGCCACTCCCATCCCGATTGGAGTGCCTAAAGTGGGACAAATGACCGAAGAAATGGTGATGTCGGTGGCTCACAACATTGCCTTAGATTTGGGCGTGATCACAGGGCAGCCGATCCGACCTACGTTGCAAGCAATTTGCTTTGCAGACTTTGGCGACACCGGTGCCCTCTTCCTGGCAGATCCCCTGTTGCCCGATGCCGCTGGTCATCGGCGGCGGGCCTTCACCACAAAAGGGATCTGGGTATCGTGGGCGAAGACCGCTTTTGAGAAATACTTTATGGACAAAATGCGGATGGGCATGACGATGCCTTGGTTTGAGCGCATAGGCCTACAAATGCTGGGTCTACCACTGGTGGAACCCTACCAAGTGGAGCAATCGCCTCTGGCTCCCAGTGTTTGATTTGTGAGTGAGTTGATGGATCCGTCAACCAATTCATCAACTCACGCTTCGGACACCACATGAGGAACCACTCATGGAAATGATGTTAACCCCTGATGAACTAGAGGGACTAGCAAACCGCTTTCGGGCGTTGGCAGAGCCAACCAGGTTGCAAATCTTGGCGGCGATCTGCAACGAGGAACGGAGTGTGCAAGAAATTTGCGATCGCACTGGACTACATCAGGGCAATGTTTCCAAACATCTGCGATTGATGAAAGATGCTGGAGTGGTGGCCTGCCGTCGAGAAGGGGTTTGGCGATATTACCGAGTGATTGATACAGAGTTACTGTCGCTCTGTGTCCGTCATCGTCAGACGTCGGACCAATCACAGATGCAACACTAGATGCAGCAACACTCAAGCGCATAACCGTTGGGGGCGGTATCAGGACAGGGTGTTGTTGCTGGATTGTGTAAGCAAGATTTGGAGGAATTCATGTATGGGGTGTCGAATTCGACAGGTTCTTTCCTGGTTACTGCTGCTAGGGGCGATCGTCCTCAGTATCCTTCTGGGCATGGGATTCCTGAACCCGCCTAGTGCTGCTGCCGCTATCCGTCAAATTGAAGAAGCGCCGGGGCAGAGAGTGTATCAGTCTCGCCAATCTCTCAAAGACCAACATGGGCGTCCTTGGCAGGCGATCGCTTTCAAGCGTCTGCGTCCCGATGGCCAGACGAGCGTTGCACTCCGGTTAGTTGGCTTTCCAGGAGTGATCGCAATTGACCGTACTCAGCCGTTAAAACTGACCAATTCAGTGGGGCAAGTGTTCACGGCTGCAGATGCCTCGGAGAAAGTGTTTGCAGATGCCGCTCACCCAGAACCGCATATTGGGCAATACGATCTTCAACCTTTGCTCGCGCAACTCAAACCAGAGCTACCCCTTGAAATAGACTTGCCGACTGTTGATGGACAGTTTGTTAAACTGTCCATCCCACCAAGCCTGATCCAAGAGTGGCAAGCCGTTGCAAGCGCCCAATAGCTTGAGATGGTTGGATCGTTGAAACACTTGTGATACGCAATGATGATTAATTGGGAGTGACCAATGGCAGATTTATTTTCCCCAGAATGGATGCAGTCCTTTGCCAAATGCTGGAACGCAGAGCCAGAACTGGCAGAAGCGCTGGCAAAAATTCACTTCAGTTCCGTCATTGGCTACGGCTTTGACGATGAACCTACGCCAACGGGCGTGATTACTGTTGTGGATGGCTTTGTTACCCATGCGGGGTCCTATGAAGGACAAAAGCTGAACTGGGACTTGCGAGCTGATCGTGAACACTGGCAACAGTGGAAAACTAAAGGATTGAACATGATGGGGTTAAGCATGGCCTATCTCAGTCGTAAACTGCAATTTCGTGTAGGGGACTATGCCGCCATGATTAAGGATCCTCGCATGGCAGGGCCGTTTATTAAGTCCTTTGAGGTGATGAAGCAGGTCTAGGAAATTGAAAATGAAGAAACAACTGATGAAGCCAACAAATATCACACCATCCCAGTTGAATTCCCGTCAAAATCAACTCCTGATCGTTGATGTGCGAAGTGCCTTGGAATATTGGATGGGACATATTCCAGGAGCAAAATTGATGGGTTGCAATCGCATCCTCAAAGAGATCCCCAAAGGGCAGGCGATCGCTGTCACCTGTGCCTCTGGGCATCGCAGTATGGCAGCATCTCAGTGGCTGATCGAACAAGGCTATAGTAAGGTTTATAATCTGCAAGGTGGACTGATGGCGTGGCAGCGTGCGGGCTATCCAGTGCAGCGAGGTGGCGGTTGAATTCTGAGTCAGAATACGGTTCGTCTGTAAGTCTGTAAATAGCAGATTGTTATGGCATAAGACGTGAGCGTCATGCTCACGTTTTATGTCATAACAAACCCATGCAATCACCAACGCAGTTGGCATGGGTCAGCACTATACGCATGGATTAGGACAACGCGTTTTGTGGGAAACCCCCGCGCAGCGGAGTTTCCCACAAAATGCTTTCTATCGCATGAGCGCGTAGCGCCATAGTCTTTTTGCCAGCGTCATCATGATGTGATAGCAAGCGGGTGAAGGAGGAGAAATGCAGGCGGCTGAACTTTTGGCCCAGATAGAGACCCATCGGCGGGTGTTGCGGCTATCCACAGGGGAACTGTCCTATCTGGAATGGCACCAGGGACAGGAGCCTCTGCTGCTGTTGCATGGTATGGTCGATCATGCGATGGTCTGGGTGGGGCTAGCGGAGTTTGTGCAAGACCGCTATCACGTCATTGCGCCTGACCTGCGAGGCCACGGCAACAGCAGTAAACCTGCTAGTGGCTACCGTTGCCGAGATATGATTGCCGACTTGGAGGCGTTAATGGCTCAGGTTGGCTGGCCTTCTGCCCATGTGGTTGCCCATTCCTGGGCAGCTAAGGTGGCAGCGGTCTGGGCAACGCAAAAGCCACAGGCGATTCGCAGTCTAGTGCTGATCGACCCTTTTTTTATGAATTCTATGCCCCGCTGGGTTAAGCTCACCTTTCCCTTGTTGTATCGAGTCCTCCCGTTTCTGAAAATGCTTGGTCCCTTTGAGACGTATGAGCAGGCTGAACAACAGGCACAACAACTCAAGCAATTTGATGGATGGAGTCCGTTACAGCGGGCAATCTTCGTCGCAGGAATTGAGCAAAAGTCGAGTGGACAATGGAGCAGTAAATTTGCCCCGCAGGCGAGAGATGAAATTTTTGAGGATGTGATGGAGGTTGCAGGGCTAACCAAAGAAATAATGACTCCCACGCTTTTCATTCAGCCTAGGCAAGGCCTAAACCGCACCTCATTTCAACTCAAACCGTTTCGACGGTATCTCAAACAGCTTCAAGTTGTGCAGGTGCCTGGTCATCACTGGTGTTTTTTAGTTGAGCCAGATACGTTTAATCGAGCCGTTGCCAGCTTTCTTGACGCTCAGGGGAATGCCGATGTCTCCCACTCCTGAACAACCTTGGCGGGTGTGCGATCGCTTTTTGGAACTGCGTTCTCACTGGCTGACCTTAATCGGCGAGCATCTTGAAGACCATCAAGGCGTGGTGCTGGAATACTGGCGTATCGAAAAGGCAGATTCGGTGATTATTCTGCCAATTCAAAATCATCAAATCCTTTTACCTGCCCCTAGCTATCGGCCTGGGGTTGGACAAGCGACGCTGGACTTTCCTGGTGGACGGGTGCCCCAAGGAGCAGATCTAAAGGAACGAGCGCTCTCCACCCTACACCGTGAGTTGGGCATTGCAGCGGATGCTATCACACACTTGAGTCCGTTAAATCCAGATGGTTGGCCTGTGAATAGTTCCTTCTCAAATCAAAAGCTGTATGGTTTTGTGGCTCACATTGCCGAGGGGATGGCGAGCAGGGGAGGGGCGATCGCTCAATATCCTGCAACTCTCTCTGGAATCAACGATCTCTTGCAGCAACTCACCTGCCTGCAATGTCGAGCAATTTTGCTGCAATGGTGGTTTAATGCGAGCGAAGGCTTTGATCGCACCTAAAAAGTGGGTTGGCTATTCGGCGCTAGTCCATCGGCGTTCGGTTCGTCGTTCCCACTTGGTTGGGCTGACTGCGTCAGCACGACAAACAATGCCCTAATAAACGTCAGTTTTGGTTAAGAGGGTGTAGTGATGTCTAGCGTAAAAGACTGCTTATCGATTGTGCGCCAGATAATAGTGGGATAAATGGCAATATCAGGCCAACACCAGGGACGATCGGCTAAACCTGCTCGTTGCGCTGCAGTGGCCTTCAAACGACTATGCTGCCAAATCCAATTGAAATAGCTCACCACCAATCGGGTCGTGACTTTCGTTTGCTCCCACAACTTGCCAAACTTGTTCTGCCATCGATGCTATTTGCCCGTTTGCTGTCTAACAGTGCCATTAGTGCGCTCTAACCGTTGAGTTCTGTCTTTGCCAAGGTCATGAAAGATCTGAGGTAGCAGCACCCGTTCGTACTCCCCCCTAGTCATCACTATTCCAGCACTAGCAATCGGTTTTGCCTTGAGTAGTCATCATCAACTTTCGAGCAATCCCTTGCAGAGTGGCTGGCCAACAACTAGCAATCGGTTTTGCCTTGAGTAGTCACCATCAACTCCTCAATCAGTTGCCTCTCAAGCCTCCTCGTCACCCCTTCAGGCATTCAAGTCGAGGTGTCCAAAGCCATGACTGGGCAAGGATGGGGTAATGAAGTACATCTCTTGGGGCCAACGCCGAAAGGAGACTCCAATTTTATGCTGCTCCAGAATGGCAAAATTCTCTAAACCCAAATCCTTCAGGACTGCCCCAACGCCGATGCCCGCGGCACCCGCACCTACCACAATCACATCGAACGCTTCTGGTTTTTCCATGGAATTTGGTAGTGCTTAAAATGATAATCATTATTACTATAGCAAGGACGTTTTTACCGAACCTCGCTAGCAATCGTTTCACTAACAATTGTCATGCAGAAATCCGGTGGGGCATCAATCACGACTGGTATTCGTTCTTGATCGATGCCAGAAGGTGGTTCCGTCGGGCTGATCGATGACCGTGATGCCAGCGGCTTGCAATTCACTACGGATGCGATCGCTCTCGGCATAGCGTTTTTCCTGACGTGCCTGTTGTCGTTGTTGCAGCAGAGATTCAATCCAACCGACATCAATGTCTGGCTTAGGGATGGATGCTGGCTGAACGTCTAAACCGAAGACTTGTGCCAGGTAAGTCAGGGTTTGTGATTTCTGTTGTAGCTGTCTATCGGCTAGCTCTGACGATCCTTGATAGCTGCGTAAATTGGACTCTCGCTTTAGAGACTTAGCCAACTCAAACAGTACCGCCAATCCTGCTGCCGTGTTGAAGTCATCATCCATTGTGGTTTGAAAGCGATGAACTGATTCGGCATCCAGTTCACCA
This sequence comes from Synechococcales cyanobacterium M55_K2018_004, assembly GCA_015295905.1. GTDB lineage: Bacteria > Cyanobacteriota > Cyanobacteriia > Elainellales > Elainellaceae > DVEB01. Next base: position 23,432 of record DVEB01000265.1, read on the forward strand.
GGAATTGGCATCTGAGCAGATAGATTAAGTTGTTGCCAATCTAATGTCAGCGCCTCTTTCAGTGTTTGCTAACCCTTCTCAGCAGCAATCATGGCATGTTTTGTGAAATCCAGCGGTTTGCGGTAGTGGGCTTGCAACACAAACAGCCGGATTGCCATGGGATCGATTGGCTGTGGATATTCTGACCACTGTCCCTCCAGTAAATCCTGAATCGTGGTGAAATTGCCCAGAGACTTGGACATCTTTTCGCCGTTCACTGTCACCATGCCATTGTGCAGCCAATAGTTTGCCAGAGGCTTACCTGTCAACACTTCCGATTGAGCAATTTCATTTTCATGATGGGGAAAGACCAGGTCACCCCCGCCCCCATGGATGTCGATCGTTTCTCCCAATCGTGCTCGAATCATTGCCGAGCATTCGATATGCCACCCCGGTCGTCCCAGTCCCCAGGGTGACTCCCACGCGGGTTCACCCGGTTTTGCTGCTCTCCAGAGGGCAAAGTCAAACGGGTCTCGCTTCTGACGTTCTGGATCGTCGGGGTCAACTCGTCCGCCTGCCCCTGCTTGCATCTGCTCAAGTTGTCGTCCCGAAAGTTTGCCATAGTCTGCAAACCGCCGCACGTTATAGTAGACATTGCCCTCGACGGCATAGGCATAGGGAGCATGTCACTTTTTCAATAAGCAATTATGCTTAGTGGATGGGCAGTGGCGA
>DVEB01000077.1 GCA_015295905.1 Synechococcales cyanobacterium M55_K2018_004
GCAGGAAAAAGAGCGGGCGCAGGCTCAACTGCTGCAAGCGGCCCGAAATCTTTTGGCGACCGGGATGCCCCCTGCCCAAGTGGCAGAGTTGCTGAGCCTCTCGACCGAACAAGTGAATCAGCTTTGGGCTTAAAGCTCAATACAATCCCACTGCTCAATCCCACTGCTTGGTGAACTGAGCGAGCAAGCTGTGATTGCTTACGCTGGACGTTGAGCCAGAATGTTGAGCTAGAAATTTTGTCTGAAGTAATCAGGAAAAAACGAGGGGCGATCGCAAATTGCTAACCAAGAGCAAGCCAAGTCGATGATGGAGTGTAGCGGGCAATTCCAGTAAATGCCGGCTATAAATAAATTATGCAGGTTATGCAGGGAAATATGAGCGGGGAAATATCTCTAGTTCCAGGAGCGCTACTGTATGGCTCGGCTTGAGGATTTGGTTCGTGGCATAGCTGTGAAAGGCATTTTGCCCCATGCCTTGGTCACTGTTGTGGATGTCACCTGGCATAGCGAGGCTGTGGTTGAACTGGTTTATAGGGATGCCAGTGGCAATTTGGGCAATGAGCTATTGTGGCGCGATCGCGAGCCTGACTTAGAGATTGTTACGGCTGGGCAGCCCTGGAGTTTCGATGGTGATGGTGCTATGCTGCGGCTGGTGTCGGAAGCGCATCGGATTCGGCTGGCCCATTTGTTTGATCCGCTGCTGGCCGTCCATACGTCGCTTGTGGAACCCCTGCCTCATCAGATTACGGCAGTCTATGGGGAGATGCTACCCCAGCAGCCGCTCCGATTTTTGCTGGCAGACGACCCTGGGGCTGGCAAGACCATCATGACTGGGTTGTTGATGCGAGAGTTTCTGATTCGGGGGAACTTACACCGCTGCTTAGTGGTTTGTCCAGGAAGTTTGGCAGCACAGTGGCAGGATGAATTGTTCCAAAAGTTCCATTTGCCCTTTGAGATCCTCACAAGCGATCGCATCGAGGCTGCGCGAACCGGCAATGTTTTTACTGAAATTCCCCTCCTCATTGCCCGGCTTGATCAGCTCAGTCGCAATGATGACTTGCAGATCAAGCTCCAGCAGACCGATTGGGATCTGATTGTGGTAGACGAGGCGCACAAGCTGTCGGCTTCGTTTTTTGGGGGAGAGGTCAAAGAGACGAAACGCTACAAGCTAGGTAAAAAACTGAGCCAGATCACTCGCCATTTTTTGCTGCTGACGGCAACGCCACACAATGGCAGAGAAGAAGATTTTCAGCTTTTTATGGCGCTGCTGGATGGCGATCGCTTTGAGGGAAGATTTCGTAACGGTGCTAAACCAACTGATGCATCGGACTTGATGCGGCGATTGGTGAAAGAAGACTTGCTCAAGTTTGATGGAAAGCCGCTTTTTCCAGAGCGCAAAGCCTATACGGTGACCTACAGGTTATCTGACCTGGAGCAGCAGCTTTATCACAAGGTCACGGAATATGTGCGAGAAGAGTTCAATCGGGCAGATGCACTGGAGAACAATGGGCGCAGAGGAACCGTTGGATTTGCGTTGACCATTTTGCAACGGCGGCTGGCATCTTCGCCGGAGGCAATTTATCAGTCGTTGCGGCGAAGAAGGGAACGGCTAGAGCAACGATTAAAAGAAGAGAGAGGGGAACCACAGAGGCACGGAGGGCACGGAGAAGGAACTCTGTGGTCTCTGTGTCTCTGTGGTGAATTAGATGAGGAAGATTTGACGGCAGAAGAGTGGGAAGTGTCTGAAGAAGAGGTGGTGGATCAGGCCACGGCAGCTCGCACGATTGCTGAACTGCAAGCTGAGATTGAACGGTTAAAGGAATTGGAAAACCTGGCACTACGGGTGCGGCGGAGTGGGTGCGATCGCAAGTGGGAAGAGTTGTCGCGGGTGATTCAGGCGATCTTTGCACCACAGAGGCACGGAGAGCACGGAGAAGAAACTCTGTGGTCTCTGTGTCTCCGTGGTTCATCCCGCAAACTGGTGATCTTTACCGAACATCGAGATACCCTCAACTATTTGGCTAACCAAATTACTACCCTGCTGGGACGGACTGAGGCGGTGGTCACGATTCACGGTGGCATGGGGCGGGAGTTGCGCAAGCAGGCGGAGGAGGCGTTTAAGCAGGATGCTGCGGTGCAGGTCTTAATTGCGACGGATGCAGCGGGTGAGGGGATTAATCTGCAACGGGCGCATCTGATGGTGAACTATGACTTGCCCTGGAACCCCAACCGGCTAGAGCAGCGGTTTGGACGGATTCACCGGATTGGGCAAACGGAGGTCTGCCATCTCTGGAATTTGGTGGCGGAGCAAACCCGCGAGGGAGATGTGTATCTGACGCTGTTGCGAAAGCTGGATCTGGAAGAGAAGGCATTGGGCGGCAAAGTGTTTGATGTGTTGGGTAAGGCGATCGCTGGGAAGGAATTGCGTGAGCTGTTGATTGAGGCAATCCGCTATGGCGATCGCCCTGACGTTCGAGCCAAGCTGCATCAAGTTGTGGCCGACCGTCTAGATCAGCAACGCTTGCGTGAATTGCTCGAAGAACGGGCCTTAGCGCGAGACATCATGGATGCCTCCAAAGTACAGCAGATTCGGGAAGAGGTGGAACGGGCCGAGGCACGACGACTCCAACCCCACTTTATTGCGTCCTTTTTCTTGGAGGCGTTGGCTCGACTAGGGGGCACGGTTCGGCCGCGGGAACCTGGACGATATGAGATTACCTACGTGCCAGCCCTGCTTCGTAGCCGCGAATGGCAGATTGGCAGAGAGCCGATTCTGCGGCGCTACGAACGGATTTGTTTCGAGAAGGAACTAATTAACGTTCCGGGGAAGCCGACTGCTGCTTTTATTTGTCCGGGGCATCCGCTGCTGGAGGTTGTCATCAAGATAACCCTTGAGCAGCATCAAGATTTGCTGAAGCGGGGGGCGATGCTGGTGGATGAGAATGACTTTGGTGAGCAGGTGCGGGTGCTGGTGTATCTAGAGCATTCGATTCAGGATGCCAGAACTGATAGCAGCGGCAAGCGGCGAGTGGTGTCAAGGCGAATGCAGTATGTGGAGATTTTGGCACCACAGAGGCACGGAGAGCACAGAGAATTAGAAGTGAGGAATGCAGGGTATGCGCCTTACCTGGATTACCGCCCCCTCACCCCCGATGAGCGCACCCTCCTAGAAACTCAAGCTCCTCTATGTCCTCTGTGCCTCTGTGGTGCCAATCTCGAAACCCAAGCCACCACCTACGCTATTACGCACTTGGTTCCCCAACATCTCCAGGATGTCCGAGAACATAAGGAAAAACTCATTGACAAAACCATTCGAGCCGTGAAAGAGCGGCTGACTCAAGAGATTTATTACTGGGATCAGCAGGCAGAACGCTTGAAACAACAAGAGGCGGCAGGTAAGGTGAATGCCAAGATTAACTCCACCAAAGCGAGAGCGAGAGCCGATGAGCTGGAGTCTCGACTGCAAAGACGATTGACAGAATTGGAACAGGAGCGCAAGCTCTCGCCTCTGCCGCCCGTCGTCGTGGGGGGAGCATTGATCGTCCCGATTGGCTTGTTGCAGCGACTACAGGGCAAGCGGCAGTCAGCAGCAGAGTTGTTTGCCAGAGAGACGCAGCGGGTAGAGCAACTGGCGATGCAGGCAGTCATAGCAGCAGAGCGAGCGTTGGGGCACGAACCACGAGATGTGAGCCAGGAGAAGTGTGGCTACGACATTGAGTCCCGCGTGCCAGCGATCGCAGATCAGCCCAGCCGCATCCGGTTTATTGAAGTGAAAGGACGCATTGAAGGAGCAGAAACCGTCACTGTGACCAAAAACGAAATTCTGACTGCCCTCAACAAGCCAGAAACTTTTGTGCTAGCCCTAGTACAAGTGCCCAGATCAGCCGACTTCCCAGAAGGAGATGCATTTAAGGTGGCCACACCAAAAGGGAGCTACAACGCGGGCGATAACGGTTGTATTGTGCGCTATGTGAGGCAACCGTTTCAACGAGAACCAGACTTTGGAGCGAGTAGTGTGAACTATGAATGGCGGGAATTGTGGGAAAGGGGGGAGAAACCTCTGTGATCTCGGTGTCTCTGTGGTGAATT
>DVEB01000137.1 GCA_015295905.1 Synechococcales cyanobacterium M55_K2018_004
CCCTTGCTATTCCGTGCGCGTCGCGCACGGAATAGCAAGGGTTTCAGCTTATCCCAAATTCACGTTAGGGTAATCGAGCGGGTGAGGACCATCGTCCACCCCCGCTTTATGAGATCCACCCCCCCCCGATAAGACTGGTCATGAGAGTTTGAAGAATTGCTATAAATTTCACGAAAGCGTTGGGAACACTTGCAACGCGAGCATTCTCAATTCTTTCGCGATTTCAGCAACCAGCGTTACAACAACCAGCGTTACAACAACCAGCGTTACGAAATGTGCTCTGAGAGCATGTTTCGCAGTGCAATTAGGGCAATGAGGCAGCTCGGCTGAAGTACGAATTTGGCATGAGTGGAGGACTCGGTGTGCTACCCATCCCAGAATTTATATCCAGATTAAGCAACACCGTCCATCGCACCTAAGGCGAAACGTGCAAGTCTGTCACCGCTCCTAAGCTACTGGAAGATACAAGCGTTGCATATTTTGCCAGCACACCCTTGGTATACCGGGGTTGCGGACGTTGCCATTGGGCACGTCGCCGTTCTAACTCAGCATCGTCAACGTTGAGTTGCAGCAATCGTTGCGGTGCATCAATTGTGATAGAGTCGCCTTCTTCTACCAGGGCGATCGCCCCCCCCACGTAGGCTTCGGGTGCAACATGACCGACTACCATGCCATAGGTGCCGCCAGAAAAGCGACCATCGGTGATCAATCCGACAGAATCCCCCAGGCCAGCTCCAATAATGGCAGAGGTGGGAGCCAGCATTTCTCGCATTCCAGGGCCACCTTTAGGGCCTTCGTAGCGGATCACAATCACATCACCGGGGTTGATCTTGCCCGCTAGGATGGCATCCAGGCACTCCTCTTCAGAATTGAACACCCGCGCTGGGCCTGTAATGACGGGTTGCTTCACCCCGCTGATCTTGGCGACGGCGCCCTCGGTTGCCAGGTTGCCCTTTAGGATTGCCAGGTGGCCGCTGGTATACATGGGTCTGTCCCAGGGGCGGATCACATCCTGGTCGGGGCGGGGTGTGTCGGGCACATCCCGCAACCGTTCGGCGATTGTCTCACCAGTAATGGTGATGCAGTCGCCGTGCAGCAGCCCATGGTTAAGCAACATCTTCATCACCTGGGGAATGCCTCCAACTTTGTGCAAGTCTGTTGCAACATAACGCCCCGACGGTTTCAGGTCACACAATACAGGGACCCGCTGGCGGATGGTTTCAAAGTCGTCGATGGTGAGGGGCACTCCAGCGGAATGGGCGATCGCCAAAAAGTGCAGCACTGCATTGGTGGAACCTCCCACCGCCATAATTACCGAGATCGCATTCTCGATGGACTTGCGGGTGATGATATCACTAGGACGGAGGTTATTCCGGATCGCCTCCACCAGCACCTTGCCAGCCAGTGCCGTATTCTCCGCCTTCTCGGCGTCTTCTGCCGCCATAGTCGAGGAATACATCAGGCTCATGCCCATTGCTTCAAACGCGGAAGACATTGTGTTCGCGGTATACATTCCACCGCAGGAACCCGCCCCTGGGCAGGCATTGCGCTCCACCGCCAGCAGTCGCACTTCGTCAATTCGCCCAGCGCTGTATTGACCTACGGCTTCAAAGGCGCTGACTACTGTTAGGTCTTCTCCATCCAGGTGTCCAGGTTTGATTGTGCCCCCGTAGACAAAGATGGCCGGAATGTTCATCCGGGCCATTGCAATCATGGCTCCCGGCATATTTTTGTCGCACCCCCCGATCGCCAGCACCCCATCCATGCTCTGGGCATTGCAGGCTGTTTCGATGGAATCGGCAATCACATCACGCGACACCAGCGAATACTTCATCCCCTCAGTTCCCATCGAGATGCCATCGCTCACGGTAATCGTGCCAAACAACTGAGGCATCCCCCCCGCGGCCCGGATGCCCGCCTCTGCCTGCGCTGCCAAGGCCGCGATCCCCATGTTGCAGGGGGTAATGGTGCTGTGGGCACTGGCAACCCCCACAATGGGCTTATTAAAATCACTGTCCTGAAAGCCAACCGCCCGCAGCATTGCCCGGTTGGGGCTACGCTGCACACCCTGGGTGATTGCTTTACTTCTAAGGTTCTCCGACATCCTGAACTTCTTCCTTCGACAATTGCCAAAACAAACCTGGTTGAATTGCGAATCCTATTGTCGCAGACCGCTAGACGGTTTGGTTGTTTACACAACAAAACAATAGCGTTCCCATCGGTCTAGTCCTAGTAAATGCAGGAAGTTTTTCTGATCTGCTTTCCTGATAGGGGCAATTCCGCACGGTAAAACCAGGCAAGTGATCTTGTTCTGAGGCTTGGATGGGCTAGTGGTCGAGCCTTGCACCAGCGGGAAAAGTGTTGTGCAAGCCCCGGTCTTGGGTAGGGTGCTGTGCAGAAGTGGCATGGGGAGAGCGATCGCCCCCAACGTTCAAGCACTCCATTGAAAATCTGGCCCACGTCTAGGGAACGCTAGAGTAATCAGGCAGAGACAGTTGCGCTCAATACTGGGTGTCGATTGCACGAAACAGAGTTGCTGTATGGACATTGAGGATTTGCTAAACGACTATGCGGCGGGAGTCCGCAACTTCCAGGAGAGCAACTTTTCGGGGTTTGCTCTGGGAGGACAGACCCTCCGCAACGTCGATCTCCGCCGAGTCGATCTCAGTGGCGCAGACTTGGTCGGGGCAGACCTCAGCTATGCTAACCTACGCGAGGCCAACCTGAGTGGAGCAGATCTGCGTGAGGCCAACCTGACCGGCACCAACTTAATTGGGGCAAACCTCCAAGAAGCCGTACTCGGCAAAGCGATCTTGGTGGAAGCAGGGTTGCGGGGTGCGCGGTTGCAGAGCGCTAACCTGCAACAGGCAAATTTGACAGAAGTGAACCTAGCAGAAGCCTTACTCAACCATGCCGATTTAACGGAGGCAACCCTGGTGGACGCAAATTTGAGCCGGACCAAAATTATGGGGGCTAACCTGACAAGAGCCAACCTCGAAAATGCGAATCTGGTCAATGCCATCCTCACAGGGGCAATTTTAGAAGCAGCAAATTTAACCAGTGCCAACCTGATGGGGGCAACCTTAGAAGAAGCCGACCTGCGGGAGGCCGACCTGAGTCGAGCTAAGCTTGTGGGGGCAATTCTCACCCACGCCAACCTCAGCCAAGTTAGCGGACGGGGCGCCAACCTGAATTGGGCCTCCCTGCGCAGTGCCAATCTTTACAAAGCCAATCTTTACCGTGCACGGCTCAACTGGGCAAACTTGAGCGAGGCCAATTTGAACGAAACTGTCCTCATCAGCGCTCGCATGGAGCAAGTCAATCTCTACAAAGCAAACTTGCTCGGGGCCATGATGCCCGATGGAGGCCAATTTGAGGGATAGACACGATCAGGCCTGGAGATCTCGCGCACGAGGGTCAACCAAGCGGGAGGGCAAGTGAATTGTTGGTGTAGAGTTTGGGTGTGTCTCCCCATTCCTGGGTCGGGATGTCAAGATCGAAACAGATTCCTCCTCGTACTGCCCTATGACCGACTTGAGAGGTTCGATTGCCCAGCACTACCACGATCGGACGAAGTACGCACCAGAAACACTTGCGGCTAAGGCCCAATCCCTAGACTGGAGCAAACAGCCTGTGCCCTTTAAGGAATACAAGATTGGCACAAGCTATGATCTGAAGCCCTATCTTGCTGCTAGGGTTGACTTGGCAGATCCGGAACATCAAGAGTGGCGACGGCTCTCAAGGTTGCTGTTTTGCAGCTATGGTTTGACGTTGAAGATGCTCACCATGAGCGGGGAACCACTCTACTTGCGAGCGGCTCCTTCGGCAGGGGGGCTTTATCCTGCTGAGGTGTATCTGCTGTCGCGCGGGACTCCCCTGTTGCCCGAAGGTCTGTACCATTACCAGCCGCAGCACCACGCCCTGCTGCACTTCTGGGAAAGTGATGTCTGGAAATCCCTCCAGGATGCCTGTTTCTGGAACTTGGCGCTAGACAATACCCAACTGGCACTGGTGATTACCGCCACCTTCTGGCGGTCGGCGTGGCGGTATCAAGACCGGGCCTATCGCCGAATTTTTCTCGACACAGGCCACCTGCTGGGAAATGTGGAGTTGGCCAGTGCAATCAACGACTTCCGTCCCCATTTGATCGGCGGTTTTATCGATGATGCCGTCAACCAGTTGCTTTACCTCGATGCTGACCAGGAGGGGGCGATCGCTATCTATGCCTTGGCTGACCTGCTGCAAGTGATGCAAAACCTGCCCCTCTCACCGACGGCACTGCCTTCCCCCACACAAACCGAATTTCCAGTAGTCCCCGATGGTGAACTGCTGGCCTACTTCCACCGCGCCACTTGCATTACTGCTCCACCTTCCCAGCCCCAGCCCCAGCCCTCAGGCCAAGGGGATGAACCCGCAGATAAATACAACTTTCCCTTCTGCCTGAAGGTCTCGACAGTGAGTGACCCGATTGACTGGGGCGATCACTTAACGGAGCTAGAACAGACGATTCTGAAGCGCCGCTCCACCCGTGCCTACAGTGGGGCTGATCTGACACTAGACGAACTGAAGCTGTTGCTAGATTTCACCTACCAGCCCCAGCACTATATTGACCAGAACCTTGATCGGTCGCCCGACTATTTTGACCTGAGTTTGATTGAAACCTTTATGGCCATTTCTGGAGTCGATGGGCTGGAAGAGGGCTGCTACTATTACGCCCCCAAAGCCCAAGAGCTACGGCAAATTCGCTTCAAGAATTTCCGGCGTGAGCTGCATATGCTGTGCCTGGGGCAAGACTTAGGGCGTGACGCTGCAGCCGTTTTGTTCCATACCGCAGACCTGCGTCAGGCTGTAGAAAAATATGGCGATCGCGCGTATCGTTACCTCCACATGGATGCTGGGCACCTGGGCCAACGACTGAACTTGGCGGCAATTCGCCTCGGTCTAGGAGTGAGCGGGATTGGTGGATTCTTTGATGACCAGGTGAATGAGGTGTTAGGTATTCCCCCCGATGAAGCCGTTCTCTACATCACAACCCTGGGCCGCCCGAAGGGTTAGCTCCTGAATGCTTTGGCCCCTGCGCAGCATCTCATACCGACTCCGTCGGTTATTGAGTCGGTTTGTCGTGGTGTAAAACGCGCGCTGCGTACCCGTTTTACATCACGACAAACTGCTACCTTACAGGCGGATTCTGTATCAACACACTCATACGGAATCCGCCTATAAAGTAGCAGTTAGTTTTTGGTAGAATGCCCGCTGCGCGGGCATTCTACCAAAAACTAACCGACCCTATAAGCAACGGATTCCGTATCAGAAGACTACGCAACTTCAAGTATCCCGTTTGGCATAGAAAAAGCCGGGGAAATCTCCCTGGCTTATCGCTTTAGGCACACACTCATCAGGCACCGGACTTCCGATGCCCCCTACAGGATAGCTCAAAGTACACCCAAATTTGCTAGTCCCAGGATGACTCCTGCACCCAGGATGTGACCAAAAGAGGTCGTCCCTAGCACGGCACCTAGGCCAAAGCCACCAAATAGGTTAGAAGAAGGCATTTCAGGGCCAACACTGGGTTGCTGAATCGTGAATTTACCAAAGGCGATCGCTGCAATATTGCAGGCAATCATCACGAGCGCAACGGTAGGAGACCACTCAAGGGTCGTAGGGGTAGTAGCGAGCAATGGTAACGTCAGCAAAGCGTTTCTCCTTAGTGATTGATATGCAGAAATCCGTGATGGATTTTTACCAAAGAACCTCTCGCTTCTGAAATAGATTGCATTAATAGTTAACATTCAACGCTTGTTAGCATTTAACACTTAACATTTCGTTGGAATATGAGGCCCATCCTGCCAGAGTTTGGCTGCAATTGCCTTCACAATCAGGGCAGCCACGGCAATTACGAATAACTACAGCGAGGCGGCCAGATCGGGTTGTCTATGCCAGAATAGACCCAACCTATCGTCCTCTGGGGCAGCAGAACTATGCCAACTGACTATCTTTTGTTTGTTCATGGTGTGAATGTCCGCGAGGCAAATCCCGATCACCCGCAGTATTCCAATCAGTTATTTCAGTTGATAGAACAAACCGTCTCGCCTACATTGCAGGTGAAAAACGTCCCGCTCTATTGGGGCAATGTTAACCAAGGCTCCTTAAAAGAATTGACCCAAATGTTCCAGGATTCCTCAGTTTGGCCGCAAATGTGGTTTCCTGAGTTTCGCAAATCCCAACTGTTGCAGTTTGCTGGGGATGCTGCCCTTTACATTAGTCGGTTGATTGGGGGGGAAGCGGTCACACAACTCAAACAGCAGGCGCTGAATGGACTAAAAGATTACGAATACGGGCGCGATCGCCTACACATCGTTACTCATTCTTGGGGGACAGTGATTCTCTTTGACGTCCTTTTCTCCAACCGTTGGTTGCTATTGCCAGAGCAAGACCCTGGGCGACAGAGTGTGGAGGCAATTCGCAGAGCCATTTTTGGGATTGCTCCCCGCGCTGAGGAGGGATTTCGCCTCGCTAGTATGCACACGATGGGGTCGCCTATTGCTCTGTTTAGCTTAATTACCCTGGCAGGTCGAGATGCCGAAGGCAGAAGCACCCATGACCTCACGCCTGGTCTGGTAGAACTGCTGAAGAACCTCTATCGGGAGGGACAACCGCTCCCTTGGCGAAACTTTATCCACCCTGGCGACCCGGTTGCCTGGCCATTGGAACAGGTTGTGCGGCGAGTAGTTGACCTGGAAAGAAGATTAGACATCAAAGATATCATCACCAAGGGGTCGGGCCTGCTAGAAAGAGTGGTCCAACCCTTTAAGGACTCTTTTGTTGCCCTCCTCAACGGTGGCCAAGCCCACGAGAGCTACTGGCAGAACAAACAAGTCGGAACCGTTATTAGCAAGATTTTGCTAGACGTGGCAGAAGCCCAAGCAAGCCTAATTTAGCGTAAATTCGGGATACGCTGAACCCCTCGGTTTATCGGCTGCGACGCGCCCCAAAACCCGCTTAACCCAAACTCGTTCCTAAATGCCAACAATAGAACCAGAACGGGGTGGTAGTTGGATGTGCAATTCTCGCTGATCTTGGGTATCAACCCATTCAAACCTGCCCGACCCAAACAGGGGTTGGTTGGGTTGTGCTGGTCGATGCAACATTTGTAGATGCTGTCGATGCAACAGATGACCGTTTAACTGGGCGATCGCCTCAGTTTCACCCACATTCACTGCAACAATTAGGGTTTCATCATCTAGGGTGCGTGCAAAGACGTATAAATTTTCCATCGCCAACACACTGCGGTAGGTGCCAATTCGCAGGGCAGGATGGGCGTGCCGCAGGGCAATGAGCTCCCGGTGGTATTGCAGCAGTTCCTGGTCCCACTCGGCCTCTGGCGGAAAACCCCGGCGCGAGTCAGGGTCGAGTGCTCCAGCAAGGCCAACTTCGTCGCCATAGTAAATGCTGGGCGCACCAGGAAAGGTAAATAGCAGCAATGTCGCTAGTTCCACACTAGCGCGATCGCCCCCTGCAATGGTCAACAATCGGGCGGTGTCATGGCTGGCTAGCAAGTTCAATTGAGTGAGTTGAATTTCCCAGGGATAGCGCTGCAAGAGCGTGTCAATTTTTTGAGCGTATCCCACAGCAGAGAGGGGGGGATAGGGGTCGTAGTGTGGTGTTTCCACATACTCTAAAATGACGCGATCGCCCGCTGTAAAAGCAATCGTCGGGGCTGTAAATAAATAATTCATCACCCCATCAAATTGGTGACCGTCTAACCATTCTGTTGCATCTCCCCAAACTTCCCCAACAATATAGGCTTCGGGGTTAATCGCTTTGATGCGATCGCGAAACTCTTGCCAAAATCCTGCTGCCTTAATTTCGTAGGGCACATCCAATCGCCACCCATCGATGCCAAACTGTACCCAATACTCAGCAATCTGCATGAGGTATTCCCGCACGTCGGGATTATCGTGATTAAACACGGGTAATGCCCGATTGCCGGCCCAACCTTCGTAATTTGCAGGATGGCTGCCATCGTAGGCAGAAAGCGGCCAGTCCTGGATGCGAAACCAGTTGACCCAGGGAGAATAGGGGCCGTTCTCTAAAATATCATTGAATTGAAAAAAGCCCCGACTGGCATGGTTAAAGACGCCATCTAGAACAACTTTGATGCCACGCTGATGTGATAACGTTAGGAACGTTGCAAAAGCGTGATTGCCCCCTAGCAGTGGATCAACCTGGTAATAGTCGTGGGTATGATAGCGATGATTACTAGCAGACTGAAAAATAGGCGTAAAGTAAATAGCTGTGATGCCTAAGTTCTGCAAGTAATCTAATTGTTCAATCACGCCCCACAAGTCACCCCCCTTATATCCCTGAAGTGTGGGGGGTGCATTCCAGGCTTCCCATCCAGGCTGCTGGAGTAGTCTCTTGCCAGGGTATTGACCGCGAGCAAAGCGATCGGGAAAGATTTGATAAAAGACGGCGTGTTTAACCCAGTCAGGTGTGTGGATTTGCATTGTCTAGTTATAGTGCTACAGGTATAGGTTAGGACAAAGCGTTTTACATCATGAGCGCGTAGCGCTAATCTCCATGGGCATGACTCCGCAATTCTTAGGATGAATGCTAAACGTCGGAGGTTCACCTCCGACATCTGGTATGGTTTTAGCCCACCACGGGCGGACTAGAACCATACCAGACGCTCAAAGTAACGTCCGTTGGGGAACGTGGGGTTAAGCGGGTTTTGGGACACTGCCCACAGAACATCAAGGGCTTCAGCATATTGCGAGTTCACGTCAAGGGTGGACGCGTTGTCCCCATGCCAGGGTTCACCCCTGCACCCCCTCCAAACCAACCCTGCGATGGCTATCAAATTCAATATGCAACTCTAAAATCCAAAATAGGATGAGTTTTTCTCCGTTTCTGCCATGCTCAAGCCCCGCCCTATCGCCATTATTCTCATGCTCTTACTGCTGCTGCCATTGCTCCTTGGCTGCATGATTTCTCCCGATGTCTCTGCTCCCTCTCCCGCGCCGATCGCCACTACAACGACTGCCGCGAATCAACTGCAGGGCATCCAGGGGCGTGTCTTGAAACTGGAGGGAGACTTCATGCCGGGGCCAGAGCCAGTCCGCGGACAGACCCACCCCGTTAGGACAGAAGTGTGGATTTTTTCCGGGCGCATTCCTGCCAACGGCTCGGTCACGTGGGCGGTGAGCCAGGCAACACAGCACCCCAATTTCTTGCAGCAGGTGATGAGCAACGAAGCAGGAGAGTTTGCTATCGAACTGCCTCCGGGAGAATACACACTGTTTGCCCGCTATGGCGACCATCTTTATCTCAATGCATTTGAAGGAGACGGCAGTTACTCGTCAGTCCAAGTCTTACCGGGAGCCATGACTGCCATTGATCTGGTGAATTCTGCTAACGCAACATTCTAAGGGCGGAGGCGATCGCCCTTGCCGACAACCCGGTAGGCACAGCGGCGATCGCCCTGGACCAGATGTTCCACCCGTTCCACACTGACATCACTGCCCAACACAGTACGAAACATCTCTAACTCTGCCCTACACAATCCCTGGCAAGTTTTGGCAGCGGCATAGATGGGGCAATGGTTTTCCACCAGCAGCAGGGCAGCGTCGGCTTGGTCGATGACCTCTGCCATGTAGCCCTCCTGCGTCCGCAACTGAGCGATCGCTCTGACTTGGGTCTGCCAATCGGGACGGGGGGTGAGGCAGGCAAGGCGATCGCGGTAGTGCTGGGTCTGGCGACGGCTGCGCTCAGCCATCAGTCGTTCCAGCCCTGCCGCACCAAAAACCGCTTCTATTCCCGTCAGCAGATCCACCATCAGGTCGGCGTGGCTGTCAGGAAAACGACTCCCGGCCTGCTCGGTCAACCGCCAGCGCTTCACCGGACGCCCCATCGGACGTTTCTCTGCTTGGTAGGTGACAACCCCTTCCGCCTGCAAGCTCTGGAGGTGTTGCCGCACTGCCATGGGAGACACATGCAGCGCCTCAGCTAGCCCTACAGCCGTCTGCGATCCCCGCATCTTAAGTACATGCAGGATCTGGTCTTTGACTTTTTGGCGGTGATCCTCCATAGTGCGGCAATCAGTCTTGACACCAGTTTCAGGAAATCTCCCAAACGCTGAGAGTTCTGAGCAGAAATTTACCGTTTAAGAACCTGCTTAGGATCATGGATTTAATCACTTCGGTAATTGGATATTCCGCTCAGCCTTCACCTCCAACCCATCCCCCAAACTTGAGAGAGGAGACGGGGGGTAAGGGTAGCACAAGTCCCACGGGTTATTTAATTCCTGGTCCTGAGGAATTTGCAATTATGCAATGATTTTGCCAGTGATCTTGCTATTCAATCGTGAACCGTATATCCGTCGTAGGCGATGTTAGGCAGTCGCCGTAGCACATCGTAGGGAGGTTATGGTCACGCAGGCCCCTTAGAAACGATACACCTTATCTTTCAACCAAAAGCCCATCGGAATCGCTGTGCCTCCGGCTCCAACTTTGACTTCAACCACAAAGGGAGCTGGAGAACTCTGCGATTGTAACTCAGCAATTTGGTTGTTAATGGAGAGGCGCTGTTCTTCCGGGATGTAATAACGCTCCAGCCCGTAGGTCACCTGACCGCCCCGCTGGATGCCCCGCAGAGCAATTTGATTGGGCGGTAGGTTGGTGGGGCGATCGCGACTCACGGCCACGGGCTGCCACGGCGTCGGAGGTTTGGTAGTTGCTTGCGGTGCTTGCAGAATCACATAAAGCGGCTCTGCCTGCCGGAAAATCGATGAGGGGCGGGGGGTATTTTCTGTTGCATTGGGAACAGGTTGACCACCAGGAGGCCGACGTGGGGCTGCGACGTCACTCCAACCGGGCAATTTCTCCAAATTACTCACGTTTGAGATGTCATACCCCAATGTCACGTAGTATCCCCGAAACAGGTTGTAGGGATCGACAGGAGCCGTCTGCAACACAACGCTGGTCCCCGTTGCCTGGGTGTAGAGGGCCTGCACAGGGATCGCCAGAATAAGGACAGCTTGGAAGGCCAGGGGGAGCCAAAAGCGCCAGCGAGGATGGGGGGTGAGCGCGGTGGGTGGGGCAGTGGGCAGAGGAGAGGGAGGTGGGCTGGGGTGGATGGGGTGGATGGGTGGGTGGTTGTTCATGATGGTAGGGAGGAGGAATCTTGGGGGGGAGTGAGGGTACGGACGTAGCGTTCAAACCAGAGGCCAATGAGCATGACACCGAGGCCGCAGAGGATGAAGATGAGTGACTTGAGCAGGAGGCCAGTGTCATATTCGAGCGTGCGGCTGAGGATTTGCAGGGTCACCATGACGAGGCCGCACCAAAAGAGGGGGCGATTGCCCTGCCCTAACCCCTGTCGCAGGAAGCCCACCGCCAGCAGGAAGAACATCAGATTCATGATGTAGGTCGCTACCCACTGGATTGGAAAGATACTCCAATGCCAAATGATCACCAGTGCAGTCAGGCCAAGAAACAGAAGTACGATCACATCAGCAGCAATCAGAGACCAGCGATGACGGCGTTGGGAGTAGGCGAGATGGACCCACCCAATCAGCGTTAGGAGGGTCAGGACAAGGACATTGGGGTTGAGCAGCAAGGGCAGTCCGGTGGTGAAAAGATGGGAGGCTTGCTGAGACAAGGACGGCCTCTCCGGCTGTAGGGGCCAGACCCAGTGAAAGGCAAGCGTTCCCAAGAGCAGCACTAGCCAAACCAGCGCCAGGCCTTGAGCAGTGCTGCGGAAGGGCTGAGCACTGACCGCGGGGCGATGCAACAGCCTGCGCCACGGGGAATCGTCGTAGCTCCACAGCAGAGCGGGGGGCAACACCAGGGCGATCGCTAGCAGCAGGCCACTACCGTTGGGAAACAGCCGCGTCAGGTCGGCCATCACCACTGCAAAGGAGGAGAAGACGGCGATCGTCATGCCGGCAAAAATCACTCGTGAACGGCAGACGTAGGCCAACGGTAGAAACGCACCCCCCGCCAGCAGCGGCATATACTCTAGCACGCGGGCAAGACTACTGGGAACCCCCATCATGCTCATGTCTTGGATGCTCAGCCAGTAGCCCAACCCGACTAGGGCGATCGCCATCATCCCCAGGGAAGTCAGCCGCAATCCATAGGCCATGGCCAGGACGCCGATTCCCCAGGCAAAGCAGAGGTCGTAGGCGGAACCACTGATGTGGAACAACTGCCCCGTCAGAGCAATATTGGCTCCCAGCAGGAGTGCCCCTAGCAGCAAAAGGGCATGGCCCAGTCGATTTTGCCAGCGCTCCCGTCGATAGGGGTGCGATCGCTGTCCAGCGGTGGGGGGACTGTGGGGATCGTTGGCGGCTGGCTCCACGACGGGTAGGGTAAAAGGTGGACGCCGCCACAACTGGTGTCCCAGGATATTGACGCTGAGAAAAAGGGTGAACAGCAGGGCGAGTTTGCCTTCGCGGGAGATCGCTTGCCAGTTGGCTGCCACAAAGGTAATTGCACCAATCCCCAGGAGCAAGCTCCCCAGACTGACCAGCACCAGCACAAAGCGATCGCGTGCTCCCGTCTCTAGCCGATTGAACTGGTAATAGTCTGCCAATTGCTCAAACTGTTCAGCCGTGATCCAGCCTTGCTTCTGCCAAGTCTCTGCCTCGCGGCGCAACTGCCGCCGAAATGCCTCAGAAGTCATAGCCTACAAGCGTGAATAAGTCGATGCTTCTACGCTATCTCAGGTGTCTCATAGACGAAGGGACTTGTTGCAAAACGCTATGACAGAAGTTCGGGCGGCTGTGGGGTTAACGTTAGAGCCACGATTAGGGGGCCCAAAAACCCTTGCTGTTCTGTGCGCGACGCGCACGGAACAGCAAGGGTTTCAGCTTAACCGGAATTCACGTTTACTTACGGTTTCCCTGCGGACGAGGCGCAGGAGCAGACGGTTCAACGGAAAGCTGCTGACGACCGTTGCGGACGATGCGCAACATTTCCGTAAACTGTTGCTCCATGTCGCGCAGAACGCGGTCAGCGTAGTCATCTGCCCCGTTTTGGATCTCTTCGCACTCAGCGATCGCCCGTCGCCGCATCTCCTCAATCTCCTGCTGAGCCTGCCGCCGCATCCGCTCAATCTCGGCCATCACCTGGTCTTGGGCTTCCTCACATTCCATCTGCACCCGCTGACGGATCTGCTGCATTTCCATCTCAGCCTGACGGATTAGCCCCATCTCATCAAGAATTTGGGCAGCACGACGTTCTGCCGTTTCAATAATTTCCTGGGCCACTTGGTCGGCCTCCGCGAGGATCTCCTCCTTTTGTTGCACTACCTCCTGCGCCTCCTGAAACGAGGCCGGTAGGCTAATGCGGATCAGGTCAAGCTGCTCCAGTAGGTGTTCCTCGTTCACAAAGGTGCGATTGAGGAACCGGGGGCTGTCCAGGATCATTTCCTCAAGCTTGTTGAGTTCCCGCTGAATATCAACGCCGCCGCTCATTCGGTGGGTGTCTCCATAGGGGGTAGAGGCCCCTCCATGCGAGGTGGCTCCATTGGGCTGTGCAGCTCCATTCGGGTAGCTGTTTCCGTTGCGGTGAGCGTGACGGTTGGGAGAGTCTTGGCGAAGCATTGGCGGATATCTAACGCGACAGTGGGCGGAACAAGGTGGTCAACAGGCCCTCCAAACTTGGCAATTTCCTTCACCAGGCTGCTACTCAGGAAACTGTATTCGTTAGAGGTGGCCAGAAAAAAGGTCTCGACATCATCAGAGAGAGTTTTGTTGGTATGGGCCATCTGCAACTCCTTCTCGAAGTCTGACAGCACCCGTAACCCGCGCAACAGCACTTTTGCCTGACGCATTCGAGCATAGGTGACGGTCAATCCATCGAAACTGTCTACCTCGACGTTAGGGAGGTGACGGGTTGCTAGTCGGATCTGCTCAAGTCGCTTTGGGATGCTGAAGAGTGGCGTTTTTCCAGGATTTAGCATGACAACAACGATCACCTTCTCAAACAAGCGACAACTGCGCTGGATGATGTCAAGATGACCGAGGGTAATCGGATCAAAACTACCAGGATAGACCGCTATCACAAAAGGGAATACTAAAACTATTTGAGGATTATACTGGACAGTCATCCTCCTCAGGCACACGAGCGCTCAAACCCGGAGGAGCTTTTCACAGACTTCAAACAGTGACCCCGATACCTTACCAGAAACTACCCATATGTTCTAAACAATTATGTTCTAAACAATTTGCAGCTATGACAATGGCACAGAAGCAATCGTGATCTGTGTTACGGGACATTTTCTGTGTTACGGGACATTTGAGGACGGCCCTGTCTCCTGGGCGATCGCTCCCCAGGGAATCATGGGATCCTGAGCCAAGCGTCGGGATACTTGGTAGGCTCCGTAGCGATTTAAGTGACTGGGGTCTGAGAAATAATCATATTCTTTCTGCCACACTTCTCCCAGGTCGCGGAAGATGAATCCAGGCTGGTTGAGGGCTTCCCGTAACATAAATTGACGAAATTCGTTTTCTCGATCCCTGCGGTAATTGTCGAGGTACTGATCCGTCAGGGGCAGGTTGGCAAACACCACAGGAATATTGCGACTGCGGGTAAACTCTAGCAGAGTGCGGAACGCATTGGCCTGGTTGCCTTCAATCCGAAAGTCCTGGTAGTCGCTGTCATACTGTCCGGCCACCCGCGCATACTCCTGAAAGTAGGTGGCGGGGTTAAACCGCAGGGCAACCGGCCAGAAGCCACTAAAGTCTACCAAGTCGCGCCCTTCCTCCGAGAGAGACTGGGTCGTGTTAGGGTCGGGTTGACCAGGCACAAGGGGGAGGGGGATCAAGGGGCGTTGGGGCGGCGGGGCGGCGGCTGGCAGGATGGCAGTGAGCCACTGCTGCACCAGGTTTTTGGCGCGATCCCGTTCGCCAAAGCTGGCAGACAGGGAACCGAGGCGATTGCTCAACCAACGGTCAATGTTGCCGTAGCTAGCAGACAGCGATCCTCCCACCCCCGCATTGGGCAGGCTAGCCACTGTGGTGGCCGCTCTTGTATCGGGGGGGGGCAGCGGTTGCAGGTCAGGACGGGCCAAGGTGCCCTGGATCAGTTGACGGTAGCCCTCCGACACAGCGATGCCGTTGTAGGTGACATCGACTGCACCGCTGTTGAAGGCTCTAGCACCATCGGCCCAGAGGATCAGACGGGGCAACTGTTCCGGCTTCAAGATACCCCGCAGGATGAGGTCAACCACCTGCGCAGTCGCTCCATTCACCCCAAAATTAAACACGGTCACATCGGCATAACCCAGGTCAGACAACACCTTTTGCAACGCTGCTGGGTCTACCCCACGCAAAGCCCGCGAACTGCCGACCACCAACACATCGGGAGGGCCAAACTGTTTGAGGTGTTCGGTGTAAAGTAGTAACTTTTCGTTGAGTTGCCGACTGTTAAACGTGGGATAAGGAGACTCTGAGGCCAGCACAGCAGCGGCAGCAGTCTGAGATGCCGCACTGGGAGGCGTGAAAGGCAGGTCAGTAGGTGCTGAAGAGACTGGAGGGTTGGCCGCAGGCGTGGGTGCAGGCGTCGCAGGGCGGGTAAAGCCACGCTCGTTAAAAGGGCCAGGTTTGGCCTCACCAGAGCGATTGAGGGAAAGCGTAGGCAGTGGTGTGGAGGGTGCTGGCGCAGGGGTAGCCATCGCCGGCGTGGGCGCTGCTGGGGCAGTGGGACGGGGTTGGGATGCGGCGGCAACATCTGTGCCAGTGGCCTGGGGCGATCGCGCCATCCAACCTAAGGCCCAATCCACCTGTAGGGCCAGCAACAACCCTGCAGCCCCCCAGACCACTGCCAGTTTCGGCAGTGGCAGCGAGGCCGGGGGTGCCTGATGGTGCGCTGTGGGGATAAACAGGTGCGATCGCACCAGTGCATTGTGGACCCAAGCATCAGTGCGGTGCCAGAAGCGTTTCCAGGCGGTTTGCAGGTCGGGTGGTTTAGCGTCAGGGTGGGGCACGAGTTCTCCCGGTGCCCCCAGCAGGTCGCCCACGTAGGCCGCAGTTGCTGCGAACTCTGGGGCAGGTTCGGGGACGAGGCGATCGCGCTGCACAAAGTCACTGGCATAGCTCCACCGGGGGCGTGTCTGGCCTGCCCGCCGTCCGTAGACCCGCACTCCCGCTAGGTTGGGCAGGTTTAACTCCCGCAAAAAGCGCGCCACCGTTGGCCCTACCTGCTGCTGATCTGGACAGACCGGCCCATCGGTCATCACATGCAGTAGGTCTTTGCGGGGGGAAAGCTGGACACGAATGCCACCAGTAGCGAGTTGGGATGTTAGGTCAGGGTTGAGCAGCCGGTTCAACAGAAACGCGATCGCTCCCCAGTTGCCCTGGTGGGCCAAAGCGAGGGGCGGTTCTGCCAAGGCGGGATTTTGACTAGCGGGCAGGTCAACCCAATGCACCCAGACAGGCGCCTCCTGACCCAGGAGTTGCCCGTATAACATAGCGGAGTGGATGCCCTGGGGGGCTAACTGCTCCAGCAATGGTTCTACCTGGGCACGCAGGGCGGCTTGGTCGGGGGCGGTTGTCTCTGCCTGGGTGCGATGGTTGCAGAATAGGTGCAGGGTCGATGCTTGCTGGGAAGCGGTCGCAACTTCCAGGTCGAGGGGGGCAAGTGCCTGGTTGAGCAGCCGGGTAATGGCTCCCACATCGCCCCACCTGGCCCACTCCCGTAACATCATTTCCGCTGGGGTCAGGTCAACCCGCAGCATCCAGTCAGGCTGGCTCTCACCTGTGACTTGAAAGACCACAATGGCATCTCGAAACCCCTCTAGGCTGAGGTCGCGCAATTTCTGGGCAACGGGTTCCGCGATGGTGGCAGGTGCAGGGCTGTAGTGTGCCTCGCAGCAGATCCATAGCCGTTGTCGTTGGGGTTCCGCAGACGAATGATGCCCTCTCGCCAGGTCGGGATGGGCAACGTAGGGCAGCATCTTGGCGCTGGCCTGTACCGATACACCCAAATGGCTAAGGGTGCTACTTAGATAACGAGCGATCGCCCCCAAGTCTCCCTGTTTGGCCCGGTGCAGGTTGGCTTGAGACAGTTGCCCCTGGGGCGTTGTTGTTGGTTCTGCGGGTGGCACACTCCCAACGACTGCCGTGGGGGTGCGTGCCTCTGCCACCAGCATGGCGTTCAGGTGAGCGATCTGCTGATCAAGGTGGTCGGGGTGAATCGCAGCGCCCCAGTCTGGGCGGGCCTGCCCTGGTCGGCGGCCATAGAGAAAAAGTTGATAGATCGGGGGATGGTTGGAGGGGAACAGTTGGGTCAGGGGAGTTTGTTGCAGGGCAGGGAGAAGCCGACTCAGCAGCGTCAGTTGAGTCGGACAGGGGTCGCTCTCGCACAGGATATGCAAATGATTTCCCCGCACGCGGGCTTGGAGCCGTGCGTCTTTGAGATCCAGCGTAGTGCGGAGCCACTGGATCAGCGGCGACGTTGGTTTGGCTGGAGAGTGATCGTTGCCCAGATTTAGCATGGGAGAACTGACGCAGGGTAGGAAAAAGGCGGGGAGGATGAAAACAGGTGCAGCATTTGCAGCAAAGACAACAGAATCAGGAGAAGGTTTCCCCTTAAGGCATTTGACCCTTTAGAGATAGCACACTTTCGCAAATTTTAATCAAATCTTGCTCGCTCGCAGCAATTCTCAGCATGAAAACCGGTAGCAGTGTGCTGCTTTATTCAGGCCCCCATCAAAGCACACAAAATGTTACTGTGGCGCACAAAGCACACCACATTGCCCCATAGCAACGGACGTGATTCACTCGCACAGCCCTATCACGTTCAAACGCACCGTTCAAAGGCAAATTATGGCAGCATTTTGCAGCAGACCCGTGCCCTCGCAGCATCCTAGTTGACTGAATTTTGCTACAGGATGCTGCACAGATCCCCCGGTTGTCGCTACATTGAAAGCAATCCCCATCTGGAGAGTGTGTCGTGATGGCTGACCCGCACAATTACAGAGGCTCTCTGCCGATAGAAATATTCCTGAGTGTGGCAACCATCCCATTGCTGGCAGGATTGGTTGCTAGTCGAGCGATCGCTGAATTGGTTAAAACCTTGGGCCAGACGAGTGAAGAACTGTTCCGGGGCGATCGCCTGCCTGTCTTACGCTTCACCCCCTCTCCTCAAGAAGAAGACTGAGGAGAGGGACAAGCATCATGCCTGTCTTTCAGCATTCATCCCTAGGTTAACGTGAATTCGATAAGTGCCGCTCGCCGAACTCACGTTAGATTAAGCAACCCTCACTAGCGAGGGAAGCCCGACAGCAAGCCAGGCTGTTTGCGGCATCCAGTTTGACGACATCCAAGGGTGCAACCAAAACGAAAGCGGGAAGAGGAGTGCTCTTCCCGCTTTCGTTTTGCTGTTGAGGGTTGACCTATGTGCTGACCTAATTTTGGTTGATCAAACCGTTGTTCTGCGGCTTCTGCTTTTAGCTTCTTGCGCAAGGCTTGAAACTGTTTCCGCAATTGCCGCTGCCGCGCACTGCCTCCCTTGCCCTTAGCGTTGCGACCTTCCCGCCGAGGAGACTCCCAACGCTTGAGTTGTCGAGCCATAAGACCTCTCTTTCATCACCCAATATTGCAAATTAACCCAAGTGCATGTCACGTTTGCCCTTGCCCCAAACCTCTCTCCCAAGTTGGGAGAAGGGGCTAGGGAATAAGGACTTGCAAAGGTGATATGCTCTCGTCGACCCTAACTTAAATTCGATCGGCGCTTGTTGAACTCACGCTATCTCTCCCAATCATACGCAGTTCTTGAGCGAGTGTCAGGGGTGGAAAGTACAACTTGTCACTACAGGCTCACGTGTCACCACAGACTCAATAGTTAGCGCAGGTAATTCATCCGAATTTGAATGTTTGCAGCAGAACCAGATACCTGCACTGCAGCTTCCTCAAATCCAGGTGGCCCCATGCGAATGGTGGGGTTGCGAGAAAACCCAAAGCCTTCGATGGGAATTCCTAAAAAATTGCGATTGGCCTGTGCATCACGGTTGGCATCGTGGAGGATAGCAACCGCATAACTCCCAGGCGATAGTTGCTCAAACGTCACCGATACGGTGCTTGTGGTAATAGGAACACAGCGGCTTTGAACTGCCTTGGAACCATCGCCAGGAAAGCCATCGGGATTGGCGAACAAACTCAAGCAAACCTGCCCCCGTTGGTCCCGGAGCCCTGTAACCTGAACAGTTAATTGGCTGTTGCGTGAGGCATAGGCAGGAGAGGAAACGGTTGCTGCTGCGATCGCCGTGAGTGTCATGGTACTGATGAAAAGCTTGCTAAGACTCATGGATTTCCTAGGGATGCTTGGCCAATGGTATCTCGTTTACGGTGGCGCCAGGATCGGTCATTGGGAGTATTTAGATGGCTCAACGACTCAACGCCAGCTTAATAGCCACCGTTTCAGGGGATGATTAGGCTGATGTTGAACTAGTCCTCAGTTTGTCCGGTGCGACGCCCCAACTCATAAACGCCAGCCCCGATCGCAAACAAAATGCCTAGGCTGATTCCCCAACTACCCCCCAGGGTTAGCTCAACGCCGTAGTGAACAAAGCCCCCCACCAACAGAAACGGGACAATACTAAGCAAGGATGCATAGAAAGTGTTTTGGGCTTCACGGGCTGCGCGGCTGCGTTCAAACTCTTCGGCAGAGGTGTAGAGCGATCGCTCTGCAAAATTCATCCATTGGTTGAGGCGGTCGATCAGCCAGTCACTCACTGGCGCAAAGGCCAAGTAAAGTGCCAGTGCCCACAGAGCAAGGCCAGCAACGAAGGTGGGGTCAATTTCAAGCTGAAAAGCAAATAGGTCAATCGTCATGAAGAAACGGGGCGATCGCCAGTGGAGAAACTTTACTGATTGTAAACGTTCTGCCAAACTTCTTCACGTCACGCCCGGTCTGATTCGCTGCCCAGCCCGCAAACGAATCAGCGAGTACCAGACAGGCTACATTGCTGCTTGGTGGAGGTGTACTTGCCGATTTTACGGTCACTCGCTCACCATTGGCTCTGCAGCAAGGCTTGTGGCCTCCGGCAGGGCGATCGCCCAGCGCGATAAAATTCCCAAGCCAATCACCCCGGGTATGGTTGAGGCAGCAGCCCCTAGCCAGATGTTGTGGGCCGTTGCACCAGACTGGTCGATCGCCCATCCACCCAGCAGAGGGCCAATGAAGTACCCAATTGACCAACACTGATAACTCATGGCCAGATAAATGCCGCGCCGAGACGCCGGAGCGAACTCCGCCACCATTGCAGGGGCAAAGGGTTTGTAGATCCCCCCCGCAATCGACAGAACCGCTAGCGCAATCACAACCACGGGCTGCATGAATTCATTGACTGGAGTGGCCCAGACTAGAACAAACCCGACCCCCCACAACAGGATCGAAAGCATCAAGGCACGGGTTTTCAGGAGTCGATTGAGGAGTCGCACGATGGGGATTTGCAGCACCACACCTAGACCAATGTATCCCCAGGTAAAGAGCGTGGAAATGTTGCTGAGGGACAGCGATGTCACAGCGGGCGAAACTGCGGTAGGAACCAAACGGCTCAGGTAGAGTGGCAAGGTGCTGTTGACGAGGGCCAGGTAGGTGGTGAACAAAATGTTGACGGTAATAAACAGCAGTAGGGAGCGGTCTCTGAGGGCGATCGCAAATCCCTTCAAGGTCTGCTGCGCTTCTGGGTGGCCCTGCACTGTTTCTGCCATTGCGCTCTGAGTCAACCCCCAAAACAGCAACAGGGGAACAAGGCTTGCGCCAAATAAAGTCGGGGCGTGTTGGTGTTGATCAAGCAAAATGCCACCGCCCCAAATGCCAATGCCTGTGCCTAGACTGTCTGCCAGCACAAGTAGCGCAAACGCCATTTGTCGTTGCTCAGTCCCCGTCGCATCGACCACGGCTGCATCAGCAGCCGTCCAGTAACACCCCGCACTCAAGCCCATCAGGATGTTGGCAAACACGAGGGCAAGGAAGGACTGGGAGACGAGCAACAGCGTCGCTGCAAGCATGATCAGGATGGCGGAAAACAGCAAGGCCCGTTTCCGGCCATACTGGGGGGAGTCTGCCAGATATCCACCGAGCAGATGTCCAACCACCCCTGCCAGTGACCCCACAGCCAAGGCCAAGCCCACCGTTGTTGCAGCAAGACCAAGCTGATTGACAAACACGAGGGGCAGGTAGAACTGGAGGGTGGTATAGCCCATCAAGTAGAGCAAACGGGCGATCGCCTGGAGCCACACCGGACGAAAGGAAGATTGTTGATGGGTCATTCTGGCTTAACCCCGTCCCCGGTAGGGATCGACGCCAGGAGATGGAATCCATACCCCTTGTGGGGGATCTCCAGTTTGATAAAACACATCAATGGGGATTCCTCCCCGAGGATACCAATATCCACCCATGCGAAGCCAGTGGGGTTCCAAATCTTGCACCAGACGCAGAGCAATGTCCATGGTGCATTGTTCGTGAAAGGCACCGTGGTTCCGAAACGAGGATAGGTATAACTTGAGAGATTTACTCTCGACAATCCACGCTTTGGGAATGTAGTCAATCACTAGATGAGCGAAGTCGGGCTGCCCTGTGACAGGGCAAAGCGACGTGAATTCTGGACAGGTGAATCTCACACAGTACAACGTTCCCTGATGAGGAGTTGGAAGGCGATCGAGTACTGCTTCTGTGGGTGAAGCAGGAATTGTGCTAGGAATTCCCAAATGTTGCAATGCTAAGCCGTGATTCATGGATGTGAGCAAGAGGATGTGAGCAAGAGGATGTGAGCAAGAGGATGTGAGCAAGAGGATGTGAGCAGGAGTAAGATCAGCGCTTGAGGAACTTTTGCCGGAGCCGATCGCTCAGCACCTCAACTTCTGGCAACCGCAACCGTGAGGCAAATAGGACAAATCCCGCCATTCCAGCAACACCAGCAACGCAGAGTTGCAGCAGCAGAATGAAAAATCCTTCATTGCCAAGCAGCCGCTCCATCGTTTGCAAAACCACTAGGGCAATGCCCCCGGCGATCGCTGCTCCCACGGCTAACGTCACGGTCTGTCCGCCCCACTGGCGTAAGGGCAGCCCCTGTAAGCGTTTGTGCAAAACCACCAGCATCGTCACCATGGAAATGGCATTAACTGCCACTGTTGCCAACACAATGCCCGGTGCCCCCAGGGGGCCGACCAACACCGCATCGAACAGGGCATTCAGACCAATGTTGACCAAGCTGATGGTAAATGGTGTCCTAGCATCCCCCAGGCCATAGAAGACGCGCACCAGCACGTCTCGCCCCAGGAAGACATACATGCCGATGGCGTAGGCCACCAGCACGGAGGCGGTCAGTTGCGAATCTTCTGGGCTGAAGGCAAAGCGTTCGTAAACCACTCGTGCAATCGGCAGGGCCAGCACGATCATTAGTGCACTGATGGGGAGCATGGCGATCGCCGTTGTCATCAGGCCCTGGCGAATGCGACCCTTCAACTCAGGCCAGTGTTCGGGGGCTGCCAAGCGCGAGAAGACAGGCATCAGCGGCACTAGAATCACGTTCGACAGAATGCCCAATGGCGTTTGCACCAACAGCCCCGCATAGGCCAAGGCAGAGGCTGCCGCCGCCGCATTGGGAATGAAGGAAATAAAGAAGAGATCGGTCCAGACGTTGATCTGCAACATCCCCGATGAAAACGTAGCCGGCCCCATGATGCCTAGCACTTCTTTCACGGCAGGGGAGTTGAAGTCAAACCGAGGCCGAAAGGCGCCTAGGCCCATTCTAGCCTGCACTGGCAGTTGCACTAACCATTGCAAAACCGCACCTGCCAGGGTTGTCCAGGCTAGGACTGCCCCTCCCAATGCGGCATTTTCGGGGAGGGTAAGGTCGGGACCAAGGGCGATCGCCAGTCCTGCCAAGCCTAGCAGCACAGTCACACTCGACAGCAGGGGGCTAATGGAGGGCAACCAGTAGGAATCGGCTGCATTTAACACCCCAAACCCAATGCCAATTAACCCGGCTAGCACGGCCATTGGGGCCATGATGCGAAACTGGTCAATTGCAATGTCGCGGGTTTGCTGCGTGATAGCAAACACGTCTGGGGAAATGTTGCGGGCTTGGGCTTGAGCTTCTGTGATGAAAAGCCCTGGCCCGACCAAGCGCATCAACGGTTCTGCAAAGACGATCAGCAGCACCATGACAACCAACAAAATGCTGACCACCAGCGTGGTGATGGTCTCCACGATGGGGGCGATGTCTGCTTTGCGGCGCTTGGCTAAGACGCTCACCATCGCACTGTGGAAGGGGCCGTTGATTCCGCCTAGTAAAATCAACAGAAACCCCGGAATCACGTAGGCAAAGTTGTAGGCTCCAAAGGCTGGCCCAGCCCCAAAGGCGGCGGCGATCGCCTGCTGGCGGACTAAGCCAAACACCTTGCTGACTAGGGTGGCGATCGCCACAATGCCCGCGATCCCAGCTAGGGTGCGTGTTGTCTTATTGGGTTCAGCCACAGCACAGGAGAGTTGAACGTTGCCTTACCCATTTAATCTCAATTGGTCACCAATTGCAGGCCGACTTGAGTGTAGACCCATACCAATTCCAAAAACTGACGTCGCGTCATACCGACGCCATCGGTTATTGAGTCGGTTGGTTGTGATGTAAAACGCGCGCTGTGCGCGCGTT
>DVEB01000203.1 GCA_015295905.1 Synechococcales cyanobacterium M55_K2018_004
AAAGCAAGGGTTTTGGGGCACCGCGCTAGGCGCGGTGCCCCAAAACCCGCTTAATCCGAACTGACGTTAAAAAGTTTTTGGTGGGAAACCCTCTGTGCTCCGTCCTCACCCACCCTTGCAGGGGCGATAACAGCCTTGATTTTGTCTGTGACTCGACCCAAAATCCAAGAGAGCGAGAACGATTGTGAGAGTGTTCATGGAGCGGTTGCGAGTTTTTGTCTATGGCACTTTGAAGCCAGGAGAAGCAAATTATGCTCGCTATTGCGCGGGGCGTGTTGTAGAAGCAGTTGAGGCGATCGCCTTTGGCAATCTCTACGCCCTTCCTCTCGGCTATCCTGCGATGACAGCAGGCCCCCGTCCCGTGCAGGGGTATTTGTTCACCTTTGCAGAGGAAGGGATTTTGCGAGACCTGGACGAACTGGAGGACTACGACCCTAACCGTCCTCCGGAGGAGTGTGAGTATCTGCGGGAGTGGACTGAGGTGTTTGACCGTGAGGGGCGATCGCTTGGCTTTGCCTGGGTCTACCGCATGAGTGAAGCTCAGGTGAAACTTTGGGACGGAGTGCTATTGCCAGATGGAAACTGGCAGAGTTCTAGCCCCAAGCAAGACCATTGAATCCAGGGATAGCGCTCACGCATAGGTTCGGACAACGCGTTGTGTGGGCAACCCCGGTGCGCAGAATTGCCCACACAACGCGTTTTACCGCATGAGCGCATAGCGCCATAGGATTGCTGACTAGGGTTGGGCGATCGCGGTTTCCGTTTCTGACGGTTTGGTCAAAAATCGCTGACTGACCCAGGCAGTCAAAATGTGGGAAAGCAGACCCATTGGCCCTGCAAACAGGCATAGCACTAGGGAGTGAAACGTCCAGACCCCAGTGCGCTGGCCTTCCCAATAGATCCACCTCCCCACAAACAGGTCCATCACCAGGTAATGCACCCATCCCGTCGCCGCAACTGCCTCATTGGAGAAGAGACGGGCTATATCGGCCAGTTGTGCGGTGGAGAAGTCCTGGGCGGTGGCAGCGTCAAAGCTGGTGAAGAAGAGGTAAACATACAGAACCGCTAGCAGCACAAAGGGAATGAGGGAACTCATAATTTTCCGGGTGATGCCCCAGTTGGGGAGCAACACCATCAATGCCCAAAATGGCAGCACAAAAAAGTTTGCCGCGTTAAAGAGATTGCTTAACGTCATTGTTACCCCTGCTTGGTCGGTCGATATCGGTCGATAGTAGTCAAACCCCTTTTGTAACTTTAACGTGAATTCCGGATAGGCTGAAACCCTTGCTTTTCTGTGCGCGTCGCACACGGAAAAGCAAGAGTTTTAGGGTACTGAGTCCGGTGCGGTGCTCCCCTGCTTAACCAGAACTGCTGTTGCAAGAGAGCATGTCACCTTTGCAGACCCTCATCCCCCAACCTCTGCTCCCAAGTTGGGAGCAGGGAAGCCAAGCCTCTCAAAGTCCCTCTCCCAGCTTGGGAGGGGAATTGAGCGGGAGGGCAAACGTGACATGCACCCTATTGAAAAGGTGGGGGGCATTCGCTCAAGTGTGATTTGC
Source organism: Synechococcales cyanobacterium M55_K2018_004 (assembly GCA_015295905.1). GTDB lineage: Bacteria > Cyanobacteriota > Cyanobacteriia > Elainellales > Elainellaceae > DVEB01. Next base: position 1,557 of record DVEB01000203.1, read on the forward strand.
TGCCTTGGAGCATCGCCAGAACAGTGGAAAGAACACTTCACATCTTCACTCAGCCGGGGACAACGGTTTGGGTACTGCGAACAAACGCGGTGGACGGAGCCGATCTCGACATCAAACCGATTGCTCTCCTGGGGGTTTAGACAGGAGCCATCACGCATCGTGGGGATGCTATGGTCACTTGTTCGGGAATCACTCCTTCTAGAACACTTGTTCTACATCCAGTACGTTAGAATTAAGGAGTAACGCTTTCGTTTAATTGATTGAATTTTCCATTCGTCAGATCAGACTAATTTCATTCACAAATTTGATGCCAGCACTCTCCATCAACTCTGACTCAGTCCATCAGGGAATTGTCGCCGCTGCTGTTGACCTACAGGCCTACTTTATGCGGGAGCAGGGGACGTGCTATTTGCTGGAAGACTTGCAGAAAGCGCTGATTGGATGGCTTGAGCTTTCAGTTGAAGCACTAGTGGATGATGCATTGTTTCACACGGTTGAGGGCGATCGCACCTACGCATTTAATCGGTCTGCTTTTGAATTGCAACTTAAGCAATTACAACCTGTTGACAGCAAAAATTGCCTACAAAAGCGGACTGTTATTTCAGCCCCAATCTCTGCTGAACAATCCGCCCCCAGATCAGCCGTAGAAATCCCTACTCACCCTCATGGCACTGCGATTGCCTGATGCCTGTTCATCCCAATCCTGCCCGATGTGTTTGAATCCCTCTGCTGATAGAACCCCCTACTATGAATATGAAACTGACTGATTACCCCGATGCGATTGCCCAGAAGCAGCGTCAGTTGCTCCAGGCTGAACAGCATATTCGCCGTCTCCAGGATGTGCTTGACCGGATGACTGCCGAAATTGACACAACCATTGCCTTCGACTTCACGCTAAAGAACGATGCCCAGCGCAAGGCCAAACGTTCTGAACTGATGCAGGCGGTGGAGTATCGTCGCGCCTTGGCCAACCTGCTCGCGGCTCAAGATCGTCGAACAGAATTAGAAATTGATCTGGGATTGCTCCGCAACCAGTTCTCTGCCCTCAAGCTGGAGATGCGCGAGGCCATCACGCACCGCGAAATGCAACTCCTGGAAGCCGCCTGATCTACCAACGCCCATGCAACGGGGTGTTCATTTGAAATACGAGTTGGTGGGTGAACGTCGCAATTGGTGTGATGCTTATCCACCCATTCATTTCCAGGTCAGGCAACACTCGCTCAGTTGTAACAAGCGGTTTGTGGGAAACCCTGCGCCGCAGGGTTTCCCACAAACCGCGTTGTCCTAACCTATACGTGTAACGCTATATTGACACTATGACTGCTGGTAGTGTGTTGATGTCCATCTCTGAGCAGCGGACGCCTGTCAAGGGGCGTCCGCTTAGTGTTGCCCCCATGATGGATCGCACCGACCGCCACTTCCGCTATTTCATGCGGCTCATCACTCGTCACACCTTGCTCTACACCGAAATGGTCACCACTGCCGCCATTGTGCATGGCGATCGCGCCCATTTGCTGGGGTTTTCTCCAGAAGAAAAGCCTTTAGCGCTTCAGGTGGGGGGAGATAACCCGCAGGAACTTGCCCTTGCTGCGCGGATTGCCGAAGACATGGGTTACGACGAAATTAATCTGAATGTGGGATGTCCCAGCAGTCGTGTACAGGAGGGCAACTTTGGTGCTTGCCTAATGTTGCAGCCAGAGCGAGTGGCAGAAGGCATTGCCGCCATGATGGCAGCAACAACCCTGCCAGTTACCGTCAAACACCGGATTGGTGTGGATCAGTGCGATCGCTACGAAGACCTCACCCGTTTCGTCGAAATTGTTGCAGCTACAGGGTGTCAGCGCTTCAGCATACACGCCCGCAAAGCTTGGTTGCAGGGACTCAGCCCCAAGGAAAACCGCGACATTCCGCCCCTGCGCTACGACGTGGTGTATCAACTGAAGCGCGACTTTCCTCACCTATTCATCGAGATCAACGGCGGCATCACTACGTTGGAGCAAGCTCACACCCATCTCGAAAAAGTCGATGCAGTGATGATTGGTCGAGCCGCCTACGACCATCCCTACCTTTTTGCTGCAGCAGACTCTCTCTTCTTCGGCGACAACACCCCTCCTCGCAGCCGTCATGAGGTCGCTGAGGCCATGCTTCCCTACATTGACTACTGGACCGCAAAAGGGCAAAAGCTAAATAAAATTACCCGTCATATGCTGCAACTTTTTGCCGGACAACCAGGCAGTCGCCACTGGAAACGCCACCTCACAGAAAACTCATGCCTGCCGGAAGCTGGATCTGACGTGGTTCGATCTGCCCTGCAACAAATTCCTGTAATCTCCCATACCAACTCCGTTGGTGATTGAGTCGGTTTGTTGTAATGTAATACGGAATCCGCCTATAAAGTAGCAGTTAGTTTTTGGTAGAACGCCCGCTGCGC
>DVEB01000268.1 GCA_015295905.1 Synechococcales cyanobacterium M55_K2018_004
GTGGTGACCCAAAACTCTCTTAACCCGAACTGACGTTCAATAACCACCGGAGTCGGTATCAAAAGGAAAGGCGAGATGGGCGGCTCCCCTTCTCTCAGGTTGGGAGAAGGGGCTGGGGGATGAGGGCTTGCAAAGGTGATACGCTCTCGACGGAACCTAGTCTCCACGCCAATATCTGCACAGCAGTGAGGCAATTCCTCAGTCAGGGCTTGGTTGATGTCATCGAGAGGGGCTCAGCCGTCAACGCATCTAAAACGCTCAGCAGTTCGCGTTCAAAAGCAACCTGTGCCCGGTTGGTACGACCACCCACGTAGAGTTTATCTCCGGCTTGAAGTGCCCAAATTTGGGAGTGAGACACATAACTCATCATGACACTCACCATCAATAGGGCAAAGCCGAGGTAAACGATAGGGATCCCCGGATCGGCTTTGATCTGAAGTCCAGTACTGCCGACAATTTCCACAATCGTCAGGCGAATGCCATTCACCTCTGCACTCATGCCCTCACGGAGCGTATTGATCAACGTACCCTGGTTGTCGTAAAGCAAGACAGTTCCCTGTAAGTCCTTAGCAATTACCGAAACGCCCTCGCTCAGGTCAGGCTTCGTCGGAACCCAAGTGCCCCAAAGCCGACCTTTTCCCCCAGTGTCTAGCTCACCCATTGGCAGGGCAATCACCGGACTGTTGTTGAGCTTGACTTTGATGCCCGCGATCGCCCAGTCTGCCTGATACATCGTCACGCCCTTATAGCGGAGCGGTTCGTTGACGTAGATCGTCTTGCGATCGACCTCTTTGCCATCCTGGTCCAGCACCGAAAGGTCAGAATAAAATTGGTTAATTCCTCCTTCTGGAGTGTAATCAATCCAGAAGCGATTGACATGCACCGACCAATCTTTGGGGATTTGTGCTGCTGCCCATGGCCCCGCATCAAAGATATTTTTGATCTGGAAGGTTTGCCCTGCTGGAACCATCTCCTGGGCAAAAAAGCCTGTCATTGATCCCCAGATCGCGCCAGCGAGGATCAGCAGCATACTGGCATGGACAATGATGGGGCCAATCCTACCAACAATTCCCTTTCGGGCGTATAGCGCATTCCCTTCGCGAAACAGTTTGTATCGTTTTTGGTGTAATAGTGGCTCTAAGGCTTCCAGAGAGACCCGCTCAAGCTCCGTACTCAGGGCCAATTTCTCGAACTGCCGAGGCTGCTGATAAAACTTCCACGTCTGCGCTGACTTTAGCGTTGGGAACTGACGGGTGAAGGTGCAGGCCGTCAGACTAGCGCCAAACAAAATCAGCAATGCTAGAAACCACCAGGTACGGTAAACATGATCCAACCCCAGCCACAGAATCACCTTCCAGGTGAGGAAGCCAAATAATGCCGGATGTTCAGGATAGTTGGCCTGGTAGAAGGCCAGCGTCTGCCCCTGCTCGATCACCGTGCCGGAAATGCTAAAGAGGGCGATCGCCAGCAATAGCGCGATCGCCAATCGGAGATCGGCCAGCAGCGGTAACAGTTCTCGCTGGATGTAGCGTTGGAACAGGTCGTGCAGGCCCGTCGGCTTGGATGAGGTGGGCGTTTCTGAAGTCATGCCTATGAAACGAGAAATTGAAGCGATGAAAGCAGGGTCTCAGCAGAGGCGCTTGAGAGGCACGGCAGCAACTGGGGTTAAATGCTCCCGGCTGGGAAAAGGCGAATTAGCAGCGAGAACACGCCAAACCCCACCAGCAGCGCCCCACTGGCAGGCGTAATCCAGCCTGACCAGCGACGCAATTCTAGAATCTGCTTGATTGATGCAGTAAAGGTACCTGCTAGGATGAGCGGCACCACATAACCCGCCGTGTAGGCCAATAGTAATGCGCCACCCAACACTGCATCGTGGGTGGTGGAAATCCAGGCCAGCAGGGTTGCTAGAACAGGAGTGCTACACGGTGAGGCCACCAGCCCAAAGGTCAACCCTACTAGGTAGGACTGCACCCCTCTGGGCCATTCCTTTGAAATCAATTCCATGCCACTGAAGGAGGGCAACTGCATTGGCAGGGCATCCAGCAGGTTCAGCCCCATCAGGATGGCGATCGCACTCACCAGGATTGGCAGACCAACCCCCACCTGACCGTAGATGCGTCCGGCGATCGCCGCTAGAATGCCCAGCCCTGCCAGCATTGTGGCTAACCCCAACGCAAACCAGAGCGACTGTACAGCAGCCCGCACTCGACCTTGGGCTTCGTACCCGCCAATATAGCCAATCGTGATTGGTAGCATCGACAACATGCAGGGGGTCAGACTGGTCAACAACCCAGCGCCAAAAATAACCCCAACGCTGACCCAGGATAAATGAGCCAGTTGAAACGCGACCTGCCCATCAGCGATCTGCTCCAGGTTATACAACCAGGTCTTCAAACTTTCCATGAACCAAAACAGTCTCTAGGGAACTTTTGTCAAGCAGTGGCAATGCTTTCATTGTCATTATTCTACCAAGCCCGTCTGCCTTGCCCGTTGCCAACACATCAACACCAGCAAGTCTCAGTAGGAAACGTCAGTTCTGGTTAAGCGGGTTTTGGGTCACCGCGCCGGGCGCGGTGACCCAAAACCCTTGCTGTTCCGTGTGCGACGCGCACGGAACGGCAAGGGTTTCAGCGTATCCCGAATTCACGTTAAAAAGCGTTTTTCTAAAAAGCGTTTGGTGGAAAACCCCGCGGCTCAAGGCGTCCCACCAAATGCTTTGTCCTAACCTAGGCGTGTAGCGTTATTCTCTCCAGAAACTAGCCCTCAGCCATGCGTCGCAGCAACTCCTGGATCACATTGCCGTCCCGTGCGTCGGGGACTGCGTTTAGGTAAGCCTCTAGGTCAGGGATGGCTTCACTCCAGCGTCCTGCCTGGTAGTAAAGTAGGCCGCGATCGCGCAGTTCTGTAGCAGTATTGGGAAACAACAGCAAAATTCGTTCCACCATTGATAGAGCACGCTGACGATCGTTTTGTTGCAAGTAAATGATTTTCAGATTCGTCAACATGCGGGCGAGAATCTGACGGGTTGACACCGCCTCCAGAAATTCGGGGCGCCATTCCACGGGCTGACCAAGCACCTGCTCTAGACGAGCCTGGCAATCCTCTGGGAACAGCACGTCTCCTCGATTAAACGGGTCTACAAACACTGTCATTTCATCTACCACAGGCCGGATCAAGAAATGTCCTGGCATTCCTACTCCAACCATCGGAAAGTCAATCCGCTTGGCAATTTCCATGTAGACCACCGACAGGGTGATGGGGATTCCCGTCCGCCGCTCCAATACATCGTTGAGGAAGCTATTGCGTGGGTCGTAGTAGCGCTCTGTGTTGCCTTTGAAGCCTAGGTCGTCGTAGAGGTATTGGTTGATGGTTTGCAGAATGCGGAGGGGATAGCGCCCTTGGGGCAAGCGTTCAATCACCTCTGCCGCCATCACATCGAGCGCATTGAGATACTCATCCGGGTCGAGCTGGGTATACTCCTCCTGCGCTAAGTAAAGCGCTGCTTTCGCCAAGTTGATTTGGTCGTCAAGTTGGCAAATTTCTTGGTAAAACCGCTGCCGGGCAAGGGGAAAATCCATGCTTCAGGTATTCACAATGATTTCAAAAACCTCTACTTATGCCTCGACCTGAGTTGGTTCAGTAACCAGTCCAGGCGGGTCTTTGCGAGTTCTAAATTGCCCGAAACCTGGGGATTCAGATCCTGTTCTTCCAGTTCAGGCAGTTGAGGGTCTTTGTGATACCCTAACCGACTCACAGTGCTGCGGAGCCGGTCTGACAGGAAGGCGGCGATCGCCTGATAAAAATGGGAAGCGAAAGCAACATCTTGGTTGAGTTTTGCCGCCAGTTGGCTGCGGGGAATCGCCCATACCAGTGAGTCTTCGATGGCTTTGACCGTCGCTGAGGGACGACGAGAATCCACAAAAGACATCTCCCCCACAACTTCGCCTGTCGATAAGCGGGCGATCTCCTCGTCGTCCAGTGCTTCTACCAGGACGGCCAAGTTTCCCTCAACCACGATGTAGAGTGCATCGGTCGGCTCACCCTCACGAATTAATACGGTTCCAGCAGAAATTTGCTTGGCACGCCCAACCTGAAGCAACCATTCAAAGTCGCGATCGCTCAGGGTTGCCAGAAGGTAAAGTGCTTTCTTCATAACAAATTCATCACCAAATTGGATAAACTAGCACAACTGCTTTACCCAACTCCTCATTTCACCAGTTCTTTTGCCGTCAATGCAATGTCAACTCGAGGAAGGATAGATCCTCAAGCATAGCGACTCCTTCCAAAAAAGCGAGCAGCAACAGAATCAAATAAGAATTCAGGCAGTTGATCCAGACTGGCGGTTGAACTCATGTCACTACTGATGCGACAAAACTACCTAGAATGCCTGCAATGCAATCATTCCAGGTAGTTTCGTGCCATTTAGGCCAAACCTCAAGGCAACGGGCACACGTCCTGCTTGAACTGAACTGATACGCTCAGGGTCATTCCATTTTTCCTAGGGATGCTCTATCCTCCATCATCGTCTGTGTATTTAGCCAGGTCGTTTGACATAAACCGTGCGGAGACAAGATAGAGTTTTCTTTGCGGATCTTTCCTTGAGCATTGTGGAACTTCTCAGTAGGCACCGGCGGTCATGAGATCCACGATGTCCCAAGTTATTGATGTGAGAACAGTTAGGAGCGATCGCACTTGTGAGAGTCCATTGGCTATCCACCAGCATTGCTGGAATGTTGAGCAGTTTCCTGTTGGCCCTTCCAGCCGATGCGACTGAACTGCAATTTTGGAGATTTGAATCCCAGGGCAATCGGCTCACCTTTACCACCGATGAAGGCGTTCAACCCAGGGCGCAGCTGATTCCCAACCCTACCCGCATTGTCATCGACCTGCCGGGTACTAGGGTCGGCAATGTAGTGCGGACTCAGCCTGTGGGCGGCGCCATTCGAGAGGTCCGAGTTGGCCAGTTTGACGCCGAGACCACTCGCATTGTGATCGAGATGGCTCCAGGGTTCACAATCGATCCTCAGCAGGTCAGAGTACGAGGCACGACCCCAACCCAGTGGTCGGTGCAACTGCCCACACCGCAGCGCATCGCGATTGAGGAACAACCCCCCATTTCCCCCCCACCTACCTCCACCGTGCCTCCGACAGGGACTCGTCTGGAAGGCGTCCAGGTGACGGGCGACGGCCTGTTTGTGAGGACGACCGGGCCTGCCCCTACAATCGAAACCCGCCAGGAAAGGGGGCGATCGCGCCTTATCTTTGAACTCGCCAATACCACCCTGTCCCCCACCCTTGCCCAGCGCGACATTCCGGTCAACCGCCACGGTGTCAGCCGAGTGCGGTTGAGCCAAGTGCAGGGCAACCCACCCGCAGTGCGTGTGACGCTAGAGTTGACAGGCCAGAATTTTAACTGGCAGGCATCGAACAGTGGTTTTGGTGGGGTGGTGCTCCTACCGCCCAGGAGCGGTTTGATTGGCCGTCCCCCTAGCGATCGCCAGCCTCCTGTTACCCCTCCACCCCTGCCCCCTCCTCCCAACGACCGCCCTCTACCGCCGCGTGACCGCGACCCGCTGCCCCCCATCAATCCGCCCCTATCAAGGCCGGATGAGCTGCTGGCAACCGTCCTGGCAGTGGAACTGAGTGCCAATGGTCAACAACTGATTGTCCGCACTGACCAGCCCATTCGCTACGACGGCGAATGGGACCGCCGGGAAGGCGCGTTTCGCATCATTCTCAATGGTGCACGGCTGTCCGATCGCACCACTGGCCCCCAGTTAGGGGCTGGTAGCCCATTACAGCAAATTCGTCTGCGTCAGGAAGACCGTGAGACTGTGGTTGTACTTGTTCGCCCTGCTCCCGGTGTCCGGTTGGGAGATCTCAACCAGCCCGAAGCAGAAACCCTCACCCTAGCGCTGCGCGGCAATGCATTGCCTCCGCGTCAACCTGACTTTCCCAGTGAAGAACTGCCGCGCCCAGATAGTCGCCGCACCGTTGTCATCGACCCCGGCCACGGCGGAATTGATCCGGGGGCGATCGGCATTGGTGGGCTGCGAGAAGTCGATGTCCTCTGGCCGATCTCCATGGAAGTGCGCTCGATTCTGGAACGTCAGGGCGTACGAGTGGTGCTCACTCGCACGACCGACCGCACCGTTGAACTCGAACCACGCGTCCAGATTGCAAATAACGCCAATGCCGATGTTTTCGTGAGCATCCATGCCAATGCCATTTCGATGCAACGCCCAGATGTGAATGGGGTGGAAACCTTCTTTGCTTCTCCCAGTGGGCAAGTCCTGGCGCAAACCATCCAAAACAGCATCGTTGAGATGACTGGGATGCGCGATCGCGGTGCCAAATCCGCCCGTTTCTATGTCATCCGCAACACCACTATGCCAGCGGCGCTGGTGGAGGTGGGCTTTGTGACTGGGGCGGAGGATGCACCACGACTACGCGACCCCCAGTTCCGCAGTCTCATGGCAAGAGCGATCGCACGCGGCATCCTGCAATATCTGCAGCGCCGTTAACCGCAGTCTCTGCGTAGGCAACGTCAGTTCTGGTTAAGAGGCTTTTGGGTCACCGTGCCGGGCACGGTGACCCAAAAGCTTTGCTGTTCCATGCGCGGCGCGCACGGAACAGCAAGGGTTTCAGCTTATCCCGAATTCACGTTAATAAGGAACCGTGGAGGTGATAGCCAGAAGAGGTCGCTTTGCCCAGCAGGGGAACCTTCTGCCGGGAGCAACAGCCCAATTACGCCAGCTTTTTTCATCACAATGCGTCCTGGCGACTGCCCCCAGATCAGCATCTCAGCCCAGGTACTTAAGTTGGGTTCATGCCCAACGATGGCAAGACTTTCTCCCGCCAGTTTTCGCCAGTCCTCAAACCACGCGAGCCAGTGCTCAAAGCGACCTTCAGGAGCAAGATGTCGCGTTTCCTCGAGCTGCTCGCTCAAACCTGTTGTATACAAAATCTCAGCCGTTTGTCGTGCTCTTACCAAGGGGCTAGTCAAAATCAAATCAAACTTCAGCCCCAGGTCTCGCAGCCGCTCAGCTACCCGCTTTGTTTTCTTATGCCCTGCTTCGGTGAGGGGGCGCTCCTCATCGTTGGGATAGCTCCCGTGCTCGCCAGCAAGGCCATGACGAATCATGTAAAGCTCAATCGACATCACTTAGCCCCTGCAAGTATTCCTATACTGTGTCAGCCCACTATCCGTCAGCCCAGTCAGTCTACCATCCTTAAGTGTGTAGCCCAAAAGTGTGTCGCTCAAGTGCGTAGTCCCCATTTGAGTGAGCTAACCCAAGTCAGCACTACAAACAACGCCCTACCAAAGGATATGACATCCAGAATCAAGGATGTCAAAGCAGCACGTGTGCTTGCTTCTGGGGCATTAGGCTGTCCGAATCACCCCATTTTCAGGATTGACTAGCCTCAATAACTTCTGCTTGATCTGGGCATCAAAAACCTCCCACTTAATGCGGGTATATTCGCTGTTTTCGTTGAAGCCTGACAGGAAGCCCATGGGAATCTCAAAGCCACCCGCCATTGAACGACCACCCCCAAAGAAGCGTCCCTGCGGGTCTTGCCCGAAGGCTTCTTTAATGAATTCGTCTGGGTCTAAGGTGAGCTTATTCGTCCGCAGCGAACCAATCACGATTTCTAGGTCTTCGTCTTCGTCGTGGACGATCCCGTAGACCACGGCAGTATGCACGTTTTCTTCAGTTACCAAAAAGTCAGCCGCTTGGGGAATAGCATCTCGGTCATCGTAGCGGAGATAGCCCACGCCCGCGATGGAGAAATTATTTTGCAGGATGCGGTTCCGCAGCGATCGCTCAATCACGTCCATCACACGCTTCGAGCGCGACGATTGCAGAATCGCGTTGAGCAGTTGGCTGTCATAAAACCGGCTGAGATAGGCCGCTGCTAGGAAATCTTCTTCCTGGGCCTGCATGAGGCGATTGGTGTCACAGCGGAGGCCATGCATTAAGGCAGTCGCACACTTGACGTGCTCACCGTTGCTGCTGTCCAGACGTAACAATCCAGCCTGTAGATATTGCGTCAGAATCGTTGCGGTAGCACGGGTCTGAGAGCGAATATCATCAAACTCCGCTTTCATATCACCCTGGCTGCTATGGTGGTCAATCACGACCGTAACAGGAATTTTGTGCTGTTTCATCAAGTCAGCCAGTTGCGTGGTAGTGCCCTGGTTGTCAATGAAAACGCAGCCGTTATAAACGGCCAAATCTTTCTCCTTGGCCGTCTGAAGGGTCCAGCGCTGCACTGGTAATCCCGTCAGGCGGACAAGAGCAATATTTTCCTGGTGGCTCAGGGTGCCCGCATAGACGATATCACAGCGAATATCATACTGTTGAGCGATCAACTTATAGGCCCAGGCACAAGACAGGGCGTCTGGATCCGGAAAATCTTGCAGGATTACAAGTTGGCGATCGCCTTGGTGTTGCTCCATCACCCGACGGAGTGCTTCTGTCTTTTGCTCGGTCAGGCGCCGTCCGTGAGGAGTAATGAGGGACCAGTCCGGTTTCAGTCGGTGTGGGTCACTATCCTCAGAGTCTGCGATCGCACCATTTGACCCATTACTAGTCGGGGTTGGTTCAGAGATGATGGGCAGACTATTGCGGGATTTGAGAGAGTTAGATTGCATAAAGTCTCAGAATCGAAAAGAAATAGCTCTACTAACAGATACCACCCCACCTGCTAGCCAAGCACCATGAGTAAAGTTAGGTTACTAAACCGATCATCTCAAAAAAAATCGTTAGCGACACCCACTTAGGGGTTCTATTTTCCGAACCTCCTATTTTCTAAACCAAGGGGGTGTTGAGGATCTGTTCACCAGAAAGCAAAACCCCTGACTAAACTAGGCCAGGGGTCAAATACCAATGACATACTTCTGCCATTCTTGATGCACACCGCTTTTAATATGCTTTGTGACCTCGAAATATAAGCCACTGTGGGGGCGATGGGGAGGACGCTCAAGCACCATATTGGCTTCTTTGGGCGTTCGGTTACCTTTCTTCACATTACACCGGACGCAGGCCGTCACGATATTCTCCCAAGAGTCCACTCCTCCCCGAGAACGCGGGATCACATGGTCAAGAGTTAAGTCATCGCCGCTATACCCGCAATATTGGCAGGTGTGACTGTCGCGGTGGAGAATGTTCCTGCGAGTGAGCGGAATATCCTTGTAGGGCACCCGAACGTAGTGCCTTAATCGAATGACTGAAGGCAAGGGCAACTTGTCGTAGACAACCTTGCCATTGTGTTCAACTTGTTCTGCTTTGCCTTTAATCAGCAGGACAACGGCCCGCCGCCAACTGGTGATGTTGAGGGGTTCGTACGAGGCGTTCAACACCAGAACCTTACCCATTTATGGCCATATATAAAGAGGTTTTACAGATGGTAACATAAATTGCACTCGCTAGGGAGCGTGTAACAACTGAAAACAGGAGAATTTGACAGCAGCAGTCAGATTTTGGAACGGAATACGTAGTCAATGATTATAAATTTTAATGATAGGTCTGGATCGCAGTGGCTGCTTAACATTTAATTAGCTAATCGGCTTTTTTGTGGTGGGTGCAGCGTACCTGGCGCATCAGCGCGATGGTTGAAGTCTGGCGCAGCGCACCTTAACGGATGGTGATCCAATTCAGACCGCGAAAATGCAGTTGAATTTTAAGTGCAAGGGTTGATTTTTCGAAAGCGCAGGTTAGGGTATTGAGTATTCACTAAGTACTAGAAGTACTAGACCTCTTGTGTGAATGGTTGTGCGGTAACGCGCGAATCATTCCCGCCTTCAAGTCAGCCCGCATACGGGGGGTCTAGTGATGTGAAGAATGGACGAATTTGGGACGGCTATTTCCCTAAATTCGCTTGAGGAGTGGTTTGACGAGGAGTGGTTCAACAATGTTGAGTTGGGAAAATACACCTAGTTTGATCCCGATGCAACGGGAGAGAGCGTGGGTGGAGATTGACCTGTCTGCCTTGGCTCATAACGTGCGACAAATCTGTCAATTGCTAGCACCTGGGGCGGATTTGTTGGCGGTTGTGAAGGCCGATGCCTATGGACATGGGGCGGTGACAGTCGCCCGGACTGCTCTAAAACACGGAGCCACTTGGCTGGGAGTTGCCACGATTCCTGAGGGCATTGAGTTGCGAGAGGCGGGGGTAAATGCCCCCATCCTGCTGTTGGGGGCGACGAATACGCCAGAACAAGTGAGAGCGATCGCCCGCTGGAACTTGCAACCAACGCTCTGTACTCCCAAGCAAGCATTGATCGTGTCAGAAACGCTCAGTGCTGACTCGCCCCACACAGTTCTACCGGTTCACCTAAAGATTGATACGGGGATGTCGCGCTTGGGGGCACCTTGGCAGGACGCTGCTGAGTTTGCTCAACTGGTGCAAAATCTGCCCCAACTCAAAATTGCCAGTCTTTACTCCCACTTCGCTACGGCAGATAGCTTGGATCAAACCGTGATGCGGCTTCAGCAGGCGCGGTTTAAGGGGGCGATCGCCCAACTCACTGCCGCCGAGATCGCAACTCCCATGCTGCATATCGCCAACTCTGCGGCAACCCTCACCGATCCTTCGTTGCACTACGACCTGGTGCGGGTTGGTCTCGCACTGTATGGTTTGCCGCCAGCGCCTCACTTAGCGAACAAGGTTGACCTACAGCCTGTACTGCAAGTCAAAACGCGCGTCACCCAGGTGAAAACGATTCAGGCGGGGACAGGGGTCAGTTACGGGTATCAGTTTATTGCAGAGCGAGAGATGGCGATCGCCACCATAGCCATTGGCTATGCCGATGGCATTCCCCGCAATCTCTCTAATCGTATGAGTGTGCTGATCCGTGGCAGACGAATCCCCCAAATTGGGGCGATCACAATGGATCAAATGATGCTAGATGTCTCTCAAATTCCTGACCTACAGGAAGGTGAAGTGGTCACTGTGTTGGGACGTGATGGCGAGGAGAGTATTTCAGCCGAAGACTGGGCAGCAATGTTGGGTACGATTTCCTGGGAAATTCTCTGCGGCTTTAAGCATCGTTTGCCCCGGCTGACGGTGAGTCAAACTCAAGAAGCTCGAGCAGGGGTGATACAGCTTTAACGTGAATTTGGAATACGCTGAAACATTTGATTTTTTGGGTGCGTTGCACTCAAAAAATCAAATGTTTTGGGGCACCACGCCAAACCTAGTGCCCCAAAACTCGCTTAACCCGAACAAACGTTAGTTACGTCTATAGCGCTACGCGCCTATAGACACTTGCAGTGGGGTAATCTGTGACCACACCACTCAACCCCTTAACCGATAGGATCTTGTGCTACGCGACTGTCCCTCATTAATATAAAAACCGCTCTGGGTTAACGTGAATTCTGGATAAGCTGAAACCCTCTTAACCAGAACTGACGCTAGGTTAGAACAAAACGTTTTGCGGGAAACCCCGAGCGGTTGGATTTCCCACGGAAAGTTTTTTACCCTACAAGCAAGTAACGCTATCAAGCCAATTGCTCAAAAAATGGCACGCAAAACTGACTGAAGTCAGTCCACTCGAGTGGGCACTGCACACTTCAAGATCGAAGACTGACGCAGTATCCCTCAGTTAGTTACAGCGCGTTCGCCCCGCCTACGACTTCTAGGATTTCCTGGGTAATCGCAGCCTGACGCGCTTTGTTGTAGGACAACGAGAGGGTCTTGATCAGTTCGCTGGCGTTGTCGCTAGCGTTGTTCATTGCCGTCATCCGAGCCGCTAGTTCGCTAGCAGCCGATTCCTGCAATGCTCTCAGCAGTTGGTTATTCAGGTAGAGCGGCAGCAGCGCGTTTAGAATTTGCACCGGGTCTTGCTCAAAGATCATGTCTTGAGGAAACTGAGTCGCCACCTCGCGCGTGACCGTTTCCCGTTCAACTTGGAATTCTCCACCACGAGTCGTCAACCGGAAAATCTCATCATCTTTGGCTTCCAAGCCCTGAGCGTCTAGAGGTAGGAGAGTTTGAACAACAGGGCGGGAACTGACAAGGGAGACGAACTTAGTGTAAATTAGCTCGACCCGATCGACGGTTTCCGACAAGAAAAGGGATAGCAACTCATCGGCAATCTTTGCCGCTTCAGCAGAGGTGGGAATCTGCTCGAGGCCACCGAATGTCGCATCAATGGGCTGATCGCGCCGCTGGAAGTATTGTGCAGCTTTACGCCCAACAATGACATAGCGATAACCCAGCCCTTCAGCTTGAAGCTCCTTGGCACGAGTCTCAGCGCGCTTGATGACGTTGCTGTTGTAGCCGCCGCAAAGACCGCGATCGCCCGACACAACCAGCAGCCCCACCGTCTGGACATCCCGCTGTTTCAGCAGCGGCAGGTCGGCATCTTCAAAGCGTAAACGGGTCTGCAAACCGTAAAGGACTTGGGCCAGCCGATCGGCGAAAGGACGGGTGGCAATCACCTGTTCCTGAGCGCGACGGACTTTTGCAGCGGCCACGAGGCGCATGGCCTCTGTAATTTTTTTCGTATTCTTGACCGAATCAATGCGATCGCGAATTGCTTTAAGGTTAGGCATCGTTATTTCCTCAAATAGCGTTTAGTTGTTGATGACCAACCTTTCAGCAACGAGTCGGTCGTCAACCACGTTCGCACCAGGGGTCTGTCAATTTTTAGCTTATCGGTAAGTAACAGGCACCCATTACCTAAAAATTGAAGGGTTAAGCATCGTTTGTAGGAGCTTTGACCCTTCAAACGATGCTTAACAGAACACTAGGCCGTTGCCAGGAAAGACTGCTTGTAGTCCGTAATGGCATCCTTCAGCATCGCTTCTGCTTCATCCGTCAGTTGCTTGCTGCTCTGAACAGCGTCTAGGTATTCAGCTTTGCTATTCTTCAGATACTCCCGCAAGCCTTTTACAAAGCTCGTCACCTTCTCTACTGGAATGTCATCCAAGTAGCCGTTGATGCCAGAGTAGATAACAGCAACCTGTTCAGCTACCGACAGCGGCGAGTATTGAGGCTGCTTCAGAATTTCGCGGAGACGCTGACCACGAGCAAGCTGGTTCTGAGTCGCCTTATCCAGGTCAGAAGCAAACTGAGCAAAGGCTTCTAGCTCAGCGAACTGAGCCAGTTCCAATTTCACCTTTCCTGCCACTTTCTTCATCGCTTTGGTCTGGGCTGCAGAACCCACGCGGGATACGGAAATACCAGCATTCACCGCAGGACGTAGACCAGCGTTGAACAGGTCAGAAGACAAGAAAATTTGACCGTCAGTAATCGAAATCACGTTGGTAGGAATGTAGGCTGAAACGTCACCTGCCTGGGTCTCAATGATAGGCAGGGCAGTCATACTCCCTTCGCCGAGTTCAGGGCTGAGTTTTGCTGCCCGCTCCAGGAGACGAGAGTGTAGGTAAAACACGTCGCCGGGGTATGCCTCCCGTCCGGGTGGGCGGCGCAGCAGCAGCGACATTTGACGGTAAGCCTGAGCTTGCTTGGACAAGTCGTCGTAGATCACGAGCGTGTGCTGACCGCGATACATGAAGTATTCGGCCAAGGTTGCACCTGTGTAGGGAGCCAGGTATTGCAGAGTCGCAGGGTCATTGGCATTCGCTGCAACAACGATGGTGTAGTCAAGCGCACCACGCTCCCGCAATACTTCCACCACTTGAGCAACCGTGGAGGCTTTCTGACCAATGGCAACGTATACGCAAATAACGTTTTCGCCCTTTTGGTTAAGAATCGTGTCTACTGCAACGGCGGTCTTTCCAGTTTGGCGATCGCCAATGATGAGTTCTCGCTGCCCCCGCCCGATTGGAATCATCGAGTCAATTGCCGTAATTCCAGTTTGCAAAGGCTCATACACCGATTTCCGAGCAATGATACCAGGCGCTGGAGACTCAATCAGACGAGATTCACTGGTAACGATATCACCTTTGCCATCGAGGGGGCGTGCCAGGGCATCCACAACACGACCAATGAAAGCCTCACCCACAGGAACCGAAGCAATCTTACCGGTTGCTGTGACGGAACTGCCCTCCTGAATATCGCGACCATCACCCATCAATACCGCACCGACGTTATCCTCTTCCAGATTGAGAGCAATTCCGACAGTACCGTCTTCAAACTCCAGCAGTTCACCGGCCATTACCTTGTCAAGGCCATAAATGCGGGCAATACCATCTCCTACTTGAAGAACCGTACCAACATTAGCAACTTTGACTTCCTGGTCATACTGCTCAATCTGTTGACGGATAATATTGCTAATTTCGTCGGGTCTAATCACTGCCATGATCTTTTACTCTCCGAGGGGTTCAGGTTTCTAAGAAAACTAGGGGTTACAGAAATCAGGAAGCACTGCTGAGCTTCAAACCAATGCGGCGGAGTTGTCCACGCAGGCTTGCATCTATCACCTGGGAACCAACCTTGATGATGACACCGCCAATCAAGTCAGGGTCAATCTGCAATTCCAAAACCACATCGCGGGCACCCGTCATCGCCATAACCCGCTGACGAACAGCATCCCGCTGCGCATCATTAAGTTCGACAGCGGAGGTCACTTCCGCCAGGACAGCCTGATTAACCTCAAGCTGAAGGGCTTGATATTGGGCACAAATAGCGTCCAGGAAACCAATACGACGACGATCGACCAGCAGCATCAAGAAATTCAGCGTGAAGGGATGAACTGCTTCCCCGAAGACCTGTCGCAAAACAGCCTTCTTCTTATCTGCCTGAATAATGGGGCTATCCAAGCAGAGTCTCAAATCTTGAGATTCCTTCAGGGTGTCGCGGATCGCCGTCGCATCTTCCCCGATACGCTCGACCAAGTTGTGGGATTTGGCTACAGACATCAGCGCCTGAGCATAGGGTTCAACGACTTCAGCGGTTACTGCACGACCTTTCATGACTGACCTCCTAGCATCGCAATGCTGCGGTCAACCAAGCGGGCCTGTGTGTCATGACTCAGTGATGTTCTCAGTTCATCTTCTGCTCTTTGCATAGCAAGGGTGACCACCCGTTGACGCAACTCATTAATAATTTTCTCCTGCTGAGTTGCCAAATCCTGTGCCGCACTCGCTCTCATTCGTTCGATCTCTTGCTCCGAAGCAGCCAATACGGCATCAGCAGCACGTTTGGCACTAGCCTCTGCCTCTGAACGAATACGAGCCGCTTCCGCTTGAGCCTGTGCTAACTTCTGTTGTTGTTCGGCGAGGGCTGCAGCAGCATCTTGCTTGCGCTTCTCAGCATCTCTGATGGCAGCTTCGATCTTGTCACGGCGATCGTTCAAGGTCTTACCTAAAAATCCCCGACCAAAATAGACCAACACCCCGATCACGATCGCCAGGTTGACTAAATTGGTTTCCAGCGGATTGAAGTTAAGACCGAATCCTCCGCCTTCAGCGCCTTCTGCGAGTTCACCAGCCTCGGCAGCTAGTAGTAACAAAGTCCCCATGATAGTCATTTGAAAAGTGCCCAATTATGGCTCTGAGTTGTTCATGAATGATGCCTGCGGCAGCAAGGATTGCAGCGAGTGGCAAGGCTAGCGAACACCCGCTAGCAGCTTATCCAGAATTTGACGACTGAGCGATTCGACCTGCTGCTCTAAGGCTTGCAGCGCTTCAGCCTTTTGCTGGTCTAGCTCCTGTTGCACCTGCTCGCGCTTCGCTTGAGCTTCCTGCAGCGCTTCAGCCATTCGTTGTGCAGCAATCTTCTGAGCGTCTTCCTGAGCAGCAGCGATAATGGCTTGAGCTTGACGACGACTATCTGCTAATTCCTGCTCATATTGCTTTGCAAGACGCGCTGCCTTTTCCAGGCGCTCCCTAGCTTCGACCTGGTTAGAATTGATGTAATTAGTGCGGTCGTCCAAGGCTTTGGTCAGCGGCTTGTAGAAAACCGCGTTCAAAATGACCATCAGCAACAAAAACTGAACTGCCATCAGGGGTAGAGTGGCATCAAAATCAAACATTCTGCGCCTCCACTTTGACAGCTGTGTCAATTCCTAATAGCTTAATCCGATACGTCATACCCTTCAAAGCCCCCATGGGTGATGGCGGTCAATCAATTTATCGAGCTAGCCACTCAGACACAAAGGCATTGATCCGGTTGTAGAGTTTTCAATCAAGAGGCCTGTTTCTAGCAGTGAGTACAACTTGCGGCTCACGCATCTACCGAAACCACCAATGCCTTTGTGCCGTCGTGGCCTTGTTTAACGCTGGTTTGCAAACCAGAGAACTTACGCAAAAGGATTTGCAAACAGCAGCACCAGCGCGATCACCAGACCGTAGATGGTGAGTGACTCCATGAACGCTAGGGTAAGCAGCAACGTACCGCGGATTTTACCTTCTGCTTCGGGCTGACGGGCAATCCCTTCAACAGCCTGACCGGATGCATTCCCTTGACCAATACCCGGCCCGAGTGAAGACAGACCAATGGCCAGAGCAGCAGCCAGAACGGAAGCAGCAGAAACTAATGATGAATCCATGATGATTTCCTCAAGTGAACAGAACTAAAACGACAGGGAGATATTGGATTTGCACGTTAGACGGTGAACAACTCAAGCAAGCTGAGACAGTCCACGCGATCGCCCATCAAAAATCCAAACTTTTAACAACTGAGGGCATCAATGCTCCTCATGCTCTTCACCACCGTGGCCTTCCAGCGCTTCGTGGATGTATGCCGCAGCCAGGGTAGAAAATACGATCGCCTGAATGGCACTGGTAAACAGACCCAGCATCATCACTGGAATTGGCACAAACAAAGGCACCAGCAGCACCAGCACAGCGACTACCAACTCATCCGCCAGAATATTTCCGAAAAGACGGAAGCTGAGCGAGAGGGGCTTGGTGAAATCTTCCAGGATGGCGATCGGCAGCAAAACTGGAGTAGGCTCAACGTATTTTGAGAAATAACCTAAACCGCGCTTGCTGAACCCGGCATAGAAGTAAGCCAGGGAAGTCAATAAGGCCAGCGCCACCGTTGTGTTGATATCACTAGTAGGAGCGGCCAGCTCCCCTTCAGGAAGTTCGATAATCCGCCAGGGAAGCAGTGCGCCCGACCAGTTCGACACAAAGATGAACAGAAAGAGCGTACCGATAAAAGGCACCCAAGGTCGATATTCCTTCTCGCCAATCTGGTTTTTTGCCAGGTCACGGATGAACTCCAGGGCATACTCCATCAAGTTTTGGAAACCAGAAGGAATTCGCTGAATGTTGCGAGTTGCCAGAACGGATGCCAGCAACAGCAGACCAATCACGAACCAGGAGGTCAGGAACACCTGCCCATGCAGCTTGAGGTTCCCGATGTGCCAGTAGAAGTGTTTACCAACTTCTAGCTCAGCCAGGGGGAAGGCATTGAAAAATTGAATGGAGTTCAACATTTCCATTTGAAAGGGGGTTCCCCGGAGTCTTACAGAAGGTCAGGAGAATTAGCTTCTGCCTGACGACTCAGGCAAGAGCGTTGTCCGCAGCATATAGAAAATGACGGCAGCCTTGTAGGTCAGGAATCCTAAAAAAATTGGGAGAACTTGTAGCTGATCCACGCGGGATGCAATTACAATCACCACTACGAGAACGGCGAGTTGGGTTCTTCCAAGTCGTTTCTTTTCCCTGCCAAGCTGCTCGACGTTTCTAGCCAACATTTTCAAGTAAACCACACCTGTGCACGCGCCAATGAAATAATTCAGCGCAATGTTCAGCGAATAAAATATCCAGACGGCCACAAAGATCACCACTGAGATGATCAACGTTCCCCTGAGCAGCTCTTGCTGAAGTTGGTAGTACTCCTGCATTGATTGGTTGGGTGTGGCAGACACCCCGCCGGCGGAAGTTTCAGCATTAGCATTTGCGGTGGTGGCTGTGGCAGTTTCACTGGCGACAGGTTCGGCTGTGACAGATTCAGCTGTGACAGGTTCGGCTGCCACAGCTTCACTGGGCACACTCGGTGTTTCTTGAGAGGAGTTGGGCGAGTTCACGGATTAGAACTGCCTCCTGAACGTTGGCTTTGCTTTACGAACCATGAAGATCATATCACTGGGGGAGTAACAATACTTATTGATTTAGAAAATTGGGGATCAGTGGTGGGGTGAAGAAAGGGAGTTGGGTGAGTCAGAATGTGGGGATCAGGCAGGGGTAAGCAGGAGGAGTTGCTGCGACAGGAGCGATCGCACACCCTCCAGTCCCAAATCGACCGTTTTGAGGATCTCTCCTACGGTGCGTTGGTCATTTTGGTCATTGTGGTCACAGGCTTTGAGAAACGCCCACTCTGCGTCCGATAAGTGGATCACCTGATAGTCATAGTTAAAGAGGCAACGGGCATCCCAGCCGTCCATACAGGGGCTGCGTTCGGGGATGGCGTTGAGCAGCAGTTCATCCTGCGACCAGTCGGGACGGGGCAGCGGCGGACGAGCCAGAAAAAACTCATAGTGGGTGATGGACTCGGGGTCGAGCAGTTCGACTAGGCGGTAGCGTTGGCGATCGCCCAAGTGTGATGCTCTTTCTAGCAAATCGGGTGCTTTGCCAATGAGTCGTTCCAGATCCCAGGTGCGTGGGTTAGAGAACCCGACGAACTCTAATCCAGAGGCATCAATCAGTTCAAATAAAGTATGGATGTTGTAATCGATCTCCTGGGGGTGGACGTACATATCGGCAAAATTCTCATCCCGGTAGTTCTCTAGCGACCACCGTTCTTGCTCGCGTTTCACCAGGCGATTATTCTCCGGCAGGGCAGCGAAAAGCTTGCGTCCCACCTGGACACCATCGGTGTAGTCGCCGCGCTTGTCATGCTGGAGCAGGGCGATCGCCTCTTGCATCAGCTTAATTTCCCAGCGACCGAGTTCTCCATAGACAAAGATGTGGATCAGGCCACCCGGGGCAAGCTTAGAGGCGAGGGTCTGGAGACCGCGAATTGGGTCAGCAGTGTGGTGCAGAACCCCAACACAGTTAATCAGATCGAAGTCACCGGGTAACTGATCGGCATCAAACAGGCTGAGGTGATGGAATTCAACCTGATTAGCCCCTGACCGTTGACACCGTTCTTTGGCAACGGCTAGTGCTCCGGCACTGAGGTCAATGCCCACCACCTGAGCTTGAGGATTAAGGTGAACCAGATACTCAGTCCCAACACCCGTTCCGCAACCTGCATCGAGGATGCGGATATCTTGCCGGGCAGGCTTGCGACCTGTGCAAAACTGGTAGGCCGCCAACCAGTTCCAGCGCCAGTTATAGCCTGGTGGGGGGGCATCCAGCAGGGGTTCAGGTGGGAACGGGTAAGTATCGTAGAGTTTGGCGACGGCAGCGCTGACAGCTTGGGGGTCAGTCATGGATAGCGACAGGAAAAAGTGGGCTGTTCTGAGTGTATCGAAAGATGAGGATGGCTCAGACAACCAGGGGAGTGAGTCGATCTCCAGCTCTGATTTATTACGAAATATTAATAGAGTTTAAGGAATATAAACAATGACGGCGATCGCATCATTTTTTTGAAGCGGCGCTCTCCCATATATTGGGACGCTGAAGGGCAAGGGTTAGAGCAACAACAGGCACTCAACATTCCCATCAAGACGACTCACACGTCCCTAAAACTGCGTATTGGGCAGGGTTTTGAGGGTCGAACTAGGATTGGGAACCGCCTGCATCTTCACAAAACTTATCCAATCTCTCAGCCGCTTCCTGCTTTTTTGCTTGGATTTTTTGGGAAACTCTTACAGGGGATTTCTATACGCTTTTTAATATTCCGCGTAAGAAGTCCGAATCGTTTTAATCTTAGAGTTAAGCTGTTTGACCCCCAGACAGTCCTCTGGCTGAGTCTTTAACCGAACCCACCTGCTGCTCGCAATGGGGTTTACAAAGGTTTATTTAATCGGCTGATTTACTCCTGTCTGGTCACTCCAAAACTCATCTCTGAGGCAGTTGTTATTAAAGGGAGCTTTTGAAATCCAATGAGTGTTACGGCAAGTGGTGGAAGCTCTGTTGCGCGTCCTAACCTGTATCAGACTCTCCCCGTCTCCACAATCAACCAGGCGGAACAACAGGACCGCTTTCTTGAGATCGGGGAACTGAGCGAACTCTCAAGTTTTTTCAGTTCTGGCCTAAAACGGTTGGCGATCGCGGATGCTCTGACTAGGAATTCTGAATTGATTGTCTCCCGTGCCGCCAACCGTATTTTTGTTGGCGGTTCGCCAATGGCTTTTCTGGAGAAGCCTCAGGACGAGGCTCCCGTTGCAGTGACGATGGGTGGCACCCCCCTCGATATGCAGGAAGCCATGAAACTGGGTACCGTGACCTATGTCTCCAGTGGCAGTGGTGGCATTTTTGAAGGGGTGCGCTCCTTCTTCCTCACTCCTAGCACTGGCCCGACCCCTCCCGGTTTCCGCCCCATCAACGTCGCTCGCTACGGCCCCAGCAATATGCAGAAGTCGCTGCGCGACCTGAGCTGGTTCCTGCGCTACGTTACCTACGCAATTGTTGCAGGTGACCCCAATATCATTTCAGTCAACGTCCGAGGCCTGCGGGAAATTATTGAAAATGCTTGCTCGGGTGATGCTACCATTGTCGCCCTGCAAGAAATGAAGGGTTCTGCACTGAGCTACTTCCGGGCTGATGCCGAGGCAACGGCGATCGTCACTCAATATTTCGATGTGTTGCTCAACGAATTTGTGGCTCCTACGCCCTCTAGTAAACTGCGTCAGCGCCCGTCTCCTGACCAGCAAGGTCTGCAACTGCCCCAGATCTACTTCAATGCTTCCGAGCGTCGTCCGAAATTTGTGATGAAACCGGGCCTGTCTGCGAAGGAGAAAAATGAGGTCGTCAAGGCAGCCTATCGTCAGGTGTTTGAGCGGGATATCACCCGCGCCTACTCACTGGGCATCTCTGACCTAGAGTCAAAGGTGAAGAACGGCGAGATCTCCATGAAGGAGTTCATTCGTCGCCTAGCCAAGTCTCCCCTCTATCGCAAAAACTTCTACGACCCCTACATCAACAGCCGGGCACTAGAGCTTGCCTTCCGTCATATCCTCGGACGTGGCCCTTCTTCCCGCGAAGAGGTGCAGAAGTACTTTGCGATCGTCTCCAGCGGAGGACTGCCAGCGCTGGTGGACGCCCTAGTAGACTCCCAGGAATATAGCGATTACTTCGGCGAAGAGACTGTTCCCTATCTGCGGGGGTTGGGGCAAGAAGCCCAAGAATGCCGCAACTGGGGGCCACAGCAAGACCTGTTTAAGTACAGCGCGCCCTTCCGCAAGGTTCCCCACTTTATTACGACCTTTGCCCGCTACAAACGGCCCCTGCCTGACCAGCACGTCTACGGTGCTGGCAACGATCCGTTGGAAATTCAGTTTGGTGCAATCTTTCCGAAGCAAACGCGCAACCCCAACACTAGTCCTGCTCCCTTCGGCAAAGATACCCGCCGCATCCTGATCAACCGCGGACCTGGGATTAACAACCAGTTGAGCAATCCCGGTGCCCGGGGGGCCGCTCCGGGTTCGCTGGGCCCCAAAGTGTTCAAGATGGATCAGTCGCCGAGCTTTACAAAAACCTTTGCGAAGCGTGGCGGGACTGATAGCAAAGGGATCAGCACCAAGTTTTCAGAGGTCTCAACTCAGGCAATTATTCGCGCTGCTTATCTACAGGTCTTTGGTCGTGATGTCTACGAAGGTCAGCGCCAGAAGGTAGCAGAGATTAAGCTGGAAAACGGTGAGATCACGATGCGTGAGTTTGTTCGCACGCTAGCGAAGTCAGATCTGTTCCGTAGCCTCTACTGGACTCCACTGTATGTGACCAAGGCGATTGAGTATATCCACCGTCGTCTGCTGGGGCGTCCCACCTATGGTCGTCAGGAGATCAACAAGTACTTCGATATCGCATCGAAACAAGGCTTCTACGCTGTGGTGGATGCCATCCTCGATAGCCCAGAGTACTATGAGACGTTTGGGGAAGATACTGTTCCCTACGAGCGCTACCTGACTCCTAAGGGCCTGGCTCTGCGGACCAATCGTGTGGGGGCGATCGCCGATAAGGCCATGAAGGTGACGGTTGAGGAAACGCCTAAGTTTATCCAACTGGGGGCTGTGCCGAATGTGCGCACGGAACCTGAGATTGCCGCTCGTACTGCTCAAGGTGTTTCTAAGAAGCGCGAACAGACGAAGATTTTCAAGCTTACGAACCTAGAAGACAAGCCTGCTCTGAAGACGTTGATCGGTGCTGCGTATCGCCAGATCTTTGAGCGAGACGTTGCTCCCTACATCATTAAGAATGAGTTCACCGTGTTGGAAAGCAAACTCAGCAATGGTGAGATCTCGGTTAAGGAGTTCATTGAAGGGCTGGGTAACTCGAATCTCTATATCAAAGAGTTCTACACGCCCTATCCCAATACCAAAGTGATTGAACTGGGGACAAAGCACTTCCTTGGACGCGCCCCCCTGGATCAGGCGGAGATTCGTAAGTATAACCAAATCCTGGCGACTCAGGGCTTGAAGGGGTTTATCGCGGCGATGCTGAACACCCCAGAGTATGCTGAGGCGTTTGGCGAAGATACCGTTCCCTACAACCGTTTCCTGACGTTGCCGGCGGCGAACTATCCCAACTCACAACGGCTCTACAACACGCTGACCAAGCAGAACAAGACGCTGGTGGTGCCAAGTTTCTCTCCAGCCCAGCCTAGAGTTCAGGGAACTCAACTGCCGCTTATGGGGATGGCGATGGCCAGCGCTGCACCGAATGGCAGCAGTTCCAGCGTCGTGGATGCAGGCCGATCGCTGCCCACCGATGCTGAGTTGAAAACGGTTCAGCAGAAACCAGCGCGGATCGTTCGAGTGACGCCGGGAATGACGCCGGTAGAGATTACTTCGGCAATCGAAGCAGCCTATGTTCAGGTGATGGATGCCTTCGATGGACAAATCCCTGAAGCATGGCGCGATCGCACGTTGGAGGCAAAGCTGATGGCCGGCGAGATCTCGATGCGTGAGTTTGTCTACGCCCTTGCCACTTCGAGAGCCTACAGCGATCGCTTCCAGGTTCCCTACCCTAGTGCAAAGGTGGTAGAGTTCTTGTTCCGCCACTTGCTAGGGCGCACGCCAGTAAACCAAGCTGAAGTGCAACAATACAACGAGTTATTGATGCACAGGGGTCTGCATGCAGCGGTGAGGGCAATGGTTGAGAGTGCAGAATACATCCGCTACTTTGGTCAAGATGTTGTGCCCTATCGACGCTCTGCTGCTCTGCCTACACCTGGTTTGCCCCATAGTGAGTTGACCAATGTTTAGTGCAGTGACTCTGGGCTAACTCAGGCTCTCAGAGTCATCTCTGGGGCTTAAGTCTCGACAAAGCGGGGTTCTCCTCTATCGGAGAGTAGAACCCCGCTTTGCTATAACTTGCACTGGTTGCTGAACCTGCGAAGCGTCCATAACGTGAATTCGGGATAAGCTGAACCCCTTACTTTTCCATGCGCGACGCGCACGGAAAAGTAAGGGTTTTGGGTCACCGCGCCCGGCGCGGTGACCCAAAACCCTCTTAACCAGGACTGACATTCCATACTCTCACCTTGGCTCAAGGTTGATTGAAAATGGCTCCTGAGTGCTATGGCGCTACACGCATAGGTTAGGACAACACTTGCTGTGGCCCCCCCCGCTGCGTGGAGTTTCCCCCAACAA
>DVEB01000284.1 GCA_015295905.1 Synechococcales cyanobacterium M55_K2018_004
CACACGCACGATCACACGATCAAAGGTTTTGGGGCCCCGCGCCCGGCGCGGTGCCCCAAAACCCTCTTAACCAGAACTGACGTTCCCTTCGTCTCGACAATCGTTCAGTCTGTCGCTAGCAACATCTGGTTGTAATACCCGGTGACAATGCGCCGACCATCCTTCAAGACATGAATTTCAATTTGGTCGCTTGCCCAGGAAATGCGATCGCGGTAGGCAGGGTTGAAAATATGCACCCGCTGGTTTCGTGACGACACAGGTGAATCGGGCGAATGAATCGCAAGTGACTCGACGTATGGCCCATCAATCAAAATATCGAGTTGCTCTAGCAAGTCCTTTGACCCTGCAGGGGCGTAGTCACTCTGGAGTTGCTCTAGGGTAAACCCCGTGAAGGACATTACCCCTAACCCAGCAGCCTTGACTTTTTGGGCCAGCAGCGCCAGGGCTGGAGCCTGCCAGAAGGGTTCCCCGCCTGAAAACGTCACGCCCTCATTTTTGGGATTGCTCAAGATGCGGTGGACGAGATGGTCTACCGAAACTAGTTCGTTGATTTCAAATGACCAAGAGGCTTCGTTGTAACACCCCTTGCAGTGTCGCAGGCAGCCCTGTACCCAGATCACCGCACGACACCCTGGCCCATTCACCTCCGACTCGTCCACGTAGCCCATGATGTTGAGATAGCCAGGGGGAATCTCAAGAAGATGCATATAGGATTCAACATTTTCTGCTTGAGGAGTTGTCATAGGTGCTTTAGGAATGATGGGTTTGAGGAAAGCATGGAAGCCATCAGGACATCCGTTTCTCTAAAGAGGAGAGCACAGGATGAAATGACAAGGAATTACTAGAAGAAATTACAAAGACATTACAAGGGGTGATGTCTTCTGGGGATGTAAAAGAATTCTGTGTCCTCATACGATTCTGTGTCCTCACACGGAGGGCGGCAGTGGTGGAGAATAGACTGGAATTCCCGTTGCCGCTTGAAGGCGATCGCCCCACTCCTTTAGCACCGCTGCACTGACGGGCTTGAGGTATCGCACGGCATACTCAGGCTGCTCGGGTGGATGGTTCCCTCGTGCCTCTAGCTGGTGTCTCAGCGGACGCGGACGCGTTGGCGTGTTGAGGTGAATTTCATCGGGGGCGATCGCCCGCACCATAGCCAAATACTGTTCCTGCTCGGCGGAACTCCAGGGGGTCAACACCATCGTCTGCACCGACAAACGCCCCGCAAATTCTCGCCGAAACTGACAAAAACTCTGCCATAACTCATCGAGCGTAATGCCTTCGACCGGACGATTCACCCGCCTCAACATCGCCGCTGAGACTGCATCTAATTTCACCGCGACCTGGTCTGCGATCGCCAATTCCCGCCGAACAGTTGCCTCTGCTAGCAGCGTTCCATTCGTCAAAACGCCTACAGGTCTGCTGGTTAACGCTTTGACCTGCGTCAATATCTCCCCTAAGTTCAATGCTAGCGTGGGCTCGCCGCTACCACTCAGCGTAATGACATCCACCTGCCACGGCGCAAACGGTTGCAGATCTTGCAGAATTTTTGACGTGGGCACAAACAGAGCGCGATCGCGCTGCTTGCGTTCGATCTCGCCCAACTGGCAATACACACAGTCAAACGAGCAGGTCGAAATTGCTCCGATTGGGTCAATGCCGAGCGATCGCCCATACCGCCAGGAGGTCACTGGGCCATAGACCGACGACACTCCTTCAGGACTCACCGGTGTAGCAAGGGACTGCATCCACCCTTCTCCTCTTAACCAACTGTTCTCAACCAACTTTCTGTATAGGCTGATTCTAACGAGGCGATCGCCCCTCCCTGCTAAACGTTTAGAATTCTTCAGCTTTATCAATGCATAACCATTGACTCATGAAATCTAGCGGCAACGTCATACCGACTCCATCGGTGATTGAGTCGGTTGGTTGTGATGTAAAACGCGTGCACAGCGCGTTTTACATCACAATCAACTGCTACTTTACAGGCGGATTCCGTATCAGTTCTGGTTAGGAGGGGTTTTCCCTGCACGCCGCGCACGGAACAGCAAGGGTGTCAGCTCATCCGGCATTCACGTTAGAGCCAGCCTCTACCACACCCGCCACTGACTCCAATCTAGGTTAAACACTGAAGTATTAGGAAAGCTTGTTGGGTTCCCATCCCGGTTCAGTTCGGCCTGGAGTTTTCTCAGCAGCGGCTCATCCCGTGGCAAATCATCCACGAGTTGATAGGGCAAGACTCCCTCCCGCAGTGCAAATCTTGCCGTATGGGCGGCAGCCACCCCCGCAGACCACTCAAATGAATGGACTCGATAGGCCGCCGCTGCCAGGTGGCTCGTCGCAATGCTTTTGCCTGTAACCAACATATTATCAAGGGTCTGAGGGATCATAGCCCGTAGGGGAATTTGCCCGGGGTACGCCTGCCCATGCCCGGTGCGGGTTCCCTCCCGCTCGGTGTTACCAGGTGCTTCTGGCGGCGAAAGCGCCATACAGGGGTGAAAGTCGATCGCGTATTGAGCAATGCCCACGGCATCGGGGTAAATTGTCGAACGAGTGCGCCGCTGAATACTCGCAGCAGGCGTCTGGTTGACCAGCACATCCACCGTTTGCAACCCTGCTAAGGCCACCCACAGATGTCGATACATCTCAGGCGACAGCATTCTGCGGAAATACTCAGCGCTGTAATCTGCCCTTGAAATGTCAATTTCTGCCAGTGTAAATCCCTCGGCGTAGCCATAGGCCGGACGACCGATAATCCGCCGCCCTTCCCGAATGTAGGGATACTTGGAAAGGCCGTGCACTGTCCCCATCGGAGACTCCAAACCTTGCAGTAACCGATGGTTAGGATGACGCTGCTTGTTGCCCGCTGGTTGGGAGTTGGTTGTTCCTTCGACCAGCCAATAGTAAAACCCCAAGGCCAGTTCTTCGCCCGCTCTCAGGGTTTCTGTCCGCAGGCCGCCGCGCCATCCCCCCGGCGCAAGGTCCCCCCGTTGGACGAGCTGGTTGCGGCTGTAAATCAGGTTGTCTTGAGCGGTACCGGGGCGATAGTCGTTGCCCCAGACCCAGTTTTGCATTGAAATGTCGCCGGGTTTTGGCATCGACACGCCAAACCGGGGAACTTTGGCCTCACTGCGCGGCGCTGGACTCCAGATGCGGCGATAGGTAAAAACAGCGTCAAAGGTTGAAACAGAGGGATTGGGGTCAAACCCATAATAGGGGGCATAGCGATCGTAGAAGGCAGGTTTTTCTTGGGGTTGGGGGTCTGCGGTTTGCTCCATTGCAAACGTGTAGGTGAACCCTTGGGTGCAGTAGGGATCTCCCTCAATGCTGGGCGATGACGGGTTGCGGTGGGAGCGGGGATCCAGGCCCAGGCGGTAGGGGACATCTGCAAGGGCAATTAGTTCTCCGGTCTCAGTTGCTTCAATCACGTACCAATCGGCTGGGCCACTCTGCTGGCGCGGTCGAGGCTGGAAGCGAATGATTTGCTTCGTTAACCGTGGGGAATCTGCGTACTGGTAGGCATCCTCGATGATGTGCGAGAGGGGTTCGGTGTTAAGCGGGGCAGTGCCGGGTGCAGCGGCGTGTTGAATGGCGATCGCCCCCATAATTTGCTTGCCATCCGGGCTAATCTCCAACTCTTTGATCACGGTGGAGGGAAACCAATGCAGTTTCCCCCTGCCCTGTTGGGCTGCATCCCGCACCATCTCCTCCAAGATGCGCTCCGCATCGCGTGGCAAAAAGCAGGAAGCACTGACCCAGCAGTCGCCGGGGTTTTGCATCCCATACCGCTTGCGGATGCGGTGGCGCAGTTCCAGGTAGCCTTTGGCAAACCAGCCCGCGCGCCGCTGGCCGTTGGCCTCATCTAGTGCGGAGGTTCCCTGGGAGGTGATCTGGCCTCCCATCCAGTCGGTCAACTCAGTCATGCAGACAGTTTGCCCGTGCAACAATGCTTCGTAGGCAGCGGCAGTGCCTGATAGTCCTCCTCCGACGATCAGCAGCTCGCACTCAACAGTGCGGTCTGGAGCAGGGGGGGACGCACGGCGAGGGAGGAGGTCGCGTTGGGCAACTACAGCATTGCCTTGAGACGGTGAGCCAGGGGTCTGTGCTTTGACTGGTAAGCCTGTGTTGCTGATGAGGGCGATCGCCAGAATACCCTGAAGGACGCCGCTAAGTGTCCAACCAAAAGAACGCTGCTGAACCATGCTCATCCTCCTAACGTTCTTCCTGAAAGCTAACGTTCTTCCTGAAAGAGCAGATCTTCCACAAACTGGTAAATTTCGGGTTCCGATCGGCCCTCCAGCTGCCGATCTTTGAGATCGATTAATCCCCGTGCAAGTTCCGCTGCCCGTTTTTTGTAGGTCGTATGGGCTGCCAGCAGATCGGTAAACACCTCCTGCTCAATTTGTAAGCGGCTGGCATCCTCAGCGATTGGTGAAGCATAGGCGGCTTCATCCACGTCGTAGCGCAGCAGACAGATGAGCGCTCCACTGATCTGTTGCAGGTGTTGCTGCAGTTGACGCACATCCAGGTCGAGGCGGTCGAACCCTACCGTCCCCTCTAAGCGCAGTTCAACAATCGGTGCGGCTGCGGGGTTGAGCTTGTTTGAGGCAATTGCGGCTTGGATGGTGGCGATCGCGCCTTCCTCCACCGCTTCCACGCTCTCCTGCCCCGTCAGAGTGTACCGCAGTCTAACGATAGACCGCTGCCGATAGTTTTGCTTCAATTCCGCATGGATGCCTGCCTCATTGATCTCAACGAGATAGGCTCCCCGTGCGTAGGCTGACTCTTCAATGCTGTTGGCTTCCAGCGATCCGGGGTTAAATACCCACCCTTCCACTGCATAGCTCTTGTGGATATGCCCCAAGGCTAAGTAGTCCACACCTGCCTGCTTCAAGGGCAGTAGGTCGGCATACCGCAGTGCCCCTTGGTAGCGGGCGATCTGCCCTTCCAGGCCGTGGTGAAACATCAGTACGGTGTGTTGAGGGCCAGCCGGGAGAGCGGCGATCGCCTCTGCCAGTTGTTTGATTGCTTGAGGGGCTGCTGACCCATACCAGTAGGAGCCGATCACCCTCACCCCACAGCCCAAGTCAATGTACCCGCCACAGCGGTTCTCTTCATCCCAGGGTTCATAAAGCGCCTCCCCCGCTGCAACATCTCCTGGCTCTAGCAACTTCAGCGCGCCCCAGCCAGAGAGATACTTCAGCCAACTGGTGCGTGTTCCGTAGGGGCGGTTATCGTGGTTGCCCTCGATTGCCAGGACAGGAATTCCCGCTTCCTGCAATCGGTTCAGACAGAGTTGCGCCTGGTTGAGAATATTGGGCTGGATGTTGCGGTGCTCAAACAAGTCGCCCGCAATCAGGACGAAATCTACTTGTTGGGCGATCGCATACTGCTCTACCACATCCTGAAATGCATAGTAGAAATCCTGCGTCCGCACCTTGTTGTCGTAACGGTCGTAGCCCAGGTGAATATCGGCAATGTGGAGGAAGCGTGGCATGGGTGGCCTCTAACAAGAACAAATGCATCCCTAGCATACTGACAAACTAGCGGAGAATCCATCCGTGTGTGCCGCGCAAGGAACACCAACGGTTCTAAGCACCGCGCCCGGCGCGGTGCCCAAAACTGTTAAAACCCGAATCGACGTTAATAGAAATTGAGGAGTGGCTCGCGAGTGTAGCTCCCAACGAACTATTCAACTCCATCAATCAATCACTGGCAATCACTAGCCAGCTACGCCTTCACTGATGGCTGAAGATGGCATAACCACTGCTTAAGCTGCAGGAGTTGAGCGTGCTAGTTCCTCAAGTCGTTCCTGCTGGTCTTGAGCAATGCAGGACTGAATAATTGGCTCCAGATCGCCTTCAAGCACTGTGTTGAGCGGAAAATTTTGCCCGAGACGGTGATCGGTGACGCGGTTGTCTTTGTAATTATAGGTGCGAATCTTCTCAGAGCGTTCGCCTGTGCCAACCTGCGATCGCCGCATAGAGGTGACCGCCTCCTGTTGTTCCCGCAGCTTCATCTCGTACAGCTTCGCCCGCAGAATCTGCATCGCCCGTTCGCGGTTTTGGAGTTGCGATCGCTCCTCCGTACAAAACACACGAATTCCGGTCGGCTTGTGGATCAGGTCAACTGCCGTTTCCACCTTGTTGACGTTTTGTCCACCTGCACCGCCAGAACGGGCTGTCTTCAGTTCAATATCTTTCGGGTCAATCTCGACCTCCACATCGTCCACTTCCGGCATCACCGCAACTGTCGCCGTTGAAGTATGGACTCGCCCACCCGCCTCTGTCACAGGCACCCGCTGGACGCGGTGTACCCCCGCCTCAAACTTTAGCTTGCTGTAGACTTGGTCACCCTGAATTTCTAGGATGGCTTCTTTGAAGCCCCCCATGTCGGCCAGAGACTCACTGACCATCTTGACGCGCCAGTTCTGAGACTCTGCATAGCGCGTATACATCCGCACCAAGTCTCCCGCCCAGATACTTGCTTCATCACCGCCCGTACCGGCCCGAATTTCCAACATAATGTTCTTGTCATCATTCGGGTCACGCGGTAACAGCAAGACTTTTAAGCGCTGCTCAAGAAACTTGATCTTCTCCTCCAACTCGTCAACTTCCAGGGCTGCCATCTCGCGCATTTCTGGATCATTACCCGCTTCCTTCAAGATCTGCTTAGCCCCTACTAGGTCTTCCTGAGCTTTGCGCCAGTCTTCGTAGGTACTGACCGTTTCTTCCAAAGAAGAACGAGCTTTTGCCACCCGCTGAAACTCAGCCGGATCAGTCGCGACATCAGGATCTGCCAAACGTCGCGTTAACTCATGGAAGGTTTGCTCAACCGAATTTAGTTTGTCTAACAGGTAGGTTTCAGCCATTGGGAAAGACCTCGAAGTTGCAAGCAGCGTTGATTGATTGGGGGTAAATCGAAAATTCAAAGGCAAAGAGGGGCTTTTGCTCAAAAGTCCCTCATCCCCAGTAGCCCCTAAAGCTCTTGCAAGTTAGCTACTTCTTTGGTTCGCTCTTACCGCCGCCTTGACGACTGTCAGTCATACCGTACTTCCGCAGGAAGCGCTCAACCCGTCCTTCCGTGTCAATAATCTTTTGAGTGCCTGTATAAAAGGGGTGATTACCAGACCATACGTCTACATGCAACTCAGGTTTGGTGGAGCCTACAGTCATGACTACTTCGCCATTACAGTAAACTTTGGCTTCGGGATACCACTGAGGATGAATGTCTTTCTTCGGCATTGTTCTGTCCTTGCTTACTACGCTAAACGCTCAATTGCGCTACTGAATTAATTTTAACGAGTCGTCTAGTAGCTTTAGCTTGGCGATCTTAACGGCAGCGATCGCCCTTGCCCAAAACTGACCCAAACCAACTCCACCAACTAACGCTTAGAGTATTGAGGAGCTTTCCGCGCTTTATGCAGACCGTACTTCTTCCGTTCCTTGGCGCGCGGATCACGAGTCAGGTAGCCCTCAACCTTGAGTGGCTTGCGGTTATCGGGGTCAAGCTGACAGAGCGCCCGTGCTACACCCAATTTGATCGAGTCGGCCTGCCCAGTCAGACCGCCTCCAGAGGCATTCACCAGGATATCGTACTCGTTTTCCAAGCCAAGGGTTTCGAGGGGAGCCTTTGCCGCAGATAAGTAGGCGTGGTTGAACTGCAAGTAAAGATCGCCCGGCTTGCCGTTAATAATCAGCTTGCCCGTACCCGGCACTAGCCGTACGCGAGCTACTGCCGACTTACGACGGCCCGTTCCCCAATACACTACACGAGTCTTTTCGGTCGCTTGCATCAGTCTTCTCCAGGAATCGTCTTAATGGTCAAAACTTCAGGTTGCTGTGCTTGATGAGGATGGGTCGGCCCTGCGTATACTTTCAGCTTGGTGAAAAGCTGGCGACCGAGAGAATTCTTGGGAAGCATCCCCTTCACTGCCTGCTCGATAATCCGCTCTGGCAAGCGAGACTGCAACTTGGCAAAATTCTCTGTCTTCATGCCACCCGGACGGCCAGAATGACGACGGTAAAGCTTTTGGTCTCGCTTTTTGCCCGTTACGTCAACCTTCTCAGCATTCACGACGATGACAAAATCCCCCGTATCTAGGTGGGGGGTAAAGGTAGCCTTGTTCTTACCCCGCAGAACCATCGCAATCTCGCTAGCAAGTCGTCCCAAGCGCTGGTTCTCAGCATCGACGACATACCATTTGCGTTCAATGGCATCTTGAGGTGGGAGGTAGGTCTTGTTCATGACTAGTCTTAGTTTCAGTAAATTGCAGATCGATAAGAGAGCATTAACTGTTGACAGACGAAACCAAGGTTGGGTTTTCCACTGGCAGTAGGAACTGAGGCTGGGTATCAAACCAGAGGCCTTTGGAGAAGGGAAACTCTGGATAGCCTACGCGCAGCAGACAGAGTCCTTGTGCGGGAGCAGCATACCTGACCTGATCGCGGCGCTGTTCTTGCCAGAGAGCTGTAAAGTCGGCGGGCGATCGCTCCCCACGCCCAACCTCCACCAACATCCCCACCAACAATCGCACCATGCCATAAAGAAATCCACTGGCCTGAATTTCAATCTGGACAAACGGCCCTTGCCGCACACAAGTCGCTTCTTGCACCTCAACCCAGGAATGCTTTCGCCTGGAACCCGCCCGATGAAATGCCGCGAGATGATGATTGCCAACGAGTGGGTTTAGAGCTTCCTGCATCAATTCCACATCCAGAGGAGCGTAGTAATAATGCCAGGAAAAGGGCCGAACGAAGAGGTTTGGCGTGGCATCGGTATACAAAGTATATCGGTAGCGCCGCCAAGACGCAGAAAACCGAGCATGCCAGCTCTGTTCTACCGAGGCTGATGCCCGTACCAAGACATCAGGAGGAAGCCGACTGTTGAGGATGTCTCGCCAGCGGTGCGCTGGAATCGCAGTGAGTGCATCGAAGTGCGCTACCTGGGCCGCCGCATGAACGCCAGCATCCGTCCTCCCGGCGGCGTGAATTCTCACAGGGGTGTTGAGCACCGACTCAATCACCGTCTCAACTTCCTCTTGCACAGTCCGCTGATGAAGCTGCCGCTGCCAACCATGGAAATGGGTTCCTAGGTATTGCAGCACCAGGGCAATGCGCTGTCGAGACAGCGATGCTGATGGCTCAGCACCCAACTGTTCAGCTAATCCTGGTAATGCAGCAGCCATGGAAGTACGCCGATTTAAGTCAACTCAATGATTGCCATCTCAGCGTTGTCGCCCCGACGGTTGACTGTCCGCAGAATGCGAGTATAGCCACCGTTGCGATCGCCATACCGATCCTTAGCCTGTGCAAACAGCGCATGAACCAGTTGCTTATCGTATAGATATCCCATCGCCTGACGACGGGCAGCCAGAGAGCCATCTTTAGCCAGGGTGATAATCCGATCGGCTTCAGAACGGACAGCCTTGGCTCGAACCTTAGTAGTGGTGATCCGACCATGACGCAGCAACTCAGTTGTCAGTGCTCTGAGGAGAGCCTTGCGCTGGTCGGCTGGTTTGCCCAATTGAGGGACACGACAACGATGACGCATAACAATTCCAATCCACACTCAGTGATCGATAAACAACAACAGACTAGGAAGTCTTGGCAGACTTATCGTGAGGAAGGGTAATTCCCAAACGCACTTGCAGAGCTTCAATCACTTCTTCAGCGGACTTGGCTCCAAAGTTTTTGATTTCTAGCAGGTCTTCCTGGGTGTAATCCAACAGGTCGGCAACGGTGTTGATTTGAGCACGCTTCAAACAGTTGTAGGCACGGACGGACAACTGCAGTTCTTCGATTGGAATTTGACCATGAGGATCTTCCTCGACAGGGAAGATCTTCTTCATTTCCTCAATCGTGATGTCCTTCAACGGCGTGAAGAGATCCACCAAAATGCTTGCCGCCTGACTCAAAGCATCCTGGGGCGTAATGCTACCGTTGGTCCATAGCTCCATGACCAGCCGGTCTTTCTCCAAAGATCCGCCCACCCGCGCATCTTCAATCGAATAGTTGACACGACGTACAGGCATAAACACAGAATCAATCTGGAGGAAATCGAGCGCAGAACCGTCGTCCTTGCCTTTCTCGATCGCCCGATAGCCTACACCCCGTTCTACTCGAAACTCCATCTCAAGTGTGTGACCTGCTGCAACCGTTGCAATGTACTGGTTTTCGTTAATCACCTCAACTTCAGAAGGAAGCTCAAAGTAAGCTGTTGTGACGGTGGCTGGTCCTTCCACTCGCAGACGACCGATCTGGGGCTGAGCAGAATGGCTCTTCAGCACCACCTCTTTCATCCGCAGCAGAATATCCAACACATCCTCTTTCACGCCAGGGATTGTCATAAATTCATGCGTCACCCCAGCAATCCGAACCGCTGTAACGGCAGCCCCTTCTAGGTTTGACAGTAATACTCGGCGCAGCGCGTTGCCGACAGTAATCCCTTGTCCCCGCTCCAGTGGCTCGAAGACAAATTTACTGTAAACACTGTGATCACTCCCCGTATCGGTCTGGATGCACTCAACCTTAAAGTGCGCCATAGATGAGCCTCCCTCTCTCCTTTGCATTGCAGGACGACGTTGTCCTACCTAACTCACTGCCCTGTGTTCTCCACACCATCAAACCAATCCTCTACCCCCGAAGGATGGCTGGGAAGTAACATCCAACTCAGCCATCCCTTGCAGGCATCCCTCCAACGACGCAGCTTCAGACACGACGACGCTTAGGAGGCCGACAACCATTGTGAGGAATCGGGGTCACGTCCCGAATGAGTGTGATTTCCAAACCAGCACCCTGAAGCGCGCGAATTGCCGTCTCTCGCCCTGAGCCGGGGCCGCTTACCATAACTTCAATCTGTCTCATGCCCTGATCCATGGCTCGACGAGCAGCATTCTCGGCAGCAGTTTGGGCAGCGAAGGGCGTTCCCTTCTTCGCGCCTTTGAAGCCACTGGAACCAGCAGAAGCCCATGAGATGGCTTCGCCATTCACATCACTAATGGTGACGATAGTGTTATTGAAGGTGGACTGGATGTGTGCCACACCGCTGGGCACGTTTTTTTTCTGCTTCTTAGGTCCGGTCTTTTTAGCGGGTTGTCTCGCCATGTCTTAAGTCTCTAATCAACGTGAAGGGTATCGAATATTGGAATGGCTGACTGGCGAAGCAAAGCAAGCGCCAGAAAGAATCGAGAGAAGACGGGACAGAACTTAGCCAGAGTCCCCTGAGAAGGAGACCCATACCTGAGGATAGAGAGTACCGTCCCAAACTAACAAAACAGATAAGTAACCTACTTCTTAGAGGGAGCCTTTTTCTTCCCAGCAACAGTACGGCGGCCACCGCGCCGAGTCCGTGCATTGGTGCGGGTACGCTGTCCACGAACCGGTAAGCCCAGACGATGACGACGCCCCCGATAAGTACCGATGTCCATCAGTCGCTTGATGTTCATTGACTCAAGCCGCCGCAGGTCACCCTCGACCTCATAGTTTGTTTCAACGGCCTCTCGCAGAGCAGCAACATCAGCATCACTTAGGTCTTTGACGCGGGTGTCTGGGTTTACTCCAGTCGCCGCTAAAATTTGCTTCGATCGGGTCAGCCCGATCCCATAGATATAGGTCAGACCAATCTCAACGCGCTTATCGCGTGGAAGGTCAACTCCGGCAATTCGTGCCACGCTCTATACTCTCCTGATTTTGCTTTCCAGGTACAACACTCAAACTCAACTGCACAAACTCAAATGCACAAGCACAACCCGCGAAGCTTGCAACTCACTTGCAATTCAACCTTGCCGCTGCTTGTGCTTTGGATTTTGACAGATCACCATAACTCTGCCGCGACGACGGATGACGCGACATTTTTCACACATTTTTTTGACAGATGCTCGGACTTTCATGTCCTTCAGGTCTTCTTGGGATGGGACTACAAACTTAATATATTACCAACTTGAGTAAAGATTGTCAAACTATTTGAGTGCCCTCAAGGTGCAGTTAGCATTTCAGGCACGAAAACTAGCCTTGCTGCGTCCAGCCTACTTCTTGTTACGCAGCCGATAAGTGATTCTCCCCTTGGTCAGGTCGTAGGGGGTTAACTCAACCTTGACGCGATCGCCCGGTAAGATCTTGATATAGTTACGGCGGATCTTGCCAGAGATATGAGCGAGTACATTAAACCCGTTGTCTAGATCCACGCGAAACATTGCGTTCGGCAGTGAATCAGTGACGGTTCCTTCCATTTCAATTAAGTCTTGCTTAGACAAGGTGGTGCCTCCAGGTATGGACAGATCATAAAAAGTCCTTTCCTAGCCTAACAAATCTTCAGAAAGTTGAGCGAACTAAGAGCGATTGCGCGGCAGCAGAGATATCATACTGGCAGTGGTGGTTACAGGAGTGTGGCAACCTGCTCCCATACAGAATGGCAGCCCTACACCCCCTTGTAGTTGCCCTCAGCAGCATTTGCTGAGTCAACCTCTAGCCAAATATCGAGGGTTCTGGGACAGCATACGGTGCGCGCTGCCCCAAAACCCTCTCTTAGTCCAAACTAGCTTAGTCCAAACTAGCGTTCGTTAGGCTTGAATAATTTGCTTCAGTGCAGCCGTCACCTGATCAACTGTTTGGTTGCCATCAATGGAACGGAGTTGTTGGCGATCGCTGTAGAAATCAATTAAAGGCGCTGTTTGCTCACGATAGACGTGCAGCCGATTGAGGATGACATCTTCATTATCATCAGCCCGCCCCCGCGACAACAGGCGTTTGACCAGTGTTTCATCGGGAACGTCAAGATTAATCACACAGTCGTAGCTTTGACCGATGGATTCCAATAGCTCATCCAAGAATTTGGCCTGAGAAACGGTGCGAGGAAAGCCATCTAAAATCCAGCCAGAAGCTGCATCAGGCTGAAGCAGACGCTCGTGAACCAGATCAACAATCAGTTGATCTGGCACGAGTTCGCCTCGATCCATGTAACCTTGGGCCTTGACTCCTAACTCAGTTCGATGAGCCACCGCCGCCCGGAGAATTTCACCGGTTGAAATATGGGGGATCTCACAATGCTGCGCCAACAAGCTCGCTTGAGTTCCCTTCCCGGCCCCTGGAGGCCCTAAGAAAATCAATCTTGCCACTACTGTTTAACCATCCCCTCATAACGTTGAGAAATTACATAGGTCTGAATCTGCTTTGCAGTGTCGATCGCCACTCCTACCAGAATTAGTAGAGAAGTAGCTCCTAAACCTTGGAAGGTTCTCACCTGAGTTGCGCCCTCCACGGCGGTTGGAATGATGGCCACTGCTCCCAGAAAGATAGCCCCCAGAAATGTCAATCGGTTCAGCACCTTTTCGATGTAATCACTCGTTGCTTTGCCAGGACGAATTCCAGGAATGCTGGCTCCCATCTTCTTCAGGTTTTGAGACATATCCACTGGGTTGACCACCAGGGAGGCGTAGAAGTAACTGAAGAAAAGAATCAGAGACAGGTAGAGGACAACGTAAGCCCAATGCCCTGGACTGAGGACAGAAATCACCTGAGTGAGGATTGGGTTGCCTGGAAAAAACTGAGCAAGGGATGCGGGCAGAACCAAAACAGCGGATGCAAAGATGATCGGCATGACTCCACCTTGATTGAGTCTTAGAGGCAGATAACTGCTCTTCTCAAGATAGAGTCGGCGACCAACCTGACGACGGGCAGAGATAATCGGAATGCGGCGGGTTCCCTCTTGCACAAAGACAATCCCGACAATCATAGCCAAGAAGACTAGGAGCAGGATGATGACCCCACCGACTAGGCTGCGATCGCCACTCTGCGCCAGATCAATCGTCTGCCCAATTGAACGAGGCAGGGTGGACACAATACTGATAAAAATCAGCAACGATGCACCGTTGCCGATCCCGCGTTCGGTAATCAACTCACCGACCCACATCACAAACATAGAGCCAGCCGTTAGAGCCAGGACAGTTCCTGCAACAAACATGGGGCCGGGCTGCTCAGCAAAGCGGCTGACCAGGAGCGCAATCCCAAAGCTTTGCACCAGCCCCCAGCCCAAGGCGACATAGCGGGTAATCTGAGAAATTTTGCGTCTACCTGCCTCGCCTTCCTCCTTCTGGAGCTTCTCCAGAGCCGGAATGGCGGCAGTTAACAGCTGCAAAATAATGGAAGCGTTGATATAGGGAAGAATGCCTAGCGCAAAGATACCCAGTGCCGATAGACCACCCCCCACAAACACATCCAGAAATCCAATCAGGTTAGCTAGCCCACTGCCTTGTATTCCGGCTTGAAATGCGTTGCGGTCAATTCCTGGAATTGGGATGAAAGCTCCCAAACGAACCAGTAACAACAGTCCAATCGTGACAAGCAGCCGACCTCGAAGACCGGCTGCTTGCGCCATTTGAATAAAGGTTTCTTGAGCGGTTGGAGTCTTATCTCGAACCATGTAAAGTGCCCTCTTGTGTCTGCGATCGCCTCAAGGAACTCCTTATTCTATCACTTGACAGCTACCACCTGCCGCCTCAATCTTCTCACGAGCAGACTGAGTAAAGGCCGCCGCAGAGACTTGATAGGCTGCGCTCACTTCACCATTACCTAGCACCTTCAAGGGACCATCGTTAGTCGTCACGATCCCTGCTGCCATCAAGGACTCAAGCGTGACTTGAGAATTGGCTGGCAATTTGGCCAAATCCTCGACATTGATAATCGTATACGTCTGACGATTCAATACTGGAAAATGCTTGAGTTTAGGGAGACGCCGGTATAGAGGTAGCTGACCCCCTTCAAAGCCAGGGCGAGTACCGCGACCAGAGCGAGACTTTTGACCCCGCATACCAAAGCCACAGCTAGCTCCCTGACCGGCAGAGATCCCACGACCTACACGGCGACGACGTTTTGTTGAACCCGCTTGGGGCAATGCGTCTTCCAGTCTCATGATGCTCACTTCGCTCGTAAATTAGGAAATTTTGTAGGATGCGTTCACACAACAGAATGTCTAAGTTCTGAAGGAGGTTGGTGCTAAGAATAGAGACGCTCGATCGGGATGCCACGCTCTTCAGCAACCTCAGAAAAAGTCCTGAGAGCAGCCAAGGCATTCGTCGTTGCCCGAGCGTTGTTCAGCGGATTACCAGACCCTAACTGCTTAGCCAGAACGTTACGCACACCTGCAAGTTCAAGCACAGTCCGCACCGCTCCCCCAGCAATTACCCCAGTACCAGGCGCTGCAGGTCTCATCATCACCTTGGCACCACCGCCAGAACCATTGACTGGATGGGGAATGGAATTTGCCTTGGTCAAAGGCACTTCCACCAAGTGTTTCTTACCATCGGCAACGCCCTTACGAACGGCACCAATAACATCTGCGGCCTTGCCGACTCCAACGCCGACTTGCCCCTTCTCGTTGCCAACAATAACAATCGCTCGGAAACTAAGCTTCTTACCGCCCTTAACCACCTTGGTGACTCGACGGATTTGAACGACTCTTTCTTGCCAATCACTCTTCTCTTCGCGTGCGCGGCTTTTCTTACGCTCTTTCGCCATGATTCTGTCCTTTGATTCCTTTAAAAGTCTAATCCACCTTCGCGGGCTGCATCCGCCAGAGCTTTCACGCGCCCGTGAAAGAGATTACCACCGCGATCGAATACCACTTGAGTAATGCCCTTCTCCATTGCTCGTTGGGCGATCAACTTACCCACTTGCGAAGACGCATCACAGTTTGCTCCAGAAGAAAGCCCTGCCCTGAGTTCGGGATCAAGCGTTGATGCAGCCACTAGAGTTGAGTGACTAGTATCGTCGATCAGCTGAGCGTAGATGTGCTGACGCGAGCGAAAAACAGCAAGGCGAGGCCGTTCGGGAGTCCCAGAAACCTTGCGGCGAATACGTCCATGACGACGACGAGTTGATTCTTTTCGAGTCAGTTTCATGATTACTTCTTCCCTGCCTTACCAGCCTTGCGTCTGACAAATTCTCCAGAATAGCGAATTCCTTTACCTTTATAGGGTTCGGGGGGGCGCACCGCACGAATCTGAGCAGCCGTATTCCCAACAATTTCTTTATCGATGCCACTCACAATCACGTTTGTGTTGTTTTCAACCGCAAACTGAATGCCATCGGGAGGCTCAATAGAAATGGGATGGCTGTAGCCGACATTAAGTGCCAAATTACGACCTTGCACCTGGGCTCGATAACCAACTCCTTGGATCTCGAGACGACGGGTGAACCCCTGAGAAACCCCCTCTACCATGTTGGCAACGAGGGTACGGCATAAGCCATGACGCTGACGCGCAGCGCGAGACTCGTTGCGGCGATTGACCTGGAGGGCATTGCCTTCCTGAAGCACTTCGACTTCAGGCGGCAGGGTACGCGAAAGTTCACCCTTGGGGCCTTTAACAGCAACAGTTTGACCATTAATCGTCACCGTTACCTTAGGGGGAATTGAAATGGGACGTTTACCAATGCGAGACATGACTGAACACTCCTGAGCAGAGACGATTCGCAGACGAAAAGCTTAAGCGCCTCAGAGACGATTACAAATAGTTGATTTGAGCGGGAAAGGCACTACCAGATGTAGCAGAGCACTTCACCCCCCAGCCCTTGCCGACGTGCATCGCGATCGGTCATGATTCCACTCGACGTAGAAATAATAGCGATGCCAATCCCACCCAGAACGCGAGGCAGTTCTCGACAGTTGGAATACACACGAAGACCTGGCTTACTGACGCGCTTGAGCGCTGTAATGATGGGTTTTCGATTCTTCCCGGTGTACTTGAGGGAGATGACCAAATTCTTCTTAACGCCTTCTCCAACTTCAGAGAATTCGCCAATAAAACCTTCGTCCTGCAACACCTTCGCGATGCTGCGGGTCATTTTTGTGGAGGGAACCTCCGTAGTCTGGTGCCGCGCTAGGGTCGCATTGCGAATTCGCGTCAGCATATCTGCAATCGTGTCATTAGCCGCCATAGTTTCCTCTTCG
Organism: Synechococcales cyanobacterium M55_K2018_004; assembly: GCA_015295905.1. Lineage (GTDB taxonomy): Bacteria > Cyanobacteriota > Cyanobacteriia > Elainellales > Elainellaceae > DVEB01. Next base: position 16,945 of record DVEB01000284.1, read on the forward strand.
TCAAACTGCCTCAGTTATCGCGGAAGGGCATCCCTAACTCTTTGAGTAGAGCGCGTCCCTCTTCGTCGGTGGTTGCAGTCGTAATGATTGAAATATCCATCCCTCGAATCTGGTCAATGCTGTCGTACTCAACTTCAGGGAAGATGAGTTGCTCTCTCAGCCCCAACGTAAAGTTGCCTCGACCATCAAAGCTCTTGGGACTGATCCCACGAAAGTCACGGATGCGTGGAAGCGCAAGGTTGATGAGACGATCCAGGAAGTTATACATCCGGTCAGAGCGGAGGGTCACCATAATCCCGACGGGCATGCCTTGGCGGATTTTGAAGCCTGCGATCGCCTTTTTGGCCCGCGTCACAACTGGCTTCTGCCCAGTGATCACCGCAATTTCGGCTAGAGAAGCCTCCAATGCTTTAGCGTTTTGAGCAGCTTCTCCCAAACCGCGGTTGACGGTCACCTTTACCACCTTGGGAACCTGATGCACATTCGTGTATTTGAACTGCTCCGTCAGCTTCGGAACAACTTTTTCTTGGTAATAGGTTTTCAGTCGTGTTGACATAGTCTTTGAGGAAGCCCTGGTCTTGGTCAGGGAATAGAGAGCATTTGAGCAGTGGTTAGTCGATGACTTCACCAGTCTTCTTCAGCATCCGCACCTTACGGCCTTCAGCATTGATGGTGTAAGCGACTCGACTAGCAACCTTTTGCTTAGTCGAATAGAGCATGACATTGGAACTGTGGATCGGTGCTTCAAAGGTTTGAATCTGGCCCGACTCACCTTCCTGCTGGGGCTTGACGTGCTTGGTGCGAACGTTTACCCCTTTGACCACAACCTTGCTAGTTTCGGGAAAGACACGCAAGATCTCACCCACCTTACCTTTCTCGCTACCAGCAATCACTTGGACGGTATCGCCCTTTTTGACATGCATTTTGAAGCGTCGCTTCGTGGTTGATTTTGCCATTACAGTACCTCCGGAGCCAGAGACACGATTTTAGTAAAGTTTTTGTCGCGCAGCTCACGAGCCACCGGGCCAAACACACGAGTTCCTCTGGGGTTGCCATCGTTGTTGATGATGACAGCAGCATTGTCGTCAAAGCGAATACTCATACCGCTGTCTCGACGAATCCCTTTCTTGGTGCGAACGACAACTGCTTTCACCACATCTGACTTCTTCACCGCCATATTAGGGATTGCATCCTTCACAACAGCGATGATTACATCTCCCACACCCGCATAGGTGCGATTGCCGCCTAATACTCGGATGCACATTAACTTACGAGCGCCGCTGTTATCGGCGACATTCAGATAACTTTCCTGTTGAATCATGGTCGTTTCCTCCGGGGGTTATGCCTCTGGCTCATGGGTTAGGATATCGACCACAGTCCAGCGCTTCGTGCGACTGAGAGGGCGTGTTTCTTGAATACGGACGCGATCGCCCTCTTTACACTTGTTTTCTTCGTCATGCGCTTTATACCGCCGAGTCCGCACCACAATCTTGCGGTACTTAGGATGAGGGGCGCGGTTCTCAACGGCAACGACAACGGTCTTATCCATCTTGTCGCTGACGACAACCCCAACTCTTTCTTTAACTGCCATTGCCCCTTACTCCTTACCCTCAACGGACTCTGCGGCTGCAGCAAGCTGACGTTCCCGCTCAACGGTCATCAACTGAGCCAAACGATGACGTGCGTGTTTAAACTGGTGAGATTTTTCCAGGCGACGAGTGGCTTGTTGAAAGCGCAACTCAAACAATTGCTTCTTAGTGGCTGCAATTTGGTCGCTGAGTTCCTGGTCGCTCAGCTCCCTGACTTCTGAAATTTTTGGCAGAGGCATAGCTTAGGACTCCTCAGTTGTTTCTACAGTTGCGGTCGGCGCAGCAGCGGCTGCAACCATTTCCCGTTCGCGAACCAAAAACTTGGTTTTGATAGGAAGTTTGTAAGCAGCGAGGCGCATCGCTTCACGGGCGATCTCCTCAGAAACTCCGGCAATCTCAAATAGAATCCGACCAGGCTTCACCACGGCCACCCAGAACTCAGGATTTCCTTTACCGGAACCCATCCGAGTCTCAGCAGGGCGCATCGTCACAGGCTTATCGGGAAAGATGCGGATCCAGATCTTGCCACCCCGGCGAATGTAACGAGTCATGGCACGACGACTCGCCTCAATCTGACGAGAGGTGATCCAGCAAGGCTCTTGAGCCTGCAGCGCAAAATCGCCAAAGTTGATCTGATTGCCCCGGGTCGCCCTACCCTTCATGCGACCGCGTTGTTGTTTACGAAATTTTGTTCTTCTAGGACTTAGCATGGTGTGTTACCTCGGAAGTTGGGGATGCAGGATGTCGGATTGGGGAGGACGTCCTCCGTCTGCTCCTTTATCCTTCGTTCGAGCGGTCTTCAAACTGTTGGCGACGGCGCTGTTGCTGACGACGGGGTTGAGCGTTAGGGGCTGCCTGGACGACTTCTTCCTGACCAGGAATAATTTCGCCCTTAAAGACCCAGACTTTGATCCCCAGGATCCCGTAAATAGTCTGAGCAGTGACGTAGGCGTAATCGATGTCGGCTCGCAGGGTGTGGAGCGGGACTTTGCCCTCGCGGGTATACTCAGTTCGGGCAATTTCTGCACCGTTCAAACGCCCACTCACCTGGATCTTGATGCCCTGAACACCGGCTCGCTGTGCCCGTTGAATAGCCTGACGCATCACTCGACGGAAAGACACCCGTTTTTGCAATTGCTGTTGGACGTACTCTGCGATCAGCGCGGCATCGGCATCGACGCGCTCAACTTCCTTGACGTTGATGCGAATCTGGCGATCGCTCCCCAAGAACTTTTGCAACCCTTGGCGCAGTTCCTCAATCCCTTGGCCACCGCGACCGACAATCACACCGGGGCGCTGAGTCTGCACTTCCAGGTCGATCTGATCGGCCTTCCGCTCAATCCGAATTTGGGAAATGCTGGGGCTTTCCAAGCTCTTCAGCTTCAGGGGATTGGTTGCGAAGAAGTTACGAATCTCGTAGTCCTCCTGCAGCAGTTTGGCATAGCGGTTGCCATCGGCAAACCAGCGGGAACGATGTTCCTGGGTGATACCGAGGCGGAAGCCAATTGGATGAATCTTCTGTCCCACAATAGTCCTCTGGCAAAGCAATAACGGTTAATGGAATAGAGGTGCCTTACTCTTCTTCAGCACCAGGAGCAACAGCGATCGTGATGTGACAGGTGGGCTTACGGATCTGATAGGCACGTCCTTGGGCGCGAGGTCGGAAGCGCTTGAGTACAGGCCCCTGATCCGCAAAAGCTTGGCTGACAACCAGTTCGGCTGGCGTATAGCCATTGTTGTGTTCGGCATTAGCCACAGCAGAACGGAGAACCTTCAGAACTGGTTCACAGGCTGCATAGGGCATAAACTCAAGGATGATCAACGCCTCTCGGTAAGAACGTCCCCGGATTTGATCTAGGACACGACGCACCTTGTAAGGCGACATCCGAATATAACGGGCAACTGCTTTGACCTCATTATCGGTGGTGACAGGCATGATTTTTCTCCTCTAACTACTCACGGCTGGTGTGGCATCCCTGGGACTGCGCCAACCGCGCATCGCCAAACGAATGGGTTAACGTCGTGCCTTCTTGTCACTCTTGGCGTGGCCCCGGAAGGTGCGGGTGGGTGCAAATTCACCCAGCTTGTGACCGACCATTTGCTCTGTCACGTAGACCGGAACGTGCTGCCGTCCGTTGTGAACGGCAATCGTATGACCAATCATTTCAGGAATGATGGTGGAAGCACGTGACCAAGTTTTGATGACCTGCTTGTCACCTTTAGCATTCAGGTTTTCCACCTTCTTGAGCAAGTGATCAGCAACGAAAGGTCCTTTTTTAAGAGAACGAGACATAGTGTGTAACCTCTATCGATTTTGGATTTGGGATTTTGGACTTTGGATTGTTACAACTCCAAAATCCAAAGTCCAAAATACTAAGCTTCACGTCCGCCGCGCCCGCGCTTAGAAGTCCGCCGCCGCCGTCGAACGATCAACGCATTGCTGGCCTTCTTCTTCTTCCGGGTTTTTGTACCCAGAGCTGGCTTACCCCAAGGGGTAACTGGGCCAGGACGACCAATCGGTGCCCGCCCTTCACCACCACCATGGGGGTGATCCACTGGGTTCATAACGCTGCCTCGAACCTCAGGCCGACGACCACGATGTCGTGTCCGTCCTGCCTTCCCTAAGCTGATGTTGCGAACATCGGCATTGCCTACCTGACCGATTGTGGCATAGCATTCCCGTCGCACCATACGCACTTCAGTGGAAGGCAGGCGTAGAGTGACGAAGTTGCCCTCCTTCGCCATAATTTGAGCGCCACCGCCAGCAGCACGGACAATCTGACCACCTCGACCGGGATATAACTCAATGTTGTGAACCACGGTGCCCAGCGGCATATTGCCAAGAGGCATGGCATTGCCTACTTCGAAGGGAACATCTTCGCCTGCGATGACAGTCGCACCAACCGGGAGATTGGCGGGATGCAAGATATAACGTTTTTCACCATCCTGATAGAACAGGAGAGCGATGCGAGCATTGCGGTTGGGGTCATACTCGATCGCAGCAACTTTGGCAGGAATATTCCGCTTGTCCCGACGAAAATCAATGACACGGTACAGACGTTTGTGACCACCGCCCCGATGACGGGTCGTAATCACCCCCCGGTTGTTGCGGCCCTTGGCACGGTGCACAGAATACGTCAATGACTTCTCTGGCTCAGTTTTGGTGATTTCACTAAAATCTGAGACCGAGCGTTCCCGGGTTCCAGGGGTATAAGGTCGATAGTTGCGAATGCCCATTTTTGATACTCTCGGCTATCTTTTGGAGGCTGTTTTCTGGCGAACAATTGGCTGGAGACAGCCCACTTACACATCAGGGAAAAGAACAATCTGGTCACCGGGAGCCAGCTTTACAATCGCCCGCTTGTAGTGAGGCTTGTGACCCATAAACCGACCTACCCGCTTTTTCTTCACAGGAGGAGTCGCCGTATTCACACTGACTACCGTGACATCGAACAACTGCTCAATCGCAGCTTTAATTTCGGGCTTGGTCGCTTTGGGAGAAACATCAAACATATACTGGTTTTCTTCCAGTAGACGAATTGCCTTCTCAGTGATCAACGGACGGTGGATCAGATCAGGCAGGCTACGTTCATCAATCTTACTCACCGTAAACCTCCTGGACTTTTGCAAGGGCATCTGCGGTCACCACAATCTTGTCAGCCGCTAATAGGTCAAAAATATTCAGATTATTGGCTGAAATTAGCTTTAGTTTCTCAATGTTGCGGGCTGAGAGGTAAACCATTTCGTTGCGCTCTGCCACAATAAGCAACACCTTCTCATCTGCGCCCACACCCCAACGAGACAGGGCTTGAACAACCTCTTTGGTCTTGGGGCGAGGCAGCTTATCGGCAAATTCTTCCACCACAATCAGATCGTCGGCGCGACTTTGAAACGCCGTTCGCAGAGCCAGACGACGCTCCTTGCGATTCATCTTCACTGAAAAGTCTCTAGGTTTAGGGCCAAAAATGACACCACCCCCGCGCCACAGGGGAGAGCGGATCGACCCTGCACGGGCGCGCCCGGTTCCTTTTTGGCGCCAAGGCTTGCGACCGCCCCCTCTGACTTCCGCCCGAGTCTTAGTCGAAACAGTCCCTTGGCGAGCGTTATGCATCTGCCGCACAAGTGCCCGATGCACAATGTGTGCCGCAGTTTCTTCCCTCGCAACTCGCAGGTCGAGCGTTGCGGTTCCGGCATCCGTGCCGTCCCAGGTTTTTACTACACAGTCCACCATTTTTCTATCTCTCTCTTGGGTGCCGATGTTCTAAAAACGTCTACTTCGCCCGACCTACCCGTTTGGCAGGAACGATATTCACCAGTGCCCCAGGTTTGCCAGGAATCGCTCCCTTGATCAGAATCAAGTTGCGATCGCCATCTACCCGCACCACTGTTAGCTTTTTGATCGTGACCCGTGCATCACCCATACGGCCTGCCATCCGCTTGCCAGGATAGACTCGACCGGGAGTGGTGCCCGCACCCGTTGAACCGGGTAGGCGGTGGTTTTTAGAACCGTGAGCCATTGGCCCCCGCTTGAAGTTGTGGCGCTTTTGATAACCCGCAAAGCCACGCCCAATGCTGGTACCAATCACATCGACCACTTGACCTGGCTCAAAGATATCGGCCTTGATTTGCTGCCCCAGTTGATACTCACCAGGGTTATCCAGACGGTACTCCTGGAGATGGCGCAAGGGCGCAGCCTCAGCCTTCTTGAGATGCCCCAACTCAGGCTTGTTAAGGGCTTTTTCGGCTACTTCGCCAAAGCCAACCTGAATTGCGGTGTAGCCATCGGTCTCGGCGGTTTTGATTTGGGTAACCGTGCAAGGACCTGCTTGCACAACCGTCACGGGAATGGCCTTTCCCGCCTCGTCAAATACCTGGGTCATGCCCAGCTTAGTGCCCA
>DVEB01000026.1 GCA_015295905.1 Synechococcales cyanobacterium M55_K2018_004
AGGCGCGGTGACCCAAAACCCGCTTAACCAGAACTGACGTTCCTCAAGTTGGGAGCAAGGGAGCCGCAGGGTGGGCAGGCTGAGTTGTTACAGAGCGTTTACAGATGGCAGGGGCCTAGACTTGGCTACTTTGGGCAAAATATTCACCAATCTTGAAGGTAGTTGTCGTTTCTAGCTGCTTCAGCATGGAACGGGTGATGAGCTTGCCCTCTTCGACCAGCACTTGCCCAGTGATAGGGTGCAGCAGGTTTTGTTCGGCACGCCTGCCGATCAGGACCTCAATGTCTTGCAGTGAGTTAATGTACATCCCTGGCGGTAGTTGAACCACTACTCCATCGGCCAAGACACGGGCCTGACAGGCCAGGCGCGAATTGGGCTGACAGGATGTGATCACCTCCAGGGTGCGCTGCTCGCGGCGATTGATGGGAGAGAGTGCATCCATGCCCTCGTTGACGTAGACATGGCAAGTGGCGCACATCCCCCGCCCACCACACTCCCTTAAAACATCTAGATCCTTGTTGATCAGCACTGAAAGCAGGTTGCCATTGGTCTCAATCGCAGTCTCTTGGGAGATCGGTTCTAACCGCACAATTTTTGCCATAGATGAAGATGCTCCAGCTTAATGAGTCAGGTGGGGAAAGAGCAAAACGCACTGTTGCTCAGTTAGAGCAGACTGGGTCAGTAGGGTAGGAAAATCTCGGATGACCTTGGCGCAGCGATCGACGAAGGCGTTCGTCCAATCCTGCAAGTACTGTTGTTCCTCAACACTCAGGCGGTGTTGGGTCGGTGCCACGTGTCCTTGATAGCGAATCTGGGCGGTTCGTTCAATTTGAAACTGCTTGAGCCAGTCTGCTTCAGGACGAGTCGCTTTCCAGTAGTTGCCAACCACAGTATTCCCCAAATATTGCGTGGTGAAATGGCTGACTTGATTGATGGCTTCCAACATTTCCTGAAGCAGACAGCGGGATGCTGAGGGAGCGATTAAGTCGGTGGTTTCAGGATACTGAAGCGACACTTCTGCCTCAGGTGACAGGGGAGTGGTCAGGGCGGGAGGCAGAGGAATGTTGCTGGCGATCAGACGAAAGGTGGCGATCGCATTGGTTGCTTCGTGCTGCACTTCCTGCTGGAGTTGGGCGATCGCCTGATGGTAGTTCGACAAGGCAAGCCCCTCAGCCGTTAGAACGAGCAGGGTAATCCCGTGGTCTAGTTTATGGATATAGGCGTGATGCCGGGTAAACTGAAACTCAAACGTATCGAACCCTGGGGGGGTTGTTGCCACCACCTGCTGAATTCCCTGGGTAAGCGCCTCCCGCTGCTGATAGTTGAGGGTCTGAGCTGCCCCATAAAAATAGGGGCGAGAGCGACCATCCATCAGGGCAACACCAGTAATTCCTGGTAAATTCAGAAAATCTTGGACTACCTCCCGCCTCATAAGATGTTCTAATACTGAATAGTTCTGCTTAAAAAAACGTATGCCTTAAAGCAGCTAGGTATGCTGAGCGCAAACTAACAGTTGCGACATCAGCCAGCCAGCCGATGTTTAACACTCAAGAAACAACCATGACCGTGGCAACGCCAATGGTTAAGACAACCTCTGAGGTGCGTTTGACGCCTAACTCTTAGGCGTGATTTAGAGCTGCTCCTGGTGTTTTTTGTAACGAATGAGCCACTCAGGTCTTAATATTTGCTCATTCATCGACTGCTTCCGAGATGATTGTTTCCATGAAGTTTGGGTTGGACTCATGTATTGTGCCCAATTTAGAGACAAACGACCCACTTCATCCCTTTTGGTTTCTCTGGTCTGTCTGGCTTTGGTCTATCGACTTTTTTCAGACGTTTACCCTCTTTAGCTGCTGCCGTCATGTCTGACCTCCCTTTTACCCTTGACCAACTCCGCATCCTGAAGGCGATCGCCGCTGAGGGAAGCTTCAAGCGCGCTGCCGACAGCCTCTACGTCTCGCAGCCCGCCGTGAGTTTGCAGGTGCAAAACCTGGAACGCCAGCTCGACGTCCCCCTGTTTGACCGGGGGGGGCGGCGAGCACAGTTGACGGAGGCGGGGCATCTGCTGTTGAGTTATGGCGATCGCATCTTGTCGCTCTGTGAAGAGACCTGTCGCGCCATCGAAGATCTGCAAAACCTGCAGGGGGGCACCCTGATTGTGGGAGCCAGTCAAACTACCGGGACTTACCTGTTGCCTCGCATGATCGGAATTTTTCGGCAAAACTACCCGGAGGTCGCAGTCCAACTCCATGTCCATTCCACCCGGCGCACCGCCTGGAGTGTGGCCAATGGGCAGATTGACTTGGCTATTATTGGTGGTGAAGTCCCGCCCGAACTGCAAGACTCGCTCGAAGTGATTCCCTACGCTGAAGACGAGCTAGCCTTAATTTTGCCTGTGTTTCATCCCTTTGCCCGACAGGGGTTAGTGCAGAAGGATGACCTGTACAAGCTAGGCTTCATCAGCCTTGACTCGCAATCTACCATCCGCAAGGTGATTGACCAGGTGTTGACCCGCTGTGGCATTGAAACTCGCCGACTGAAGGTGGAGATGGAACTCAACTCGATTGAGGCAATTAAGAACGCTGTCCAAGCTGGGTTAGGAGCGGCTTTTGTGTCAATTTCTGCGATCGAAAAGGAATTGCAGATGGGCGTTTTGCACCGCGCCCGCATTGATGAGGTGGTGGTGAACCGCATGTTGTCAGTGATCATCAACCCCAACCGTTATCGCTCGAAGGCAGCCCAGGCATTTATTGAGGAAGTGTTGCCCCAATTTGCAACACACAAGCCAAAGCTGCTGGAAACTGCCCACGAAACGGACCGCCGGGTGGAGTCGCACCTGCCGGTGGAAACGACTTGACCGGGGGGCCTGCTGTCGAGCCAGGTGCTTTTGTGAATTGTCGATGCTAGCCTTTCTGTTATGGAAGTTTATTGCACCCGGCCTGGTTGTCCCCGTCCTCTCAATTTTTTTGCTGACCTGGATGATGTCTCAACCCTCCGAACGGTACAGCAGAAATTTTGCATGACCTGTGGCATGCCCCTGTTGTTGGCAGGGCGCTATGTTCCCTTGAAGCTGCTGGGCAAGGGTGGCTTTGGTGCGGCTTTTCTGGCCCGCGATCGCTACACCCCCACAATGCGTGCCTGTGTCGTCAAGCAGTTTCAGCCCGCTGCCTCCCTCAGCCCAGCCCAACTGCAAACCGCCCAAGCACTGTTTGAACGAGAGGCTCAAGTTCTGGAGTCCCTTGGCAACAAACACCCGCAGATCCCAGACCTGCTGGCCTTTTTTGAGGTGGATGCCGCCAGTTCCACCCCCGGTAAGACAGAGCGGTTCTTCTACCTGGTGCAGGAGTTTATCGACGGCGAAACCCTGGAGGAGGAACTAGCCCGCCGGGGGCCTTTCTCTGAAGCTGAAGTGCTGGAGGTCTTGCGCGAAATTCTCAAGGTGCTGGCTTTCGTCCATGAGAATGGTTCGATTCACCGCGACATCAAGCCTTCCAACATCATGCGCCGCAAGGATGGCCGGTTGTTTTTGCTGGACTTTGGCGCTGTCCGCCAGGTGACTGCCAGCGCCGGCAGCTCTGGCGGCCAAGCATCCACGGGCATCTACTCAATGGGGTTTGCCCCACCGGAACAGATGCGAGGAGACGTGGTTTATCCTGCGACTGACCTCTACGCGCTGGCCGTGACTTGCCTCATGCTGTTGACCGGGAAGCAGCCTGCTGAACTGTACGACAGCTACGCTAACGAGTGGAAATGGCGATCCCATGCCCAGGTGAGCGATCGCCTTGCCGCCGTGCTCGATCAAATGTTGTTGCCCACTCCCAGCCAGCGGTTCCAGTCGGCAGAAGAGGTCTGGAATGCGCTAAAGGGGCCCACCGTTGCCAGTGCTGCTGCCCCCTTGCCATCCCCTACCGCCCCTGCGGCGGCGGTCGCCCCCGCGGCGGCCACAGCT
>DVEB01000080.1 GCA_015295905.1 Synechococcales cyanobacterium M55_K2018_004
ACAACAAACCGGCTCAATAACCGACGGAGTCGGTATAAGACTAAGAATTGCTGCAAATATTTGGCTAGAGATATCGACCGGCTCAGGCTTTGAAATTGCCCCAGAAAAACCTGAGAATCGCCCCAATTCAGGCTAAAATTCTACATGGGTCACGAATACTTAAATCTCCCCGAGGTAATCATGAAATTGTTTGCTCGTGTTTCACGGAGTTTAAGTCTCGCCTTCTTTGCACTTGTGCTGGTCGTCGGAACTTTTCTCCTCGGTGCTTCTCCTGCATCTGCAGAAACCTTCACCGTGAAGATGGGTACTGATGGCGGTCTGCTCCAATTTGAGCCTGCAAACCTCACGATTCACAGTGGTGACAAAGTTGTGTGGCAGAACAACAAGCTTCCTCCCCACAACGTGGTCTTTGACGACAAGCAAGTCCCCGGTGCAAGCAAAGAACTGGCAGCTAAGCTCTCACATACTGATTTGATGTTCTCTCCTGGTGAAACCTACGAAGTCACCTTTGGTGCTGATCTGCCAGCAGGGACTTATTCTTACTACTGTGCTCCCCACCGTGGCGCTGGCATGGTTGGAAAGATCACAGTCGAAGGTTAATTCTGTGGCGATCGCCATTTCATTACAAGCGGTAAACGATTTAGAGGAGACCACTGCTTATCTCTTCTAAGGGTGAATCATAAGGGCGGAGTGCTACTTGGGTTTTGAACTTGACTGTTCTTCCCATATCAGCGCTCCGCCCTTATGATTTATCAAGGCTGCGGTGAGATTGATCTGCGCCCGTAACTTTTCTGCGCTCGTAACTTTAGAGGAAAATTGCTGTGGTTCCCCTCCGTGACGATATTCCTACCCGTAGCACTCCCTACGTCACTTACTCCATCATTCTGGTGAACATTCTGGTCTTCTTCTACCAGATCTCCCTAGGACCAGACCTGGAAAACTTCCTGCGAACATGGGCTGTGGTTCCCTGTCAACTCTCTGCCACCTGCCCAACGCAATCTAGTTTGACTGTGCTTCCAGAATGGGTGACGCTAATTACTTCGCAATTTCTCCACGGTGGCTTTTTGCATTTAGCGGGGAACATGCTTTACCTCTGGATCTTTGGCAATAATGTGGAAGATCGCTTGGGGCACGTTAAGTTTCTCATCTTCTATCTGCTTTGCGGAGTGCTGGCAGCAGGGACGCAGTGGTTCTTTTCGATGAACTCGACTATCCCCTCGCTGGGAGCCAGCGGAGCGATCGCTGGAGTCATGGGTGCTTATCTTGTCAAGTTTCCTGGTGCAACCATCCTGACTTTGGTGCCGTTGGGATTCTTCCTCATTCCCTTTCGCATTCCTGCGGTTTTTTTTCTGGGAATCTGGTTTATTATGCAAGCTCTCTACGGCATTGCTAGTTTATCGGTGCCTACTAATATTGGCATGGAGTCTGGTGGTATTGCTTACTGGGCACACGCAGGAGGATTCTTTTTTGGAGCAATGCTCGGTCCCCTGTTTGGTATGTTCAGGGATGATGTAAGCTACTGAACCGCATGACAGGCTCACTGGTTCGCTGGGTTTCTTCTTAACGTCAGTTCGGGTTAAGAAGGTTTTGGGGCACCGCGCCGGGCGCGGTGCCCCAAAACCTTTGCTGTTCCGTGCGCGTCGCGCACGGAACAGCAAAGGTTTTAGCTTATCCCGAATTCACATTTCTTAGAATGGCTCGCATCACACTCTGTGGCTTGCTGCAGAAGGCCAAGTGGTTGTAGAATTGTAGACTGTGGAAAATTAGGCGAACAAGGCGAAACCATGCCCAAACTGAAGAGTCGTAAGGCCGCCGCAAAGCGCTTCCGCAAAAGTGGAAGTGGAAAAATTATGCGTCGTAAAGCTTTCAAAAATCACCTGTTGCAGCACAAATCTGCGACACGGAAACGCCGTCTCTCTCATATTGCACTAGTGAGTGAGCGAGACGCAGAAAATGTAGAATTGATGCTCCCATACCTGTAAGGGGTTGTTTTTGCTTGAGCTGGCGATCGCGTCGAGGGCGACCTATCGACGTGAGCTACAGCCTTAACGTCTGGGGTTTACATCGTCGATAGATTGACAGATTGATTCGTGATCGATTGAGTTAGTGACAGAGGGAACGCAAGATGGCACGGGTTAAACGTGGGAATGTGGCTCGTAAGCGCCGCAAGAAGATTTTAAAGTTGGCGAAGGGCTTCCGGGGGTCTCACTCCAAGCTGTTCCGTACTGCCAACCAGCAGGTGATGAAGGCACTCCGCAATGCCTATCGCGATCGCCGCAAGCGGAAGCGGGACTTTCGCCGCCTCTGGATTACTCGCATTAATGCAGCGGCGCGTCAGCACGGGATGAGCTACAGCAGGCTAATTGATAGCTTGCATAAGGCCAATATTCAGATCAACCGGAAGATGCTGGCTCAGATGGCCGTTCTGGATCCTGCTGGATTTAGCAAGGTGCTGGAAGTTGCCTCGCAAGCAAAGGGTTAGATGCGACGCTTGGTCGTCTCGCAGACAGGTTGTGAGGGGAGCGATCGCCCTGATGGGTGGCATTGTCTTCTCGTCAGTTAGTGCTGCACCGTCTCAGGCAACCGCGCGGGCCACTGGGCTTGCCAAGATTCGCCAGAGAGGGCGCTTGATTGTTGCTGTTAAGGACAATCTGCGCCCTCTTGGGTTTCGTAATGCTGCCGGTGAGTTGGTCGGGTTGGAAATTGATCTAGCTCATCAACTGGCTGTGGACCTTTTAGGCGACCCCAGCAAGATTGAACTGCGTCCGGTTGCTAATGCAGAACGGTTACCTGCGTTGATAAACGGCACAGTCGATCTGGTGATTGCTCGCCTGACGGTGAACCGCAGTCGTTCTCGTCAGGTTGATTTCAGCCCCCCCTATTACCTGGATGGCACTGCCTTGATTACCCGAGATCCTCGTGTTCAGAGTCTTCGGGGCTTACAGCGACGGGCGATTGCCGTCCTGGCAAACTCTAGCACTGTTGCTGTGGTGCAATCACGCTTCCCCCAAGCTTCTGTGGTGGCAGTGCCTTCCTACCAAGCAGCAAAGGAGTTGCTGGAAACCAGTCAGGCTGTGGTGGCCTTTGCCGCTGATGCCAGTGTGCTTACTGGGTGGGTGCAGGAGTTTCCTGCCTATCGCCTGCTACCTGGGCTGGTTTCAACTGAAGCACTGGCGATCGCCATGCCGCGTGGCCTTCAGTTTCAGGAGTTGCGGCAGCAGGTCGATCGCCTGGTCAGACGGTGGCAGGTGCAGGGCTGGTTAGCGAGTCGCATCCAGGCCTGGGGCTTACCCCAGTCAGTACAATAGCCAGTCAGTACAATAGTTTGTGAAGGAACTCATTTTTTGAGGGATGCCATCCCACTCAAAAATAAGTTCGCAATGGAATGTTTGTTGGTTTAGGAGAGTTTCAATGATTGATATTACAGACCTCAAACGCGAGGTCGATGGGTTATCTGAGCGCCTGGGTAAAACCCAGGACTATCTTTGACCTACCCGCCCTGACTGCCAAGATTCAAGATCTGGAACAGGTCGCTGCCCAACCTGAATTCTGGGATGACCAAGCTACGGCACAGCGATCGCTCCAAGAACTTAATGACCTGAAAGGGCACCTGCAACAGCTTGAAGCATGGCGCTCCAAATTGGAAGACACCCGCGCCATTCTTGAACTGCTGGAGATTGAGAACGACACAGCCCTTTTTCAGGAAGCCCAGGAGAATCTTGCTCACTTAGGGAAAGAGCTAGACCACTGGGAACTCCAGCAATTACTGTCTGGCCCCTACGATGAACGGGGGGCGGTGCTTTCCATCAATGCCGGAGCCGGCGGGACTGACGCCCAAGACTGGGCAGAAATGCTGCTGCGGATGTATACCCGCTGGGGTGAGGCCCACGGCTACAAAGTCCACCTTGCAGAATTGTCAGAAGGAGACGAAGCAGGAATTAAATCGGCCACCCTTGAGATTGAGGGGCGCTACGCTTACGGCTATCTCAAGACTGAGAAGGGCACCCACCGTTTGGTCAGGATCTCGCCCTTCAACGCAAATGGCAAGCGGCAGACGAGTTTTGCTGGAGTAGAGGTGATGCCGATTCTTGACCAATCCGTTGAACTGGACATCCCCGATAAGGACTTGGAGATTACCACAACCCGGTCTGGCGGCAAGGGCGGTCAGAATGTCAATAAGGTTGAAACTGCGGTGCAGATCCGCCACATTCCTACCGGAGTCATGGTGCGATGCACAGAGGAGCGATCGCAACTACAAAACAAAGAGAAAGCCCTAGCCCGATTGAAAGCAAAGCTCCTAGTGATTGCCCAAGAGCAACGAGCCAAGGAGATTGCCGATATCCGGGGCGATATGGTGGAAGCGGCCTGGGGAAATCAGATCCGCAACTATGTCTTTCATCCTTACCAGCTTGTCAAAGACCTGCGGACTGGTGTTGAGACCACTGGAATTAACGATGTGATGAACGGCGATCTCGATCTCTTTATCGAGTCCTGTTTGCGGCAGGAGAACCAGCTTGTCGAAAGTGCAACGGTATAGTTGTGGTTGTCTAGGTTCCAAAACCCTCTCGACTCGAACTGACGGTAAAAAACTGGCGCCGAAAGCCTGTCAGGATGTTTCGCGGCATTGAGTCCAAACTCCAAAGGCAATGGGTAATGGGGGAAACGCTCAACATTTCCCCCATCGCTCGTTCGCTATTCGATCGAGATAGACTGGGGACCACTGCTCTTGCCGTTGTGGTTGCCACCCGACGGGTTGGGCGGATAATTTGACGAAGTACCGGCCTGCTTGTCTAACCAGCTTTTGACAGGGTCTTCGGAGAGATTTAGATGAAATAACCCAGTAAAAAATCCCCCCAGGAAGGCAAGGGGTTGAGCCGCTAATTCTTTGACAACGGGGGTGAGTTCATCAAGAAACATACCCAGACTCCTTCACGACTTGCATTTAACTCCTGCCCGATCCTAGCGTGAATTTTGATGAAGACACCTCTAGAAACTGACTGACCACCTGCAAATACGTGGAGGGATCTTCCAGCATCGGGAAGTGCCCCGTTCGGGGAATCACCACATGCTGCACTTGGGCGTTGAGTTGGGCCGCCGCTTTCCCCAGGGCCGCCGGAATAATTTTGTCAAACTCTCCTGAAATCAGCAGCGTCGGTACAGTAATCCTGGCAAACTCTTGGGGCATAACCTCAACAGCCCGTTTGCTCACCGCTGTGTAAACCGTTCCTAACGCCGCTTCATAGTCTGCGCTCAAATAGTCCTCTAGAAATTCCCGACGCGCCGATGCAGGGATGGGGCGATGGAGAAACCGGGCCATAAACAAACGGTCGACAAACGGGAGCTTGCTTAACCAGGAGGGACGAAAGTCGACCACGTATTTGCCAAATCGGTAGAACGCCTGGAAGGCCTTTTCGTCGTACTCAAAGATCCCATTACAGGTGAGGATGGCTCGTTCAACTCGGTTACTATAGCGATTCAGGAAAAAGGCTGCAATGGAGGCTCCAGTCGAGTGGGCGTTTAGGCAAACCTGCGTGAGACCAAGAGTATCCAGCAAAAGCGCTAGATCGTCGGCGTAGGTGTCTAATTCATAGCCAATTGCCCTCACTTCAGGGGGCACAGGCCGGGGTAGATGCGATCGCCCAAACCCGCGTAGGTCGTAGAGCAAACAATCAAAATTGGGGGCGATTGCCCTAGCCGTGCTCTCCCAATATCTGGCGGAACCTGCCCAGCCATGAATCAAGACCATGACAGGCTTTTGCCCCGATGGTTCAGCATCCGCTTCGGTAATCCACTCGTAATAGTGGTTGACTCCGCGAACTGGAAGGTAGGGCATGGCAGGCAGTGCTCCTGGAGAAACGCGATCGCAATCGGTGTTCAAGAGAACGGCAATGTTTCTCTTGAAAAGAGGTTTCTCTTGAAAAGACTACGCAGACTCAGGTTTAGGCAACGAAGATGGGTGCATCAGCAGATCAGCAGTTGAGCGCTTCTCCACCATTTCTGGTGTGATGGTGCAGCGAGTCACATCCTTACGGGAGGGTAACTCATACATCACATCCAGCATCAGTTCTTCAACAATGCTCCGCAGGGCACGTGCTCCAGTCTTACGGCGATATGCTTCCTTGGCGATCGCCCTGACCGCATCAGGACGAAACTCAAGCTGCACATTGTCCATCTTGAGCAACTTCTGATACTGCTTCACCAACGCATTGCGAGGTTCGGTGAGAATTTCCGCTAGTGCATCCTCGTCCAGGGGGTCAACCACCGCAATCACAGGCACCCGTCCAATGAACTCTGGAATCATACCAAACTTCACCAAGTCGTCGGGTTCCAGGTGCTTGAGGGCATCAGCGGTCCGCTTTTCCTTGGTTTGCTGACTCTCACCCGCCTGGATAAAGCCCATCGACTTCTTGCCAATCCGCTGCTCAACAATTTTCTCAAGCCCAACAAAGGCTCCACCGCAGATGAACAGAATGTTGCTGGTGTCAATCTGGATGCAGTCCTGGTAGGGGTGCTTGCGTCCGCCTTGGGGTGGTACATTGGCGATCGTCCCCTCCAACATCTTCAGCAACGCCTGCTGAACCCCCTCACCGGAGACATCCCGAGTAATTGAAGGATTCTCGCTCTTGCGAGCAATCTTATCGATCTCATCGATGTAGATGATGCCGCGTTGAGCTTCCTCCACGTCTAGGTCGGCCACCTGTAACAGACGCAGCAAAATGTTCTCCACATCTTCCCCAACGTAGCCCGCCTCTGTCAGGGTAGTGGCATCTGCAACCGCGAAGGGCACATCCAACATTTCCGCCAAAGTCTGGGCCAGCAAGGTCTTACCGCATCCCGTGGGGCCAATCAGCAGAATGTTGGACTTTTGCAGTTCAACCGCGTCTTCTGATTTACTGCTGCCTTTGTTTTGTACGAAGCTAAGGCGCTTGTAATGGTTGTAGACAGCAACCGAAAGAACTTTCTTGGCCTCATCTTGACCAATGACATGGTCATCTAGGTGCTTTTTGATCTCACGGGGCTTGGGGATTTGGCTGAGAGAAATACCCGCGCTGCGGCTGGGACGCTTCTCGGTCTGCTGTTCCCGCCGGGGTGAAGGTTGGGGCACAGTGGAACTGGAGTCAAACAACTCCTCATCCAAAATTTCATTGCAGAGGTCAACACACTCATCGCAGATGTAGACACCCGGCCCAGCAATTAGCTTGCGAACCTGCTCCTGCGATTTACCACAGAATGAGCATTTAAGATGGGAGTCGTATTTTGACATAGTCGCCTCTTAACGATTAGCGGTGACAAGCTCGGGAGCATCGGGAGTGCGGGTAATTACCTGGTCGATCAGACCATAGTTCTTCGCTTCCTCGGCGGACATGAAGAAATCGCGCTCGGTGTCAGCTTCAATCCGCTCCAACGGTTGCCCCGTATGTTGAGCCAGCAAATGATTCAGGGTGGACTTATGATACAGGATTTCCTTGGCCTGGATTTCAATATCCACCGCTTGCCCCTGAGCACCACCAAGGGGCTGGTGAATCATAATGCGAGAACTGGGCAGCGACATCCGCTTGCCCTTAGTGCCTCCCGACAGGAGGAAAGCGCCCATGCTAGCAGCCAAGCCATAGCAAATGGTGACAATATCCGGACGAACCTGCTGCATCGTGTCGTAGATTGCCATCCCTGCAGTCACCGAGCCGCCTGGTGAGTTGATGTAGAGTTGAATGTCTTTCTCTGGCTCTTCGGCATCCAAGTAGAGGAGTTGAGCCACGATGGAATCTGCTACTTCATCGGTGACGGGGGTACCCAGGAAGATGATGCGCTCCCGCAGCAGGCGTGAGTAAATGTCGAAAGCACGCTCACCGCGCCCCGACTGCTCAACGACCATGGGGATCATGCTGGTAGGGCCAGCAGCATGAGGAGCGATCGCAGCAAGATCGACTGGGCGAATGCTATGGATCGAGAAATTGGGAGCAGAGGATGAATACATATTGGGGATGAAACCTGACACAAGCAATGTCTGATAGGAGCAAACGAGAGCGGAACAACAGAAATGTCTAGAAATGCTGAACTAGATCTTGCCAGAAGCAGCTAACTCTCTACTCGCCATTATGCCCTAAGAAAATTCGCCCTGCCCCAGATCAACAGATTTCCTAAGAAATTCCAGTGTTCTCCTCGTTGTTTTGTTGGTGATGATCTGCCAGCACTGGCCTGCCATTGATGAGCGCATCTGGAACACTCATCACTGTACTGCAGGACGACCGGAAAGGTGACAAATTATGACTCTTCTTCTGAGGCATCCGCTTTCTTCGTGGTTTTTTTAGTGGTTTTCTTGCGAGCAGGCTTTGCCTCTGCTTCCGTAACCGCTTCTGCCGATGGCGGTTCAGTTGGCGCTTCAGGCTTAGATTCGGTCTTTTTCTTGCGGGTGCTCTTGGCCTCTGTTTTTTCTGCTTTGTCCTCAACCACGGGTTCGGTCACCACTTCCACTGCCTCAGGGGGCGCGGCTGCCGCAACAGTCTCTTCAGCAACAGTCCCATCCGCAACAGTGCCCTGAGGGACAGTCTCTTCAGCGGGCTTTTCAGCAGGAATGTCAACGGTGGGAGCATCAGCAGCGGGGAGTTCGGCAGGAGCATCGGTGGAGGCCACCTCAGCTGCGGCGTCTTCCTGCGGCGTCAATGTTCCCTCAGGAACCAGCTCGATCGTGTTGTGGTTCTCCAACCAGGCGAAGATGGCTTCCTTCAGCAGTTCTTCCTCTACGACTTCGCGCAGACGAGCCTGGTCAATATCCTGGCCTTCTAAGTCGGTGAGAATTTCTTGACAGCGCGTGGCGATCGCCTCTTCCTCCACCTTAATGCCTTCTTTCTTGGCGATCTCACCCAGTGCCATCGTCCGCTTCAGGCGAGAAATCGCTTCCGGGCGAGAGCGCTCTTTCAGGTCTTGCACAATTTCTGCCGTAAACATCTTCTTGATGTCTACCCCTTGGTTGCTGAACTGCATCGCCAACTGCGTGACCATGTAATCGACTTCGCGGTTCACCAGTGTGGCAGGCAGATCCACGTCTAGATGCTTGACCAGTTCGTTGAGCAGAGCCTCTTCCTTGTTGGCCCTCGTCTTGTCATCTGCTTCCTTCTGGAAGCGTTCTTCGAGCGACTTACGGAGTTCGTCCATCGTCTCGAACTCACTGATCTCCTGAGCAAAGTCGTCATCGAGCTCAGGTAGTTCCTTTTCCTTGAGTTCCTTCAGCGTAATCGTGAAAATTGCGGGCTTGCCTGCTAAGTCTGGCTGGACGTAGGGATCAGGGAAGGTGACGTGAACCTCCTTCGTTTCGCCCACACTCATGCCAATGATGCCATCAATGAAGCCGGGAATGAAGCGGCCCTCCACTAGCTCCACTTCAAAGTCTTGAGCACTGCCACCCGGAATTTCTTGGGGGTCTTCGTCAGAGTTGGCGTCTTCCTTTACCAACACCCCCTTAAAGTCTACCACTGCCAAGTCTTTCTCTCGGGCAGGACGACCTTCCACCGGAACATGTGTGGCTCGGCGTTCTCGGTAGTTTTCCAGCATTTCATCCACTTTGCTGGGGTCATACTTCACTTCTTCTGCTTGGACGGTCAGCCCAGTGTAAGTGGTTAAGTTGGCTTCCGGGGGAACGTCAATGACTGCTGTGAAGGTAATGGCAGAACCGGGTTCAAACTGGTTGACCAGATCCTCGAAGGGCGATTTCAGTTCAAAATTACCGAGCGCGTCGATTTTTTCCTGCTCGATTGCTTGCTTGAGGGTGTTTTCGATTAACTCTTCCAGTGCGATCGCCTTCAGGTTGCGCGAACCAAACCGCTGTAACACAATTTGCCGGGGCACCTTGCCTTTGCGGAACCCAGGAATGTTGGCATTACGAGTATAGTTCTCGACAGTCTTCTCGTAAGCCTGCTGCGACATTTCGGGCGTAATTTCGATCTCCAGTCCAACACGACTGGCTGGGAGCTTTTCCTGGGTAACTTTCATGGTGTTCTCTTGGCACAAGTCTTCCGGCTGTCACAAATGGACAATGCCGCAATTAGCTATAGTAACTGATCCTGAAGCGAGCGGAGCGTACCATCACCCAATGGCCGCAATTCTTAGTACGAAAATCTAGGTATGCACGCTAGGAGTGGGATGTTCGCATCCTAGGGTGCGAACATCCCACTCCTAGCCTGGTTTTGGCCTGCCATAGGCGGGCCAAAACCACACGAGACGTCCAAAATGAGAAGTGCTGACCTAATGGGAATCTGAGAGCCATTGTTGGCAGGGTATCGCATTCTGCCCGATACCCTGTTAATGACTTGAATAGGGGCACCTAGCTGCTGGGATGCTCTTCAGCCCATTTTCTGACTGGCGTCTAGCGGCGGGAGTGCAGCCTATGCCGCATTTACGTTATTGAGTAGGTGGTTGCGGCGATCGCACCAATCGCCAGCCGATGGGCAGTAGAGCCGTTGCCAGGGCAAGCTTCAACAGGTCACCAGGGATGAAGGGCAGGAGGCCAAGGGCGATCGCCTGATTGGCTCCAGTAAACACTGCCAACCAGGGTAGACCCACCAGGTAAATCACAACGTTACCTGCCAACATTGCCAGCGCATTGGTCTTGAAGTTGCGATCCCAACCGCGCTCGGCCAACCAGCCCGTGACAAATGCAGCAACAACAAACCCCAGCAAATAGCCACCCGTGGGACCAAACAGGGTCGCAAGGCCAAACTTGCCACCCGCGAAGACCGGCAGCCCAGCAAAGCCCTGAGCCAAGTAGGTCAGCACGGCCAGCGCCCCGCGCCGACTGCCCAAAACTGCCCCGGCTAGCAGCACCGTCAGGGTTTGCCCAGTAATGGGCACTGGGGTAAAGGGAAGTGGAATGGAGATTTGTGCAGACAGTCCAATCAAGATAGAAAATCCGAGAATCAGCCCCAAGTTGTAGAGCCAGAAGCGTCCTGGATTGGTGGGGCGAAACACGTCGGCGTAAGTGGCATGAGTCATAGTGTCACTGGTTGAGTAGCGTGTCTAGAAATGCTGTGGGATGGTCTACAGTCGAGGTTTCAGGAGAGCGACCGCAGTATCGTCAAAGACAATTGCTCAAGCGAGAGGCCTTATCATTTCAATATCGCGTCTGTCAGTATCAGCCCAGAAAAGCCTCAGGATTTCCTCAAAGTCGCTTTACAATTTTTTGCTTGAGCGACGCATCCACTCAAGCTATTGTCGTATGGAATGGAAACGGGTGGGTAGTAGTATGCAAGCAATAGTTGGGTGTAATGATTGGGTGAGTTGCGGGCTGCGCCCGCAACTCACCCAATCATTGTAAGTTTAGGAGCACCAACGGGTGAACTGACTGAGCGAAGGAATTTTTTTTCCGTGAACCCAGTGCCCCCTCATGCAAAACTCCGTTATGATGAAAAGCATTCGTATAAATTCTCAGTTGCTTCCACCCCACTCAGCGGGGGTACAGGTTCGGCAGTGGGAGTTTTATCATGTGAATTCGAGCAAGGTCAGGTCTCTCTTATGGGCTTGAACGTCTAAGGCTTTTAACGTTAATTAAATAGCTGGTAATTAAATAGCTGGGAATGCTGCTAATTGGTAATGTTGCGAGCGATCGCTCTGGCCTTTGACCTAAGGGTGAGCCTCTTCTGGATAAGTTTCTGAGCGTGTTGCTGTTTAATCTGTACGACAGATCCCAACCTGTACGACAGATAAAGCTACGACAGATAAAGAAGTAAACCCATACGACAAACCGGTACGACAAACAAAGTTTTATTGAATTATCCCCCCTCACTTCGATTTTTTGCTAACTGAGTCAGTTCTTCAAGACACTCCTACATCCAATTATTTCAATTATCTTTTTGTTTGTTGTTGGAGGAAAATAGCTTGCCCCAAAGTTATCGAGTTGCTGTGTTGGGTGCGACGGGAGCCGTCGGCACCGAGTTGTTGCAATTACTAGAGGAACGGAATTTCCCCCTGGCCGACCTCAAATTGCTGGCCTCACCCCGATCTGCTGGGGCGAAGCTGAGTTTCAAGGGCGAGGAAGTGCCTGTTGAGGTAGTGGGCGATCGCTCCTTTGACGGCATGGATATTGTCCTGGCGTCTGCGGGTGGCTCCACCTCAAAAGCCTGGGCTGCAAAGATTGTTGAGGCTGGAGCGGTGATGATCGACAACTCCAGTGCCTTCCGTATGGTGCCGGAGGTTCCTTTAGTTGTGCCAGAGGTCAACCCAGACGCTGCTGCAACGCACCGAGGCATCATCGCCAACCCCAACTGCACCACAATTCTGATGAACGTAGTGGTCTACCCCCTGCACCGGGTTCAGCCCGTTCAACGCATCGTAGCTTCTACCTATCAGTCCGCTAGTGGAGCTGGGGCGCGGGCGATGGAGGAAGTCAAGCGGCAGAGCCGTGCCATCCTAGACGGGGAACTGCCCAAGGCTGAGATTTTGCCCTACCCGCTGGCCTTTAACCTGTTTCCCCACAACTCGCCCCTGACAGACAGCGGTTACTGTGAGGAAGAGTTGAAGATGGTTAACGAAACGCGCAAGATTTTTGGTGACGATCGCATCCGGATTACAGCAACTTGTGTGCGGGTTCCCGTACTGCGGGCGCACTCAGAATCGATTAATCTAGAATTTGAGCGTCCTTTCTCGGTGGCGCAAGCGCGCGAGATTCTGAGTCAAGCGCCGGGCGTAAAACTGGTGGAGGACTGGCAAAAGAACTATTTCCCAATGCCCATCGATGCGACGGGTAGGGATGAGGTGCTTGTGGGGCGCATCCGCCAGGATCTATCTCACCCCAATGGTTTAGAACTCTGGCTCTGTGGTGACCAGATCCGTAAGGGTGCTGCCTTGAATGCGGTGCAGATTGCCGAACTGTTGATTGAGAAAGGCTGGGTTCGTCCTACAGCAGCGGCGATCGCTGGCAAAGCCTAAGTCTCAGAGATCCGGTTGGGGTCAGGAGATGCCATTATGGCCGTGAAATGATTTGTGTATTTCCAGACTTTCCAACCCCCAACTCCGAGTCCCCAACCCCTAATTACCCCGTGAGGAGCGAGTGAGTATTTTTGGACGTGTTCTAACTGCCATGGTGACGCCGTTTGATGAAGCATCAGGGGGCGTAAACTATAAGGTCGCGGAAGAACTGGCCTCCCATCTGGTGAGTCATGGCACCGATACGCTGGTGGTCTGCGGCACCACGGGCGAATCTCCAACGTTATCTTGGGACGAAGAATTTGAGCTGTTCCATGTTGTGCAGCAGGCAGTTGCCGGGAAAGCTAAGATTGTGGCTGGAACAGGGTCGAACTCAACCCACGAGGCGATCGCTGCTACTCAAAAAGCCGATAAACTAGGGTTAGACGGTTCTTTACAAGTTGTCCCTTACTACAATAAGCCACCCCAAGCAGGCTTGTATCAGCACTTCCGGGCGATCGCCGAAGCTAGCCCTGACTTGCCGATGATCCTGTACAACATTCCGGGACGAACGGGGCAAAACATGGCTCCTGATACTATTGCTCGGTTGGCCGAAATTCCTAACATTGTGGCTGTCAAGGAAGCCAGTGGCAGTCTCGACCAGGTGAGCCAAATTCGGCGGGCAGCCCCCTCTGATTTCTGCATCTACTCTGGCGATGATTCTTTGACCATGCCCATGCTGGCTGTGGGAGCGCAGGGGGTGGTCAGTGTGGCTAGTCACCTAGTGGGAGACAAGCTCCAGCAAATGATCCAAGCGTTCGAGCAGGGGCAACCTCAAACCGCAACCCAAATCCATATTCAACTCTTTCCTTTGTTTAAAGCACTCTTTGTGACCGCAAACCCGATTCCTGTCAAAGCCGCCCTGCGGATGCAAGGCTGGCAGGTTGGAGGCACTCGCCCTCCCCTCGAAGATGACCTCTCAAAAGTTGAGCAAGCGTTGCAGCCTGTGATGGCCGAGCTTGGCCTGCTGCCTGGATAGCCGACGCTGAAACTGGTTATCCGACCAACAAGTTTTCCGACAACCAAATATTGCCTGGCTGGAGGAGACCCTCTCCCACAGAACCGTTGAACCCAACTGAAGTTCACCGATTCTGAGACAGTCCTTTTCAACTTTCAACACCTAACCTCAGAAAAAAACCTACATGAGTCAAAACGAACCGACCCTTAAGATCATTCCCCTCGGTGGTCTGCACGAAATTGGTAAGAACACTTGCGTCTTTGAATACGAAGACGAAATTGTGTTGCTGGATGCAGGACTTGCCTTCCCTACCGATGGAATGCATGGAGTCAACATCGTCCTGCCCGACACCACCTATCTACGCGAAAATCGCGAGAAGATCAAAGGCATGATTGTCACCCACGGTCATGAAGACCATATCGGGGGCATTGCCTTCCACCTCAAGCAGTTTGACATCCCTGTGATGTATGGCCCTCGCTTGGCGATGGCACTCCTGGAAGACAAACTCGAAGAAGCTGGGGTGGCTGACCGTACTGAACTTCGCACCGTCCGTCCGCGCGACATGGTTCGCATCGGCAAATACTTCCTGGTGGAGTATATCCGCAACACCCACTCGATCGCCGATAGTTTCAGTGTTGCCATCCACACCCCGGTTGGTGTGATCATTCACACGGGTGACTTCAAGTTTGACTTTACCCCAGTGGATGGTGAGACGTTTGATATCCAACGGCTGGCTGAACACGGCGAGAAGGGCGTTCTCTGCCTGATCAGTGACTCGACCAATGCTGAAGTGCCTGGTCACACACCGTCTGAGCGTTCTGTTTTCCCTAATCTCGATCGCTACATTGGTCAGGCTGAAGGCCGCGTGTTTGTTACCACCTTTGCTTCCTCAGTCCACCGCATCAACATGATTCTGGAACTGGCGAAGAAGCATAACCGCTTGGTGACAGTGTTGGGCCGCTCGATGTTGAACCTGATCGCCCATGCCCGCAACCTGGGTTACATCAAGTGTCAGGATGACCTGTTTGTGCCGCTAAACATGGCCAACAAAATCCCCGACAAGGACTTGCTGGTGCTGACTACGGGGTCCCAGGGCGAACCGATGTCTGCCCTCACCCGCATTGCCAACCGCGAGCATCGTCAGATTCAGATCCGTGAGGGGGATACGGTCATCTTCTCGGCAAACCCGATTCCCGGCAACACGATCGCTGTTGTCAACACCATCGACAAGCTCATGATGCAGGGTGCGAAGGTCATCTACGGCAAGGAGAAGGGAATTCATGTCTCTGGTCACGGCTCCCAGGAAGACCAGAAATTGATGCTTGCGCTGACCAAGCCCAAGTTCTTCTTGCCCGTTCACGGAGAACATCGGATGCTGGTGAAGCATGCTGAGACGGCCCAGAGCATGGGCATTCCTGCTGAAAATATGGTGATTATCAACAATGGCGATGTGGTTGCCCTCACCAAAAACAGTATCAGCGTGGCGGGGACTGTGCCTTCTGGCATTGAGCTGGTGGATTCGTCGCGCGCAGGAGTGGTGCATGAACGAGTCCTTAAGGAGCGCCAACAGCTTGCCGGAGATGGCATTGTCACGATCGCTGCGAGTGTGGGTTGGCAGGGACAACTGATCGCGAAACCTGAAATCCACCTGCGGGGTGTGGTGACTTCTGTTGAGAAGGCCAAGCTGGAACGGTTAGTGACGCAAGCTCTGGAAACTGTGGTGAGCGATCGCTGGAAAGAGGTGACGCATACCTTTGGCGATGGCGAGATCGACGTAGACTGGACCAGCCTGCGGGCCACTCTCGAAGCTGAACTGCGCCGCTTGCTGCGCCGCGAACTCCAGAGCAATCCACTGCTGGTGTTCCTGATGCAGACTCCTAGCGAACCTGCGCCGAAGGCAGCCGGACGGATGGGGAGAGCGATCGCTGGTGTAGCCTCCTAATCTAAAACTAGTTCGGCATAAGGGGGCTTTGGGACACTGCACGGTATCCGAAAACTCCCTTATGCCAAATTCACGTTTCGTTAAGTATGGTGCTAAGTGCTCATGATGTAAAACGCTTTTTGCATCACACGACTGCACTAATCAACGTCAGTTTGGGTTAAGAGGGTTTTGGGGCGCCGCGCCCCAAAATTCTTGCTGTTCCGTGCGCGTCGCGCACGGAACAGCAAGAATTTTAGCTTATCTCGAATTCACGTTAATCAAACGCAAGTCCCTAGGTGATCGCCCGCTTCACCACAATCCACTGTCCAGTTTGGGGATCGCGGTAGGTCGTGAAGGGATTGGGGCGGAGGGGGTTACGAGGTTGAGGCTGGCATTCGCTGTTGGAATTGGGAGCGGAATTCTCCAGAGATTGCTGCTCAGTCATAGAAGTTTGAATGTCTTGGCTTTAGTTCAGTTGGGGGCCACAAACTTTGAGTTTGGAGTGGCCGCTAGAGTGGGCCGACTCAAGTCAGCACAACAAACAATGTCCTGACAAAGAATAACTGAATTATAGTTGGAGAAATTTCGACCAGTTCTGTGGGCCAAAACCCCTCAAATTGTGTGAGACTTGTCTGGAATTCGCGTTGCTAACGATGAATCTTTAAGCATCAGCCGTGAATCGGTAGAGAGGTCGTGGTCGCTTGTATTGCCTACGACCCGTGACGATGATGTTGATCGTGTCCCCTCGCTCCTGCCTCAACCCTCAATGGATGACTTAACGACCCGCAAAGTCCTCTCTGTGGTTAGCCACGCCTCAATTTTTATCAACGCAACCGTACTGGCGATCGCCATTCCAATTATGATCCTGATGCTCTCCAACGACCCAATCGTTCAGGGCAATAGCAAGGAAGCACTGAACTTTCACATCAACCTGCTGATTGGCTACGCGATCGTTGCTCTGCTATTTATCTCCATCATTGGGATTCCTGTTGCCTTTGTATTGGGTGGCATTTTAGCGCTAGTTAACCTAATTATGCCGATTGTGGCAATCGTCCATGCCGCAACGAACACTGAGCGACCTTACCGCTATCCTTTTGTTTGGCACATGCTGTGAGGGGGGCTAAGTTTCAGAATAACGGTTTGGATGAGAGGTATACTGCGTGTGCCTCTCATCTAAACCGTTTATTTAGTGTGAATTCCGGATCAGTTGAAGTCCTTGATTCTCCGTGCGTGACGCGCACAGAACATCAAGGGCTTTGGGGCACCGCGTCCGGCGTGGTGCCCCAAAGCCCTCTTAATCAGAATTGACGTTATTTAGACTGTCATTCTGACCTGAATTTATGTGTCTGCCGACTTCGCGATATTACAAGAGCGTAAACCAGCATCAAGTTAGGTTATCGAGCTTTAGTTTTCGGCTCAGAACGCGGTATATTCAAGCCGAGAGGCCATGTTATTGACCTGTCTACTGTATTGAGGACTCCATTGGCGAAGCAAGCGACCGACTCTCCCAAGATTTTGGTTGTTTTAAATGGGAAAGGGGGGGTCGGAAAAACAACAACCGCTGTTAACCTGGCTGCCAGTCTGGCAGAGCAGAACCGGGTGCTATTGGTCGATTCTGATCCGCAAATGTCGGCGACTTGGTGGTTTCGTCGCAGTGAAAAAAAACTCGGCTTCGACTTGGCCCAAGAGACCGATCCGGCTTTGCTAGGTGGATTACGAAAGGTAAAAGGCTACTCACTGGTTGTGGTAGATACTCCCCCTGCCTTAGGGTCGGATGCCCTAGCGGTTGTTGTGCCTGCCGCAGATTACTTAGTGCTGCCCACGCCCCCAGCCCCGATGGACTTGGCCGCACTGATTGAAACGGTCAAACAGGCGGTGATTCCTGCGGGGGTGGCTTACCGAGTTTTGTTGACGCGGGTAGACCCACGTAGTTTGGGCGAGGCGCTGGAAGCACAGAACACCTTGTTAGAATTGGGAATTCCTGCCTGTAATGCGTTTGTGCGATCGTACAAAGCTCACGAACGAGCTGCCTTGGATGGGCTGTCGATTCTACAATGGCGCGGCAAGAATGCAAGAGAAGCAGAAGCAGATTATCGTCGGGTGGCTGAGGAAATTCAGCGGGACTGGAGGACGTGATGGCAAAGAAACGATTGGCAGAGTTCCTACGGGAAGAGGCACACAAATCGCTGGATTTGGAAGGCCCAAATGAAATCAACGAAGCAGATGAGGAAAAACCATCTGCGGCTAAATCTCCCGCTGGCAACGCTGAAACAGCTAAGACGACCACCGCTGCTAAGCGATCGCCCCAAACCAAGAAGCAGCAGGCTGGGGCAGTTGCGCAGTCTGCCGAGCCGCCCTCTGCTGCGCTCCCCCAACGTCTTCAAAGTGAGCGATCATCGTCAAAACCAAAGCCATCCGTCCAATCATCTAAGCGCTCTCGAACTCCTCGAACATCTTCAACCTCCACGCCTCAAGGAGAACTTGTGATGACTCCTGTCCAAACACCTGACACAAATCCAGTTGATGCAAAAATTGATAAACTCGCGAATTCAAACAATACAGTGCAGGGAACTACCCAGGCACAGTTGGATGAGGCGATCGCTGAATTAAAAGCAACGCTGCTTGAATCAAAGATACGCGAAGAAACCCTGCAACACCAAGTCGAGATGTTGCAAGCGGAACTGACGAAACAGCGTGAACTCGCTCAACAGTTGCAGACCAAACAAGATAAATCTGTACTCCTGGAAAAAGAATTAGAAGAAGCGCGAAATGTGATTCTGAAACTTTCTGAACTGAATCAGCAGTTGGTCAGCAACGGACCAACGGCAGCAAACCCGCAGTCACCTGAAGCCCCTCCCTCTGCCGCCTCAAAGGCTGCTCTGCCTAAACCACTGCCCATGCCACCCGATCCTCTTCAACTGCTTGAATCTACCCCGCAACGGATAGCCCCCGCCCCCGTGCCGCCACACCAGTCTCAGACTACACAGATGGAACTGCGTAAGGTGTTGAAGCACCCCGTGACTCCAACCATTCCTCCAACAACACTGTCGAATGAGGAAATTGGTTGGGTGGATTGATGGGGTGTATGTTACGTTTGCCCCCACCCTAAATTCCTCGGTCAAAGTTGGGAGAGGGATGTTGTGCGGTGAACACGGAAAATCAAGGGTTTTGGGGCACCACGTACGGCGCGGTACCCCAAAACCCTTGCGTTTTGTTGGAAACTCTGCTGTGCGAGGTTTCCCACAAAACGCGTTTGACATCACGAGCGCGTAGCGCTGTGAGCCGAACTGACGTTAAGACTAAAAAAACACAGCTTCTGCATCGCAGAAGCTGTGTTTCCTGGAAAGAGAACAGGTTAAAACAGCTTACAAAGAGCCGAAGCCTTTTTTCTTCTTTTCTTTCTTCTTTTTCTTGGGTGGACCACCGCCGCCCTGATACCCTCGCCATCCCGGAGGCGGGCCACCTCGTCCGGGGCCACCCATTGCAGGCGCACCGCCCCCAAACATATCACCTAAACCACCCATGCCTGGCATTCCCATGCCAGGAAATTGTCCCTTGCCCATCTGTTGCATCAACGTCCGCATCTTCTGGAAGTCGCTCACTAGCTTGCTGACATCGTTTAAGTCATGCCCCGAACCTTTGGCAATACGCCGCCGCCGACTAGGAGAGCTGGCCAACAAGTCGGGATTTTTGCGCTCCTCCAGCGTCATCGAATTGATCATCGCCTCCGCCCGCTTCAGTTGAGCTTCGCCCTGCTCAAGCTGCTCGCTGGAAATTTTGTTCAGACCAGGGATCATTTTCATGATGCCGCCGAGCGATCCCATTGCCTTCATCAGACGAGTCTGCTTGAGAAAGTCATTGAAATCAAACTGGGCCTCCAGAATCTTCTTCTGAAGCTTTTCGGCTTCGGCAATATCAACTTCTTCCTGAGCCTTTTCCACCAAGGTGAGTACATCACCCATGCCAAGAATTCTGGAAGCCATGCGATCCGGGTAGAAGGGCTGGAGTGCTTCTACCTTTTCGCCCACCCCGACAAACTTGATCGGCTGCCCTGAAATTTGCCGGACGGAGAGTGCAGCACCGCCGCGAGTGTCGCCATCGAGTTTGGTCAGGATGGCTCCGGTGATACCAATCTCATCGTGAAAGGTGCGCGTCAGGTTAGCGGCTTCCTGTCCCGTCATTGCATCTACGACGAGCAAGACTTCGTGTGGCTTCACAGTATCCTTAATCTGCGCTAACTCCGCCATCATGGCCGGGTCAATTTGCAGACGGCCCGCCGTGTCTATGATCACGGTATCAATTTTGTCTTCCCGTGCTTTGGCGACCCCAGCCCGTGCAATTTCGACAGGGTTCGCCTCAGTGCCCATCTCAAAGACGGGGACATTGATTTGCTTACCAAGGGTGATTAACTGGTCGATCGCGGCTGGACGATAAACGTCTGTTGCGACCAACAGGGTGCTGCGG
This sequence comes from Synechococcales cyanobacterium M55_K2018_004, assembly GCA_015295905.1. Classification (GTDB taxonomy): domain Bacteria; phylum Cyanobacteriota; class Cyanobacteriia; order Elainellales; family Elainellaceae; genus DVEB01. The sequence continues at coordinate 20,298 of DVEB01000080.1, forward strand.
TTCTGTTTGCGCAGGTGCAGCGCGAGTTTTGCGGTCGCAGTCGTTTTACCCGTTCCCTGCAAGCCTGCCATTAGCACGATGGTGGGCGGGTCGTTGGCTTCTGCCAGAGGGACATTGGTTTCACCCATCAGTTCTACGAGTTCGTCGTAGACAATCTTGATGAACTGCTGGTCGGGGCGAACTCCTGCAATGACATCAGCCCCCATTGCCTTTTCCTGAACGCTGGCAATGAAATCCTTCACCACCTGGAGATTAACATCCGCCTCTAGCAGGGCACGCCGCACCTCACGTAGGGCATCCTGAATGTTGGACTCAGAAATTTTGTCATGACCACGGAGCTTTTTCCAGGCTCCTTCCAGGCGATCGGCTAAGGCTTCAAACATGGGAATCGAGGTGATGGGAGTTAGGGGTTGGGGGTTGGAGGTTGGGGGTCTGAAAGTCTGTTGCCAGCAGAGGAGGTTTGTCTCTGGGAAAACCACCCACGCTAACCACACCGAATTCCATTGTAAAGATTAATTCTACTGGTTTGCTGGCCAGATCGGAATGCGCCAAGCGACCAGCAATGCTGAGGAGGAAGAGAGGGAGCGATCGCCCATTGCCGTGAATTGTACTCGCCCATTGCCGTGAATTGAATCACCTCAGTTTGGGTTAAAGGAGTTTTGGGGCACCGCGCAGCGCTCCAAAACCCTTGATCTTCCGTATGCTGCGCCCGGAACATCAAGGGTTTCAGCGTATCCGGAATTCACGTTCATAACCGCCATTTGAGCTGGCGGCAAAGCACCTACTTCCCAAAAATCCCTCGCTGAACCTGCATCCTATTAAAATCTGACAGTATAAAAATCTCCATAAAAAAGGGAGAGCTAAATTCGTGACTCTCCCTACCATCAGGGTGCATCTACGTAACGCATTATTGCATTTTGGGGGTGAGGGGTGTCACTCTGAAAATTGCAGCGATCGCCCATGCTGAACTAGTTGCCCTACCATCAGGGTGCATCTACATAACGCATTATTGCATTTTGGGGGTGAGGGGTGTCACCCCCTAATTCAAAGTTTTTTCAAAGCGAAATCGACCATCGATAAAGAAACGATGTGGAGCCAAGCTACGAGTATTGGGGCAAACATCCGCTGTCTGAGAGGGGGGTTAACTCTCCAGTTTCTTTTGCAGCAATTGGTTGGTCAGCTTCGGGTCTGCCCGTCCGCCCGACTTCTTCATCACCTGGCCGACAAAGAAGCCCAGCAGGTTCTTCTTACCGCTGCGATATTTCTCCAGTTCACCAGGGTTTGCTGCAATCACTTCATCGATGATTGCTTCGATCGCGCCTGCATCCGAGATCTGGATCAGTCCCTTACTTTCCACCAGTGCCTTGGCAGATCCCCCTTTCGCCAGCAGTTCTGGCAGGATGTCTTTCCCGATCTTGGTGCTAATGGTGTTCGCTTCGATCAGGCCGATCATTTCTGCGAGGACTTCGGGCTTAAGAGCAATCTCACTAATGGATTTCCCTTCCTTGTTCAGATATCCGGTGATGTCACTGGTGATCCAGTTGGCTGCTTGCTTGGCAGGTGCCCCAGCAGCAACTGCCGCCTCGAAGTATTCTGCCATGGCGCGATCGTCCGTCAACACGCGAGCATCGTAGGCCGACAGTCCCAACTCGTTCTCATAGCGGTGACGCTTCTGGGCCGGGAGTTCGGGCAACTCGCTCCGCCATTGGGCCAGTTGTTCCTGGGAGACTTCAATTGGTCCCAGATCTGGCTCAGGGAAGTAGCGATAATCACTAGAACCTTCCTTCGTGCGCATACTGATTGTGCGCTGCGAGCCTTCTTCCCAGAGGCGAGTTTCCTGCACGATGCGTTCCCCTGACTCGATCGCCGCAATCTGTCGTTCAATCTCATACTCGATCGCCCGCTGAATCGCGCTAAACGAGTTCATATTCTTGATTTCGACCTTCGTGCCAAACTTCTCGCCGCCCACCGGACGCACTGAGATGTTGACATCACACCGCAACGACCCCTCTTGCATGTTGCCATCGCTCACCCCCAGATAGCGCACAATTCGGCGCAACTCCTGGGCATACTCCGCCGCTTCCTGCCCAGAGCGCAAATCTGGCTCAGTCACAATTTCTATGAGAGGCACTCCGGCACGGTTGTAGTCCACCAGCGAGTAGGCCGAACCAGAGAGGCGATCGCTCCCTGCGTGAACCAACTTGCCTGCGTCCTCTTCCATGTGCAGACGGGTGATCCCAATCTTTTTGCGGGTAGCATTACCCTGCTTATCCACCAGTTCAATCTCCAGCCATCCCCCCGTAGCGATGGGCAGGTCAAACTGGGAAATCTGGTAGTTCTTCGGCAGGTCGGGATAGAAATATTGCTTGCGGTCGAACTTGCTGTAGGGGGCAATCTGACAGTTCAGGGCCAACCCCGTCTTGACCGCATATTCCAGCACCTTCTGGTTGAGCACAGGCAGTGTCCCCGGCATTCCCATACAGACAGGGTCGATGTTGGTGTTGGGGGGAGCGCCAAACTTAGTCGAGCTACTGGAAAAAATCTTCGTTTCAGTACTCAGTTGAACATGGGTCTCCAGTCCAATAATGGCTTCGTACTCAGTTTTTACAGGGGCAGCAGAAGTCATGAGCAGTCCAGGCAATTTGACAATGGCTCTATTCTAGCGCTGGTGGGTTGAGCGAAGTTGCACCCCCCGCTCTTAGAGAGCAATTCTCATCGCACGACAGGCATAGATAAGAAGACAACGCGTTTTGTGGGAAACTCCACGCAGCGGGGGTTCCCACCAAACACGTTTGATAGCATGAGCGCGTGGCGCCATAGATCGATCAATAGATCAGCGTTGATGGGTCTACCGAGAACCTCTTAAACGTCAGTTCTGGTTAAGCGGGTTTTGGGTCACCGCGCCGGGCGCGGTGACCC
>DVEB01000117.1 GCA_015295905.1 Synechococcales cyanobacterium M55_K2018_004
TCGCCCACAAAACGCTTAGTCCTAACCTATGCGCATCACGCATGGAACATCAAGGGCTTTGGGGCACCGCGCCCGGCCCAATGCCCCAAAACCTGCTTAACCAGCACTGACCTTAGTTACGACTACACTTAGCCCCCATCTGGATCTGAGTGCCACCGCCCAAACGACAGGGTAGCGCTTGTGGGGCTAGGGGTTTGGCCAGTCCTTAACCCAGCCCCTCCAGTTCATCGAAGGATACGGCAGGGAGGTCAGGCGGCACGACCGACCGAGGCAGTGAGGTCTTGTGGCTTTCCCGTTGTGTGGCGATTTCAATGGCGATTGCCTCGATTTGCACCTCCAGACAACCGTGAGGCACCTCTAGTTGTGTCCAGCTTTCTAGGTTGCCCAGCCCCGTGGGGGAAAAGTCCATCAACCAGCGGGGGCCTTCCACAACCGCCTGATTTTGGGGATCATACATCCACAGTTTGACATAGAGGGGGGAGGTTGTCTGGGCCAGCTTGACGCCAATCTGGATGCGATCGCCCGCTATGAGTTCTGGCTGCGCTACCTGCAATTGCGGCATTGGAATGGGTTCATCGGCTGGAATGGTCACAGGTTCAGCGCGTAAGCTCTGCAGTGAGGATTGGTAGCCTGAGGATTGATGCTGCGAAGGCTGGTACTTGCCGGCACTCCAGCGAGGGGGGGGCGGTTCATCCTCGACCACGACCTCTTGGGAAGCCGCCGTCTGCATATCTAGCCCCAGGGTAGTCATCTCTTCCTTCAACAGCGTTGGCAACTCCCGGTCAGCGGCTAGGGAGTTGAGTCGCTGCCAGAAGCGGTGCTTCAAGTTGAGGGAGCGGAAGGCAAGGTCTTCCGGAGAAGGGGGCGCTGCCAAGGGTTGGCTGGGAACTGGGGGGGCTTCCATCTCAAGCCGAGCCACATCCCAGTCCAACGGTTCGTCCGCGAGTTCTGGGAGTGACGGGGAGGCAGGGCGAGGCGGCGGAAGCACAGGCGAGGCCTCCTGCTGGGTGAGGCGGACGGCCAGAATGTCCTCAGACTCGCGCACAGCGGGGGCTGGCTCAGGAGGCAGGGCGGGAGCGATCGCCTCTGGGCCTGTGGAAGTAGTCGTCATTTCAGGACTAGCTGGTGCTGGCTGGTGTGCCTCCGGCTGGACAACGGCCTCTGCGGCGATCTGAGATGTTGGCCTGGAAGGGCAGACTTCAGGGGGAGCAGAGCCTAGTGCCTGGGGCGTCGCTTCAACCGTAGGGGTGGGCGGGCCAGCAGCAGGCGTCATGCTTGGCCAGGAACTCTCCTGTAAGGGCTTAAAGGTGGGCAGGTCGAGCGATCGCGGCTTCGTGGTCGGTGCTGATGGCGCATGGATTTGGGGAGGCAGCACCTGCCCACTCGAAGGCGTAAACACTAGGACAGGCTTGGGGGCGCTGAGGAAGTTCAGGAAGGAGAGGTCGATTTCAGCGGGTTGGTCCACGATTTCGGTCATGGCTTGTGGCTCGCTGAAGGTGTTGGCGATCGCCTCTAGCAGTTCGTCCACATCAGTAGTGACCGTAAAGGCCAAATGTGCCAGCAGGTGTGGCGACTGGTCTGCCTGTAGACTCAACTCGCCGACAAACAGGCGAGTGGTTTGAGTCGCAGGCAACCTGAGGGTAATTTCAAACGGTGTGGGCAGCCGTCCACCCGCTAACTCCTGCCACTCCTCCAATAAAACCTGACCGCTCTGGGGATCCCGCAGACATAGGTGCAGCACTGAGGCAGGCAGATCGTCCCCCTGCATCCCTACGACTCGACCAGCGACGTTGAGAGATTGCCCGCGACGGGCCACGTAAGCGTCTTGGGAGAGCACCAGTTGCAGCGGCCTAATTGGGTCTGGCGCCGCGTTAGCCAGTGGATTGGGGGGAGTGGCACGGCCCCGGTTCACTGGCTGGGTCACCTCTTCGCTGTCCAGATCGAGCGCCTGAAACACCTCATCGACGACTTGTTGAGAGGCAGCCTCCGCCACGGCAAAGGAACTGATGGCAGTCAAGGCGTCGGGAGATGACGGTGAAACAGGCTGCTCAACGGGTTGGCCCAAGGGGTGTTCCCCTGCGGGCAAGTCCACTGTCTCAGTGGGATGCAATGCCGTTGGTGCGGAGGCTTCCACAGGCGTTGGAGTCATCCACTCAGTCCCCGTCTGCATTGGTTCTGAGGCCACTGGTTCCAACTGACCCTGGCCAGACGGAGCCGTTCCCCTTGCCGTCGCCAACTCTTGCAAAACTGCGGCTGCATCCGCAGACGGTTGGGCCGCTGCCGCACTATCTGCTGCAGCGGCGAGATCGGTTGCAATGGCAGCAATGGAATCTTCCCGCGGCAGGGCAGGCTCAACAGTGGCGGCCACCTCCTGCTTGGGCGGTGGCTCTGGGGTAGGAACTGCTGCCGGTTTGCGGTTGTTGCTTGCCTTGACCAAGCGCAATCGCACCGGGGCGACTTCTGTCTTGGACGGCAGACTGGTAGAAGCATCCTCCTCGCCGTCATCCCAGTCATCGTCTAGATCAGAACCAACGGGCAAGACTTCAAGCTGAACAGAGTACTGCCAGCTATCGCCCATCATGTCTGCCATGAGGTCGCTGTTACACCGGAGCTCCCACACCCCGGGCTGCAACTGCGTGTAGGGCATCACGACCAGTAGCCCTTCGGGATTGGTCTGTCCTTGGCGTTTTTGGACGCGCCGCTTGGGGGGATCTTCCTGGGTGGCAATATGGGTGATGCGGATCTCAGTTAAGGTATTGACTCGACTAGCCCGCGCCACAATACGGTAGCGCCCCTCCAAGATTTCTGCACCGGGAGGCTCAATTGGTAACCAGGAGCGATCGCCATCTTTTTGAATCAAAAATTCCCAAAACGCCATCGCGACCTCAGGGGTAAATGTGGTAAGGAGTGAGTTTCGTTCCAGGGGGCGGTGTAGGGTGCCCCTCAGACGATTGAAGCAGCAATAATTCTGACTATTGAATCACGGATTTCAGTTTATAACACAACAGCAGAAGTGAATTTCAGCAGAACTTTATTTGCTCTGAAAAGCCAGGTTTCAAGATACAAATCTCTCGAAAAGATTGCGATCGCAACCCTCGCTCCCACGATGCGAGAGTACCGATTAATCGAGCGCTTCCTCGATCGCTAGTCGTTTCATAAAAGCCGAGAGAACCCATCATCGAAATTGTTGTTGCCATCGTCACTGGTTATCCTCTCCCGAACCGGCAAGATCTGAATCTATCGCACTACACGCATCGGTTAGGACCAAGTATTTTGTGGGAACCCCCGCGACGCGGGGGTTCCCACAAAATATTTTTGACATCATGAGCGCGTAGCGCCATAACGCAATGCTTCCGAGGTCTTGGTGATCAACAACGCTAATTGCCAAGAATTACCAAGAACTGTATAACGTCATAACATCAGTGCAATGCAGCTTTGGGAGAAGCAATGCCTTCACTGCCAAAAATGGCTGTTTGCGGGGTGTTGTGCAGTGTGCACCCCTCTGCAAACAGCGGTGATCGAATTCAGGGTAACCTAAAGAAACGACAGTTTATGGCGATCGCATCCTATGCAAACTCGTGACCCCCGCTCCCCCATTGCCGACGTTCTGCCCGTGCCCACGGCTCCCAGCTTAGGACTGCCCCCCCGTATCGCCACCGTCAGCCGCACAACCAAGGAAACAGATGTCCAGGTCTCGCTTAACCTAGATGGCACCGGACGTTGCACCGCCAATACAGGCATTCCTTTCCTGGATCATATGTTGGACCAGATTGCCTCCCACGGCATGATCGACTTGGAAGTGCGGGCAGTGGGTGATCTTCAGATTGACGACCACCACACCAACGAAGATGTGGGGATTACCTTAGGCATGGCACTGGCACAGGCATTGGGCGATCGCAAAGGGATCACCCGCTTCGGTCACTTTCTTGCGCCCCTCGATGAGGCGCTCATCCAGGTTGCCCTTGATTTCTCGGGTCGCCCCCACCTCGCCTACGGCCTAGAGATCCCGACCCAGCGGGTCGGCACCTACGACACTCAACTCGTCCGCGAGTTCTTCGTTGCCATCGTCAACCACGCCCAGATGACCCTGCACCTGCGTCAACTAGACGGCATCAACTCGCATCATATTATTGAGGCCACGTTCAAAGCGTTTGCGCGATCACTCCGCATGGCTGTCGAAATCGATCCCCGCCGTGCCAACGCCATCCCCAGTTCTAAAGGAGTCCTCTAACCCCGCTCCTTCACCTCTTCCAAACCCTGCCGCACTCCCTGCGGCGCATACCCCAGGGCAAATGCCCGGGAACTGTCCATTGAAACATCGGGAGGGCGGGGAGCAGGCATCGGGACATCTGCCTGATGGGCTGGTTGGATGAGGGACTGGTCTAGCCCAAATACCTCAGTAATGACTCGACCGAACTCGTAGCGCGAGAGGCGTTCCTTGCCGCCCAAATGCAGCCGTCCCTGGAAGCCAGTCTCCAATGCCAACAGGAGTCCTTTGGCGGCATCGAACCCATTGACGGGGGTACGAAACTCATCGACAAATAGCTTCAGCACCTGCCTGCGATCGCACATCTGAAAAAAGTCCTGCAGGAAACTGGAGGCGGTGGGGGCCACACCAAACATCAATGGCATCCGACAGATGGCAGCAGCGGGGTGACGTTCCAAGATCCCCTCCTCCGCCAACACCTTTTGTTCACCGTAAAGACTCAGCGGATGCACTGGATCATCCTCTCGGTAGGGAGCAGCGTGACCATCGAAAACCAGATCCGTTGAGGTAAACACCAGGGGAATGTTGGCATCAGCGCATAGTCCTGCCAAATTCAGCGAGGCAGTGACGTTGATGGCGTGGGAAGCGATCGGGTCGGTCTGGCAAAGGTTAGGTTTGGACTGAGCCGCCGTGTGGATTACAGCCGTTGGTTGGATGATCTCAAACAGTGCCTTGAGGGCGGTGAAATCCGTCAGGTCAATCGCGGTGCTTTGCCAAGTTGGCGGATGAGGAGCGCGAGTATGGTGTGTTCCAAATATCTGCTCACGGTTCAGACCGCCCTGTGCTCGAGCAACCTGGTAGAGGTGCCAGCCAAGAAAACCACTACTTCCAGTAATTAGGAGTCTCTGTCTAAGAGGAGAGATGGACATTGGGGATGTGTCACAAATTCAGCCCCAGTATAGAATTATTGAGGCTTAGGAGTCTTGCAAACTATGCTGCTGCTGGAGTGCTTCGGCTCATTCAGTCGGTAAGTACCAATAACCCGTGTTGTGAGGGGGGGTGGGTGTTGCCGTAACGCACCGCACCCCAAGACTTGGATCGGTGCGCTGACGCTCATACATCCTATAGGTTCTGCGAATAACGTCCTATAGGTTCTGCGAATAACGATGCGCATCTGTTTCATGCTACGCCAGTTCCTTAGCACTTCACGTACTAGGGAACCGTAACTCCAGGCCGTGTTGGTGGGTTTTGATGATTCAGACTTGCCGACTGAGACTCGCCGCTTGCATGATCCCGCAGCGTTACCGCGCAACCACGCAAGCCCTCAAACCAGGATTCATGCTGGAAGTCTATATGATTTTTAAGTCATTTCTGAGATTCCTGACTGTTGTAATCGGGTGAACTGATGCCATGGCCCTCTCCACACCCCTAACTCACGCTGGCCCCCAGACTGCTTGGCATACCCTCACGGCAGATGAGTCACTCCAGCAGTTACAGAGCGATCGCCAATTGGGTTTAACCGCCCAACAGGTCGCCGACCGTCAGGCACAGTTTGGCCCCAACGAGATTAAAGAGACGGGAGGCCGCACCTGGTGGACGATTCTGCTGGATCAGTTTAAGAACATCATGCTGATCATGCTGATTGCCGTGGCAATCATTTCTGGCGTGATGGATTTTCTAGATCTGCGATCGGGGCATGTGAAAACCAATGACATTCCCTTCAAAGACACCGCTGCAATTCTGGCGATCGTCTTCCTCAACGGTCTGTTGGGCTATGTGCAGGAGAGCCGCGCCGAAAAAGCCCTGGCAGCCCTGAAAAACATGGCCTCGCCGAGGGTGCGCGTCCTCCGCGACGGCAAGACCCTAGAAATCAACTCCAAAGAACTGGTGCCGGGAGACATTATGTTGCTAGAGGCGGGGGTGCAGATCTCTGCCGATGGTCGGTTGCTGGAGGAAGCGAATCTGCAAGTGCGGGAGTCTGCCCTGACGGGAGAGGCGCAACCCGTCAGCAAGTGTGTTCAGATTGATCTCAAGGAAAACACGCCTTTGGGCGATCGCCTCAACTTGGTCTACCAAGGCACCGAAGTGGTGCAGGGCCGGGGAACCGTACTCGTCACCAACACGGGTATGAAGACCGAGTTGGGTAAAATTGCCACGATGCTGCAATCCATTGAAACGGAGCCAACTCCCCTGCAACAGCGGATGGATCAACTCAGCAAAGCGCTGGTCACGGGAGCACTCTCCCTAGTAGCACTCGTTGTAGGGGTGGGGCTACTAGTCCTGGGGCTGCCCGCGTTTCGGGAATTGCTGGAAGTCTCGCTCAGTATGGCGGTGGCGGTCATCCCGGAAGGGCTGCCCGCGGTGATCACAGTGACCTTGGCGATCGGGACTCAACGTATGGTGCGCCGCCACGCTCTGATCCGCAAGTTACCAGCAGTGGAGACCCTTGGTTCTGTCACCACGATTTGTTCTGACAAGACCGGCACCCTGACCCAGAACAAGATGGTGGTGCAAGCTGTTCACCCCATCTCTGGCCCAGTGCAGGTGACGGGGATGGGCTACATCCCCGAAGGCGAATTTTTCAAAGACAATCAACCCTTCGATCCCAAACAGAGTCCTGAAGTGCGGGTGCTCCTAGTGGCCAGCGCCCTGTGTAATGACTCAGTGTTGCAGAAAGAAAATGGCGAGTGGGCCATCCTGGGCGATCCCACCGAGGGCGCACTGGTGGTTCTAGCAGGCAAGGCTGGTATCGATCGTGGTCAACTGTCCTACAAACTGCCTCGCGTTGCTGAAATTCCCTTTTCCTCTGAGCGCAAACGGATGAGCGTGGTGGTGCAGGATGACACAGGGGTGATGCGAGAGTTTTTGGGGACTCCAGAGGCACCGTCTTCTCCCTACTGGCTATTCTGCAAAGGCTCCTCAGAACTGCTGCTAGAGCGCTGTCACCAAGTGCTTGTGGGCAACTCTCCCCAACCCCTGACAGAGCAACACCGCCAAGCCATTCTGGAACACAACAATCAACTGGCGGGGAGGGGATTGCGGGTACTGGGCTTTGCCTACCGACCGCTGAACATCGTCCCTGCTGAAGGAGATGACCAAGTCGAACAGGACATGGTCTGGCTGGGGCTGATTGATATGCTGGATGCCCCCCGCCCCGAAGTCCGCGAGGCGGTGGCCCGCTGCCGCTCTGCCGGAATTCGTCCAGTTATGACGACGGGAGACCACCACTTGACAGCAAAGGCGATCGCCGAAGACCTGGGAATTGCCTACGCAGGCGACGAGGTGATCACCGGACGCGACCTGGAAAAGGTTAGCCAGCAGGATCTAGAGCAGATTGTCGATCGCGTTAGCATCTACGCTCGCGTCACTCCCGAACATAAATTGCGGATTGTGCAGGCCCTCCAGCGACGGGGTAAGATCTGCGCCATGACCGGCGATGGAGTGAACGATGCGCCCGCCCTCAAGCAGGCAGACATCGGAATTGCCATGGGGATCACAGGTACCGATGTGAGCAAAGAGGCCAGTGATATGGTGCTGCTGGACGATAACTTTGCAACCATTGTTGCTGCCATCGAAGAAGGCCGAGTCGTCTACAACAACATCCGCCGTTTCATCAAATACATCTTGGGGTCTAACATCGGGGAAGTGCTGACAATCGCCTCCTCCCCTCTGCTCGTCGCTGGTGGAGTTCCCCTAACGCCCCTGCAAATTCTCTGGATGAACCTGGTCACCGATGGTCTGCCTGCCCTGGCCCTAGCGGTAGAACCTGCGGAACCCAATGTCATGAACCGCGCTCCCCATAGTCCTGGTGAAAGCATCTTCGCCCGTGGGTTGGGTCTGTATCTGATCCGCATTGGGATTGTGCTCGCAATCATTGCAACGGCCTGCATGGTCATCTCCTACCAGTGGACAACCCAATGGGATACGGTTACAGACGCAGACCCAGAACGCTGGAAAACGATGCTCTTCACTACCCTCTGTTTGGCCCAGATGGGCCACGCCCTGGCCTGCCGCTCAAATACCCGCCTGACCGCAGAACTCAATCCCCGCTCGAATCCCTACCTGATTGCTGCGGTAGTTTTAACCTCAGCGTTGCAACTGGCGCTCATCTATGTGCCGGCCCTGCGTGACTTCTTGGGGACTCACTGGCTCACTGGCATGGAACTCGCCGTTTGTATCGGCTTTAGCACGTTGCTGTTTGTCTGGATTGAGATGGAAAAGCTGTTTATCCGCTGGTTTTTCTCGAAGCGACGGTGAGGTAAGGACGGTGGATGGAACGGGGGTTAGAGCCTGTATTCAGTCAACGGGTCTTGCACGTTGAAACCATTCAACCGTTATAGCGCTATACCCATAGGTTAGAACAAAGCATTGTGTGGGGAACTCCGCGCCGCGGAGTTCCCCACACAATGCTTTTGACATCATGAGTGTGTAGCGCCAGATCTCAAGGTTTGAACGAGGGGCGATCGCCGGGGTCGGTGGCCGGTAGGGGAACTGGCTCGAAGGTTGCAGCGTCTTGGGTTGCCGTGTCGCGAGAGGAGGGATGATTCTCTAAAGGAGACGCTCCGCCAGCGCTCCAATCATGCAGCAGCAAGTAGAAGCAGGGAATCAGAAACAGGGTGAGCAACGTCGCGACCGACATCCCTGCAAAGACGACGATCCCTAGGGGCTGCAAAAATTCGCTGCCTTCTCCTAAACCCAAAGCGAGGGGAAACATGCCCAAAACCGTCGTTATGGTTGTCATCAAGATTGGGCGGAGGCGCTGGGGGGCAGCTTTGAGAATGGCAACTCGGCGATCGCCTCCGTCGCGTGCGCGCATCTGATTCGCCGTTTCCACCATGATGATAGCGTTGTTGACCACAATCCCCACCAGCAAGACCGCTCCCACAATCACAGTGGCCCCCACTGCCGTCCGGGTGACGTAGAGTCCCCAAATTCCGCCTGTCAAGGCCAGGGGCAGGGTGCCCATAATCACTAGCGGGTCGATCAGGGAGTTATACTGCACTGCCATGACGACAAACACGAGGAAGGCAGCCAGTCCTCCCAAACTGGGCAAGGCCAATTGAATCTGCTGATTGCTCTGGGCGGCAGCACTGGGGAGGCGGGTGACTCCTGCGGGCAGGTCAAGGGAGGCCAGGATGCGATCGGCTTCTGCCAGGGCTGCGCCCAAACTGGCGCCCTCATTCAGGTTCCCAGCAATCAAAAAGACTCGTCGCTGGTTAATCCGTTGAATTTCACCGGGGGCTTCGCCCATTTCAATGCGAGCCACATTCCCCAATCGCACCAACTGATTGTTTTCGGTAAACAGCGGCAGGCGAGCCAGTTGGGAAGGTGTTTGCATCTGGGCGTCGTCCAACTCAACGCGCACATCCACCAGGCGATCGCCCCTCTGCAACTGGGTGGGGACACTACCCTGGATGGCGGTTTCCAGCGTTTCCCCCAAATTCTCAATAGTAATCCCCAGTTGAGCAGCGCGGACTGGGTCGAGCCGGATCTGGACTTCGGGTTGGCGGCGATCGCCATCAGGACGGTAGCGGGCCAGCGTTGCCTGCTCTTCTAATGCCTTCAGGATCTGCCGTCCAGCCTGGTTTAGGTCCTGCTCGTTGTCGCCTTGAAAAATCAGGTCAATATCCGCCCCGCCTCGAATGGGAGAATTACTGGTCTGGAGGCCGCGCACTTCTCCGGGAACAACTCTGAGGCGGGCTTCAACCAAGTTCAGCCGACTCAATTCCCGACTGACCCGCTCCACGTAGGCTTCCACATCGCTGCCTGGTTTTAGGGTGATGCTGCTGGAACCGCGTAGAGGGTTTTCAATGGTGTTGCTGCCAAACAGGAATCCCCCTGCGGTTGTAAAGGTGTACTCGGTTTCGGGCTGGTCGCGCAGAATTTGGTCGGCAGCCTCCATCACTTTGCGATTGTTCTCGAGCGGCGTACCAGGAGGAAACTGGGCAATCAGCCGAGCCTGTCCGGTGTTGATGCGGGGAAGAATTTCCTGCGGCAACTGGCCCACCATCCACCAACTGCTGCCCCCCAGAACAATCAGGGCGATCGCCACGACCCAGCCGCGCCGTCGCACCACCTGTTCCAACAGACGGGCGTAGGCTTGCGTCATGCCGTCAAATCGTTGCTGGAACCCACGGATCAACCAGGTGCGGCTAAGACCACTCGACCGCCGGACCAGCAGCAGCCGCGAGGCCAGCATGGGAACAATGGTGATCGCCACAATCAGCGAGGCCCCCACTGCAAAACAGATGGTGAGGATCAGTTCATTAAACAACAGGGCAACAAAACCGCCGACCATCACAAAGGGCAGCACCGCAACTAGGTTCGTCCCAGTTGCGGCAATCAGAGAAGATTCCATTTCGCCGGCGCTCTCCTCTACAAGGGCGATCGATCCCATCATGCGATCGCCATATTGAGCGGTAGTCAGTTGCTGAGCCGCAGCAGAGCGTTTGGCCACATTCTCTAGGATCACAATTGAAGTATCTACCGCCTGACCAATGCTGATGGCCAGTCCGGCAAGGCTGAAAACATTGAGGGAAAAGCCACTCAGCGCCATGGCGATCGCTGCGGCCAACAGACAGAGGGGAATCGTCAGGCCGATGATGAAGGTCTGGCGCAGGGACCCCACAAAGATCAAGACGGCTAGCATAGCCAGCCCCGCCCCCCAGAGGGCTGCTTCGGTCAGGGTATTGAGCGAATTGTTGATAAATACTGATTCATCCAACGTCGGAATCAATTGCAGGTCGGCAGGAATGGTGCCATTTTGTTGCAACGCTTCGATACGGCGTTTGACCGCCCGCACCACCTCGACAGTGTTGGCGTCGGGCTGTTTTAGAATGCTGACCTTGACAGCAGGCTGACCATTTAAGGACACATAAATTCGCTGCGCTTTCGTGTCCTCGGTAACAGTAGCAACGTCGCGCAGAAACACCCGCCGCTCTGCCGCTGGACTGCTGCCACCGGCGGCTGGCGTAAACGACAGCGTCTCCATTTCGTCAATCCCCCGAAACCGCCCAATCGCCCGCGTCAGTGGCTCCGCAGTCGGGCTAAGGAGGCGACCTCCCGACACATCCTGGTTGGCTGCTCGCAGCTCGGTCAACACATCCCGCAGACCCACCCCCAATGCCTGCAGACGATTCATATCCAGCGTCACGCGCACTTCTTCCTGCACGCCGCCCGTCACATCCACTGCTGCCACTCCTGGAATCACGTTCAACTCCCGCGCTAACTCTTCATCCCCAAAAATGCGCAGGTCAACTGGACGGCGCTGATCTGAGGTGAGCGCCAGCTCATAGATCGGTTGCTGAGAGGGATCCAGCTTAAATAGGCGGGGAGCTTGCACGATCGCAGGTAAGTTACCTTGGGCGCGGTTGAAGGCCGCAGTTGCCTCATTCAATGCCTGGTCAATATCGCCACCGGGCTCGAAGAACAAGTCCAGGCTAACCTGGCCTTCGCGGGTCAGGGAGTAGAGTTGCACAACGCCCTCAGTGGCAGAAAGAGCCTCTTCCAGGGGCTTCGTGATCTCGTTCATGGCCACTTCCGGAGAAACGCCAGGGGCGCTCAGCCGCACCCCGATGCGGGGATAGGTAATAGCAGGCAGCAGGTCTACCTGGAGGTTCAGCAGGGAAAAAACACCGACCACAACAAGAGCCAAGGTCAGCATGAGGGTGCCGATGTGGCGGCGGATGGCAAGGCGACTGATGCTAAAGCCGGACGGGGTTGGAGGAGACATGAGGGTGAGGGAGTGAAAGGGTGAGGAAGAGCGAACCATGGACAGGAGGGCGGCGCGATCGCACCCGTCAAAACCCAAAACCTAGAAATCTAGCCTGCAAAATCGCCCTGTTCAGCCGCCTCATTGCGTTTCAGACAGGATGCTGAGGCGGACGGGATCGCCTGCTTTCAGGGCATCACCGCCACGAACCACAATGGGTTCTCCGGGGTCAAGGCCAGCGCGAATCTCAACCTTACCATCGGCGCGATCGCCCAGTTGCACCGTGCGAGCAGCGACCGTTGGCGGCTCGCTGTTGCGATTGACCACAAAAACCGTGGCGGTCGTGGGGGGTGGCCCCTTGTGGTCTGGGCGGGCAGCGTCTACCTGGAGCGCTGTTTCGGGGACGATGACGCGAGCAGCAGTCTGTTGCTGGAAGCGGACTCTGGCCAGCAATCCACTGCCGATGCGACCGCTGGGGTTGGGGAGGGTGACTTCAACCGGGATGAGGCGGGCAGTGGGGTCGGCAGCGGGAGCGATGCGAGTGACCCGTCCGACCAGGGTTTCTCCCGGAAAGGCATCGAGCTGGACGGTAGCCACTTGGCCGACTTGGAGGGCAGCCAAGTCAAGTTCAGACACCTGGACATTCACCTTGACCTGGCTAAAGTCCCCTAGTTTCAGGAGTTCGCTGCCGGGTTGCGCCAGATTTCCAGGTTCAGTGGTCCGCTCCAGCACGGTGCCACTCAGGGGCGATCGCAGCACTGTTAAGGACTGCCGCTCCTGGTTCTGATCCACGAGCGCCTGTTGGACGACAATCCGACGTTGGGCCGCAGCGACAGCCTGCTGCCGGGTGCGGATTTGCTGTTGAGCCGATCGCAGCAGTTGTTGGGTGGTCTTAACGCGGGTGCGGGCTGTTTCCACCGATTGGGCAGCGATCGCCCCATCTCGAAACAACTGTTCGAGCCGTTCGGCATCGGCCTGGGCTTGCTGCAACTCAAGCCGCACCCGCTCCACAGCGGCTTGGGCCTCTTCCACCTCGGCTTGGAGGCTCAAGACCTCCGACTGGCGGGCGGCAACTTCGGCCTCGGCGGCCACCACACCTGCCGTCAGCAACCGGTCATCTAACCGTGCCAAGACTTGCCCTCGTTGAACGCGATCGCCCACATCCACCGCTAGACTCAACACCCGGCCTTCTACCTGCGACCGCAACGACACCGATCGATAGGGGAGTGTTGTGCCGGTATACTCTGGGGCTTCCCGGAGTGACCCTGAGCGCGCGATCGCCACTTCCACAGCCGTCGGTCGGCGAGCAGCAGGACGCGACTCGGTCTGCGCTTCGCTGGGGGAAATCACCTGACAACCGCCCGCCAGCAACAGCGTCCCCACTAGACCGATCTGGCTAAGCACAAGACCCGAATGGCGATCGCGGCTCACAGACAACCTCAAGGGACGCATGGATCGTTCTCCTGCTTGACTGGATAGAAGCAATGCATAAAGAGTCAAAAGGCCTCAATCGCCTCAATCTTAAGCAAAGACTCGGTAGTGGTTGATGACAAAAATTTTAGAAATCCCAGCATTCTGCTGCTCGCAACACGCCCCCACACCGCCGGCCTTTGTCTGCTTGCAGTTTATTACATTATGTAAATTTCAGAAATGACACGCTGACAACCATCAATCAACTATCAATCAACCATCACTGCAAATGCAGCAATTCTCCGTCGGCAAATGAGAAGTGGAGGTTTACTCACCCGTGGCGGGCTAAACCCCCACTAGCAGTCCAAAACGAGAATCGCTGCCATCCCTAAAAGGGGACTTTTTTTGATACATTGGTACTAAAAATTCGTACTATTATTTGGGGATTTTTCCCTGCTACTAGTTATTTGGAGGGTATTTGCAGGCAGTGCCCGGTCGTTCAGCAATTGTGGCCGACCAAAATCACGGTTGAGCAGGGCATGCATTGTTCCAAGCAGGGGATGTCAAATTCACAGTCGGGGATAGGTCGGTGATAGCAGCCTTCTGTCCTAGGCATTCATCTCCAGTGGGGCATCGACTAACGGAGGGCGTAGAGCGCAACGCTCTACATGCTGGCCCCAGGTAAACCCCCACTTCCCTTTGGGCATGTTTCTACATTTAGGGTAAAAATTGTAAGAGATTGCATGCGATCGCCTAGATATAGTAGGCAAGATCGGTTACGCTAATGGTCGTTCTGGTGCGAATTCATCCCCTATGTCTTTTGTTGGTCTGCATATCCACAGTGACTACAGCTTGCTTGATGGTGCCAGCCAGTTAGACCAGTTGGTCAACCGAGCGGCAGAGTTGGGGATGCCTGCGATCGCCCTGACTGACCACGGCGTCATGTATGGGGCGATTGAGTTGCTCAAGGTGTGCAAGGCCAACGGACAGGTGAAGCCGATCATCGGCAACGAGATGTACATTATCAACGGTGACATCACGAAGCAGGAGCGCCGTCCCAAATATCACCAGGTGGTGCTGGCGAAAAATACTCAGGGCTACAAAAACCTGGTCAAACTGACGACGATCTCCCAACTCAAGGGGGTGCAGGGCAAGGGAATTTTTGCCCGTCCCTGCATTAACAAAGACCTGTTAGAGCAATACAAAGAAGGACTGATTGTCACGAGTGCCTGTCTGGGGGGCGAAATTCCCCAGGCGATTTTGCAGGGCCGGCCAGAGGTGGCGCGGCGTGTTGCTGAGTGGTACAAAGGCGTCTTTGGCGACGACTACTATCTAGAGATCCAGGACCACGGGCTGCCAGAGGAACGGGTGGTTAACCCGGAGATCGTCCGTATTGCCCAAGAACTTGACATCAAAATTGTCTGCACGAACGATTCTCACTACATCTCTTGCTTCGATGTGGAAGCCCACGATGCCCTGCTGTGCATCCAGACGGGCAAGTCGATTACAGAAGAGAAGCGGCTGCGCTACACTGGCACGGAATACCTCAAGTCGGCGGAGGAGATGCGGCGGCTATTCCGCGATCACCTAGAGCCGGAGGTGGTGGAACAGGCGATCGCCAACACCTTGGAAGTCGCCGAGAAGGTCGAAGAGTATAAAATCCTAGGGGAACCCCGGCTGCCCCAATACCCAATTCCTGCGGGGCACACGGCAGAGAGCTACGTGACGGAAATTGCCCGACAAGGACTGTGCGATCGCCTCAAGTGCAGCAGTCTGGAAGTGGTGCCCCAACCCTACCGCGAACGCCTCGAATACGAACTTAGCATCATTCACCAGATGGGCTTCTCCACCTACTTCCTCGTAGTGTGGGACTACATCAAATTCGCCCGCGACCACAATATCCCCGTGGGTCCAGGGCGGGGGTCAGCCGCCGGATCGCTAGTCGCCTACTGTATGCGGATCACCAATATTGATCCAGTACACCATGGCCTGTTGTTCGAGCGGTTCCTCAACCCCGAACGGAAGTCGATGCCCGATATCGACACTGATTTCTGCATCGATCGCCGCGATGAAGTCATCCAGTACGTCACCGAGAAATACGGCAAGGACTACGTGGCCCAGATCATCACCTTCAACCGCATGACCTCTAAGGCAGTGCTGAAGGACGTGGCCCGCGTGTTGGACATTCCCTACAGTGAGTCCGACAAGATGGCCAAGCTGATTCCGGTCGTGCGCGGCAAACCCACCAAGCTGAAGGTGATGATTAGCGACGACACTCCCGCCCCCGAATTCAAGCAAAGGTACGACAGTGGCGAGAAAGTCCCTGGCACGGAGATTACCTATC
The DNA here is from genome assembly GCA_015295905.1 of Synechococcales cyanobacterium M55_K2018_004. GTDB lineage: Bacteria > Cyanobacteriota > Cyanobacteriia > Elainellales > Elainellaceae > DVEB01. The sequence continues at coordinate 15,673 of DVEB01000117.1, forward strand.
GCCGCTGGATCGAGATGGCAATGCGGATCGAGGGGACGAATAAGACCTACGGCGTCCACGCTGCTGGCGTCGTGATCTCGTCTGAGCCGCTGGATGAAGTGGTGCCGCTGCAATATAACGATAAGGGCGCCGTGATCACCCAGTACTTTATGGAAGACATCGAAGCCATGGGGCTGCTTAAGATGGACTTCCTGGGGCTGAAGAACCTCACCATGATCCAGCGAACCGTAGACCTGATTGAAAAGACCCATCACACCAAACTGGATGTAGATGCCCTGGCGATGGACAACGCTGCGGCCTACGAACTGCTAGCCAAGGGCTGGCTAGAGGGCATTTTCCAGTTAGAGTCCTCCGGCATGCGGCAGATTGTGCGCGACCTCAAGCCCTCTGGTCTGGAAGACATCTCCTCCGTACTCGCTCTCTACCGTCCGGGGCCACTCGATGCAGGACTGATCCCCAAGTTCATTAACCGCAAGCACGGGCGCGAAAAGATTGAATACGAACACCCTATTCTGGAGCCAATCCTCAAGGAGACCTACGGCATCATGGTCTACCAAGAGCAAATCATGAAAATTGCCCAAGACATGGCAGGCTATACCCTGGGGCAAGCAGACCTGTTGCGGCGGGCCATGGGGAAGAAAAAGCCGGCTGAAATGCAGAAACACCAGGAGATCTTCGTGGGCGGTGCTGAAAAAAATGGCGTTCCCAAACAGGTGGCCGAGAAGCTCTGGGAAGACATGGTGAAGTTCGCCGAGTACTGCTTTAACAAGTCGCACTCCACGGCCTACGGGTATGTTACCTTCCAGACCGCCTACCTCAAGGCCAACTACCCGGTCGAATACATGGCGGCTCTGCTGACCACCAACTGCGACGACCAGGAGAAGGTGCAGAAGTACATTGCCACCTGCGCCACAATGGGGATTACCGTCGAGCCACCCGACATCAACCGATCTGGGGTGGACTTTACGCCATTGAGCAACCGCATTCTGTTTGGGCTGTCGGCAGTGCGAAATGTGGGGATGGGGGCGATCGAGAATATTTTGCAGGCCCGACAAGAGGGACCCTTTAAGTCTTTGGGCGACCTATGCAGTCGCGTAGACCCGCGCCTAGTGAACCGTCGCGCCCTAGAATCGCTGATCCAGTGTGGAGCGCTCGACTGTCTGGAGACCAATCGCCGTCAGTTGCACGAAGACCTGGGCCTGGTCCTAGAGTGGGCGCAATCCAAAGCAAAAGACAAGGCGATCGGGCAGGGGAGCCTGTTTGATATGCTTGAGTCGCCTAGCGTTGGCGAGTCAGCAGGTCGCTTCGATGCCGTCCCCAAAGCTCCGCCAGTTGAGGACTATCCTCCTCAGGAACGACTCAAATTAGAGAAGGAACTCCTTGGTTTTTACGTCTCCGATCATCCCTTGAAGCGAGTCCAGGAAGCGGCCCAGATCTTGGCCCCGATTAACCTGTCTGACTTGGCAGACCAGACTGACAATGGCATGGTGAGTGCGATCGCCATGCTCACAACGGTGACCCTACGGATGACGAAAAAGGGCGATCGCATGGCCTCTCTGCAAATCGAAGACCTCACGGGACAGGCCGAGGCCGTGGTCTTCCCCAAAGCCTACGAACGGATTGGCAGTATGCTGACGCAGGATGCGCGCTTGATGGTCTGGGGCAAGGTTGATCGGCGCGATGACCGGGTGCAACTCATCATTGAAGATGCCGAACCAGTCGAGGCGGTGCAACTGGTGATGGTCGAGCTAGAACCCCACGTTGCTGCAGACATCACTCAGCAACACCATTTGCGCACCGTATTGCTGGAACACCGCGGCAACGACGATCAATGCAAGGTGCCCGTTGTTGCGGTGATTACCAACCAATATCGGCGAGAGCTAGTGCGGCTTGGCGCACAGTTCCGCGTGCAAGACTACCAGGCAACAGTGGTTGCCCTCAACCAAGCGGGGTTTCGGGCCAGGGCAACTTCGCTGACCAGCGCCTAAATCTAGAGGTAGGACTAGAGGTAAGACTACATGATGTCAAACGCGTTTTGTGCCCCCCCGGCGGCGCAAGGTTTCCCACAAAACGCGTTGTCCTGACCTAGGCGCGTAGTGCCATACCCGTGAAATAATTAACGAAGCTTAAAATCCTGCCTACAAGCTCCTACAACCCCGTAAAGTAACCTTAGATACCGCTACATCGTTATTGATATTGCTAAGGGCGTTTTCTATGACCTCCCCCACCATCGAGTCAGTTCTGCACGAAGAGCGTCTGTTCAACCCTCCTGCTGCTTTCTCGCAACAGGCCCACATCAAGAGTTTGGAAGAATATGAACAACTCTATGCACACGCCAAAGCAGACCCCCAAAAGTTTTGGGCAGACCTCGCCACCAAAGAACTGCACTGGTTCGAGAAATGGCACACGGTGCTAGAGTGGCAACCTCCCTTTGCCAAATGGTTTCTGGGGGGTAAGCTCAATATTTCCTATAACTGCCTCGATCGCCACCTCAGTACCTGGCGCAAGAACAAAGCCGCCCTCATCTGGGAGGGGGAACCGGGCGATTCGCGCACCCTTACCTATGCCCAACTGCACCGCGAAGTCTGCCAGTTTGCCAATGTCCTGAAGCAACTAGGAGTCCAGAAGGGCGACGTGGTTGGCATCTATATGCCCATGATCCCAGAAGCGGCGATCGCCATGCTTGCCTGTGCCCGCATCGGGGCTGCCCACACGGTTGTGTTTGGGGGGTTCAGTGCCGAAGCCTTGCGCGATCGCCTCAACGACGGCCAAGCAAAACTAGTCGTCACAGCCGATGGAGGCTGGCGAAAGGATGCGATCGTTCCCCTCAAAGAGCAGGTAGACAAAGCCTTAGCGGATGGAGCCGTCCCCACGGTACAGAATGTTCTTGTCGTTCAACGGACGCAGCAACCGATTGCCATGGCAGCCGGACGCGACCACTGGTGGCACGACTGCCGCACTAGCGTAGCGGCGGACTGTCCGGCCGAGCCGATGGACAGCGAAGACCTGCTGTTTATTCTCTACACCTCTGGTAGTACGGGCAAACCCAAAGGCGTGGTGCATACTACTGGGGGCTATAACCTTTACACCCATATGACCACCAAGTGGGTGTTTGATGTGCAAGACACCGATGTCTATTGGTGTACCGCTGATGTGGGCTGGATCACTGGCCATAGCTACATTGTCTACGGTCCCCTCTCCAACGGGGCAACGGTACTGATGTATGAAGGGGCACCGCGCGCCTCGAAGCCAGGCTGTTTCTGGGAGGTGATCGAAAAGTATGGGGTGACCATCTTCTACACTGCCCCCACCGCCATTCGGGCCTTTATCAAGATGGGCGATCACCTGCCCAAAGCCCACGACCTTTCCTCGCTGCGTTTGTTAGGAACGGTCGGTGAGCCTATTAATCCAGAAGCCTGGATGTGGTACTACCGCGTCATCGGCGGTGAGCGGTGCCCCATTGTGGATACGTGGTGGCAGACAGAGACGGGGGGCATTATGATTACGCCCCTACCGGGAGCGATCGCCACCAAGCCTGGTTCTGCGACTCGTCCTTTCCCTGGCATCCTAGCGGATGTCGTTGATCTGGAGGGCAATCCTGTTCAGACCAACGAAGGTGGCTACCTGGTGATAAAGCACCCCTGGCCGAGCATGCTGCGGACGGTTTACGGAGACCCCGATCGCTTCCGACGCAGCTATTGGGAACACATCCCCCCCGTCAACGGGCGGTATTTCTATTTCACAGGCGATGGTGCACGGCGCGATGAAGACGGCTACTACTGGGTCATGGGTCGCGTCGATGACGTGATTAGTGTGTCTGGTCACCGTCTGGGCACGATGGAAATTGAGTCGGCTTTGGTTTCTCACCCCGCAGTGGCAGAGGCGGCGGTCGTGGGTCGCCCTGATGAACTAAAAGGCGAAGAGGTTGTGGCCTTTGTCACATTGGAAGAAACGGCTTCCCCCAGCGAAGCACTGGTCAAGGAGCTGAAACAGCACGTAGTCAACGAAATTGGGGCGATCGCCCGTCCTGGTGAAATTCACTTTAGCGATGCCTTACCCAAGACGCGGTCAGGTAAGATTATGCGGCGGTTGTTGCGATCGCTAGCGGCTGGTCAGGAAGTTTCAGGCGACACATCCACTCTGGAAGACCGCAGCGTTCTCGACAAGCTGCGCGAAGACACCTGACTGGAATTTGGATCCATTGGCTCCAGTAGTTTTCTGGGGCATCGCGCAGTGCGTGTTGGTAGAGATTGTCACTGCTCATGTTTCTGAATCAATGAATCCTTCTGAATCTCTCAAACTTGTGACCCTCCAAGTGAATGGGGAGCAGCGTCAGTGTCCCCCCCACACAGCTCTACCCCAACTGCTCGAGCAATTGGGACTGAACCCACGCCTAGTTGCCGTAGAATACAATGGTGAGATTTTGCACCGCCAGTTTTGGGAAACCACCGAAGTCAAGGAGGGCGATCGCCTCGAAGTCGTCACCATTGTTGGCGGCGGTTAATCCAGACATTTGCCCGCTGCTACAGCGCAGCAAGATAGATGTGGCGTAGATCATCGGCGGTGCAGGTACGTGGGTTCAACGAGTGACAACCATCAGCCAGTGCCACTGCTACCAGCGCCTCCAACTTGTCTGGAGTGACGCCCACCTGAGAGAGCTTTGCCGGGATGCCGACCCTCGCCTTCAAGTCCACCAACCACTGGATAAAGCCTTCGGCAGTCTGTTCGGGGGCAGCAGCGGCGATCGCCAACATCCGCAGCTTGTCTGCCACGACTGCGCGGTTAAACTCCATCACATAGGGAATCATCAACGCATTGGCGAAACCGTGGTGAAAGTCGTATACCGTCGAGAGGGCATGGGCGCAGGAATGAGTGGCTCCCAGTCCTTTCTGGAAGGCAACCGCCCCCATCATCGCCGCCGCCAGCATCCCCGTTCGAGCTTCCAGGTTTTGACCATGCTCCACACTGGGTACAAGGTTTTGAGCCACGAGCCGCACCCCCTCTAGGGCGATGCCATCGCAGAGGGGCTGATACCCTTTTGCCAGATAAGCCTCAACGCAGTGGGTGAGGGCATCCATCCCCGTCGCTGCTGTGACGTTAGGCGGCAGTCCTAGCAAAAGTTCTGGGTCAGCGAAGACCTTTTGGGGCAGCAGTCTAGGCGAGAAGATAATTTTTTTGGCATGGGTGGCGTCGTCCGAGATGACTGTACTGCGACCCACTTCGCTGCCTGTGCCGGCGGTGGTGGGAACGGCAACCAAGTAAGGGATGGCGTGATCGACCGGTCGGGCATCGGGCTTGCCATCTTCGTACTCAAACAGATCACCAGGATGGTGTGCCATTAAGGCGATCGCTTTGGCCACATCCATCGCCGCTCCACCACCGACTGCCACAATCGCATCAGCTTGGTGTGCCTGAAACGCCTCTACTCCTGCGGTTACCTGTGACTTCACGGGATTACCGACCACGCCACTGTAAACAGCCACGTCCAGGCCAGCCTGCTGCAATGCTGCCACCATGGCCTGCAAGAAGGGCAATGGTGCAATACCTTGGTCTGTCACCAACAAGGGACGATGAACTGCGGCTGCTTTCAACGCAGTGGGAATTTCATGGCGAGACCCAGCCCCAAACCGGACGGTGGTGGGAAAGGAAAATTCGTAAATAGTTTGACTCATAGCAATGCGATCGCGCTCGGAGGGATTACTGAAGAGGCGGCACCCTTTAGCCTACTATGCTTTCTTAGATGCGACTATTGCTCGTGCAATTTCATGCCTAGCCTCTATGCCGAAATTGAGATTGATGCACCGCGCTCCGTCGTGTGGCGGGCGTTGATGCAGAAAGAAAACTGGCTCTACTGGAATACGTTTTTGTTCGACCGCACACCAGATCGACCGTTCAAACAGGGCGATCGCCTGCTATTGTCCCTCAAACGCATTGCCAGCGAAGCAGAGACTGAAGTAGAGCCCCTCATTACGTTGGTGCAGCCAAATGTTTGCCTGCGCTGGGTCTACAAAGCACCAGGCTTTGAAAGTGAGCATGTGTTTGAATTGCAAGACATCGGCAGAAACCGCACCAAGTATACCCATCGAGAAAATCTTTCGGGGGTGGTTGTTCGCTTCACTTTGCCATTTATCCGCCAGGATGAACAAGAAGGGCTGCGGCGGATGGCCCGCGAACTAAAACGCTACGTCGAACAACGTATGACGTGAGCAAACGCCCCGTTAATCTAGCGTGAATCAGTGAACAGAATAATTACTCTTTACTAAAAGAACATGAATTCGGGATAAGCTGAAACCCCGGCTGTTCCGTGCGAGTCACGCATGGAACAGCAAGGGTTCTAGGGCACCGCGCCGGGCGCGGTGCCCCAGAACCCGCTTAACCAGAACTGACGTTAAAATAATTACCCTTTACTAAAAGTGACCTGTTGATTTAACCGAGGTTTGCCGAACCGTTCCCATGCGCTGCCACCCCGCAGAAACAGTTCCATCCAGCGGATAGCATGACCATTCACATCGTTCCAGCCAGAGCTACCCGGTGCAAAAGCCAGTGTCCCTTCAGACACCTTGAAACTGCCATCAGAGTAGATGGCATCACTGACGACATCTCCCACCCGAACGATAATTTTGCTCTCTGGCGCTAGGTCAATTTTGTGAGCAGGAATTGTGGTTTTGATGTTGCCGTAGCCATCAACCCAGGCCACGCGATCGCCCGGTACATGCGGTAGAGCACTAGGGTCAAGTGCTTCTCCCAACAGGCTGAGGTCGTCGAGGGCGATCGCTGCCGCTGCCGGAGGAAAGACATCCCGCGAACGAAACTGTGACCCACCACGAGAAACATTCACTGTTTTCAACACCTTGGCGTGATCCTTGATAAAGGAGAGCGTGTAGCCCGCATTTACTCCCACCACCTTGACTCCGTTAGGCAAAAGGGCATAGGTCAGTCCCTCCCCTTCATTGTCACGACGAGCCTCCGGGTCATCCTTACGGGGGGCGCAGTTATGGTAGATCAACCGCTGCCTAGGGCCGGGATTCAGACCCAGTTGAGCAATCCAAAACCCAGTTGCCAGTGTGCTAAAGGGCGGTACAGACAACCAGTGAATCTGAGCCTCAGGAATACCAGCCAGCAACCGTTGAGTCACTTCCGAAAAGGCAGGATCACCAGTGCCATAGTCGGCAATTAGGGAGATCAGCATAGGACCAGGAAAGATAAACGTCAGAATACACTGTCAGCGATCGCCCCAATGACCCAACCACCTTGCCAGCATCGGAGCGGCTCACAACGCTCAAGTCAGTTATATCAACTGCCGTTGCAAAACTCATAGTTGCCACAAAACACTGGAAGGTAGTTGATCCCCCATCATGAGTAGTTAACGTCAGTTCTGGTTAAGCGGGTTTTGGGGCACCGCGCCGGG
>DVEB01000051.1 GCA_015295905.1 Synechococcales cyanobacterium M55_K2018_004
GCGTCCCTACGCCAGGAATGTTGGCAGTGTCTCCAGCGGTGTAGGTGGTGCTGCCAATGGTGAACTGGGTGATGCTGAGGGTGTCGCCATCCACATCCGTCGCGTTGCTCAGCAGGTTCCCAGTTAACGGGTTGTCTTCTGCGACGCTAAGAGTTTCGTTGCCGTCAGTCGGTGGATCGTTGACTGGCGTGACCGTGATGCTCAGCGTTGAAGTGTCTGTCCCGCCGTTGCCATCGCTAACCACATAGCTCACAGGCGGCACAGGGCCGTTGTAGTTTGGCGCTGGGGTAAAGGTGAACGTGCCATTGGCGTTGATGGTCAGCGTCCCTACGCCAGGAATGTTGGCAGTGTCTCCAGCGGTGTAGGTGGTGCTGCCGATGGTGAACTGGGTGATGCTGAGGGTGTCGCCATCCACATCTGTCGCGTTGCTCAGCAGGTTCCCAGTTAACGGGTTGTCTTCTGCAACGCTAAGGTTCTCATCGCCGTCTACGGGAGGACTGTTAACCGAAGGAACGTTGATGCCGATGGTGGAAGTAACCGTGTTGCTGTTTAGCGTGCCGTCGTTGGCGACGAAGGAGAAAACACGAGGCGTTGCGTTGGGGGACGGAGCTGTGTTGTTGTATTGGAGGGATTGCAGCAGGGCGCTTACGGCTGCGTTGGAAAGATCGCCGCCGCCGTTCCGGGTAATTGTGAGGGTGGCGGTTGTCCCAGATACGGCAACGCTGACTGCAAAGGTCGTGGAGCCGATCGTCACGGTTCCACTGTTAGCAGTTCCCAGGATGAAAGGTGTGCTGCCGATAATGAGGGCTTCGCTGTTGCCATTGGGAGCGTTGACGGAGATGGTGAGCGTTTCGATATCTGCGCCGCTGTTGTTGGGGTCGAAGCCGGAGGCATTCGGCGCTGTGATGGCAACTGCACTGCCTGTGAAGGTCGCCTGAAAGTTGAAATCATTCGGGCCACCCGTGATATTGAAGGGGTCGAGGTTGAGAGTAGGAGCCAAATTGCTACCACTCTTCACAAAGATGCCGCCGCCTGCCACCAGATCCAGGCCCCCTTGTCCTGAGGCACTAGAACTGTTCAGGGCTGCATCCGTCAAGTTCACTAAGTCCGTACCCACATCATTTGGGAAGACGGAGTAGCCAAAGAAGGTCTGCCCTGCGCCAATACCCAGGGCCGAATAGCTCAGGAAGACTCCGCCAATATTTTGAGCACCAATATTGGAACTGAAGCGGGGGTTGCCTCCTGCGCCCATGTCATTCAACACAGCAGTGGCTAGGTTGAAGCCTGAGGCCCCCCAGGCCCCTGCGGGCACAACCTGTAGGGGCCCGTAGGCAGTTGGATTGCCGCTAGCATCTACGGCTGTAATTGCAGCAATCGTCAGTGGGTCGTTGCCGCCTCGCTCTAGCAGAAGGAAGCCGATGTCGTTGAGGTTGGCGGCGGTGGGAGCCGTGAGGCCACCGCTGGCAATGAAGTCGATCCGTTCGATGTTGTTGATGTTGTTGTCGCCCTGATTAGCAAAAACGTTATCAACCCCTCGGTTGATGACATTGCCCAGGAGCGCCTGCTCCATCGTGTTGATTCGAGACGGACTCAGGTTGAGGACGTTGCCAGATGAATTAAGGTTCTGTATTTCGTACCAAAAGACCTGGCGACCCTCAGCGTTGGAGACACTTGGATTGGGGATGCGCCGGAGCCTGACCTGATCGACAAGCTGGACAAGGTTGTAGGTAGAGGATGCAGCGGTGAAGCCAGAAATGATGAGATTGTTGTTGGTGCCGACTGGAAAGTTGTAGGTGTAGAGTTCGTTGGCAGTGCCGTCGCCATCAGGGTTGCCGACTTCGTTGGCAGTGTAGGTGCTGGCGTTGTCCGGGAGGTCTACGTAGTTGGCGATGATGCCGCTGATGCTTACGGGAGTCAGAAGCCCCGGATAGCGATGGGCGGCTGCCGCCGCAAAGGGCAGGGCGATCGGGAAAGCGCTCGTTTGGGTATCGAGATGCCAAGTGCCACCAAGGGCCGCATTGCCCACGGGACCTGAGGATGCCGCGATGTTAGCCCCCGTGAGGCGATGGAGGCTTTCGACAAAGGCGGTGCCCACTTCACCTGCAGCCACGTTGCAACTGTAGAGCAACAGATCTAGAGGAGCTTGGGAGATTTTCCGGCGCTGACGGATACGGCGCAGGGCTTCCTGGTAAGGCTGGAGGGTATCCTGGCTCAGTTGGGTATTTCCCAAAAAGATGCGACCGGGTGCGCCGTGGGCCAGGATATGAACCTGCTGGAGATGGGGGAACTGCTGTAGCCACTGAATGAGGGTTTCGACCCCATTTTGAGTACGGTCAATGACTGCAACTTTAATGTGCTTGCTGGTGTTTTGAAGAAGTTGCTGGACGTTTTCGACCGCTGAGTCCACCAGGAGAAGAGACATTCCTGCGATATCCATGCGACTGCCTATGACTTTGGAGATACTAGATTCTGAGTTTTTGCTTGAGCTTTTTGCTTGAGCTTTTTGTTAGACTGCCTTAGTTAGAACAACTCCTATCAGACTTACTCAAGCAGTGTTTCAGGAAATGGGAGTCTGTGACTAAAAATCGGTTGAATCCAACTTGATAAAGCCGAGATATTCCCAGACTTGTCTACACCAGCAAGATCTGTTCGGCCTGTTGAAGCCCCAGATTTGGCAGCGTAAACAGGACTTGAAAGTACTGGGTTGCGTCGCCCTTCTCTCAAATACCGATTAAATAAAACTGGGATTGATCATCGAGCTTTCTGTATAGCAAGTTGCAGATGCTGTCCCATGTTTAGGGTACTAACCTGTGAGGGTTTCGTATATTGCGAGATTTACGGATAGGCAGCTTTATCAAAGCTATTTGGAGTAGTAAAAATACGTGTTGCTACGGGTGACTTGAGGTTGAGTATCGAGGGGGCGATGGTGATTCGAGATTTAACTGGGTTTTTACAGAAGTAGTTTCTATTAATTGGAGAGATGAACCTTCTGCAAGGCGGTAAGGCATTCGTAATTTCGCTGAAGCAGCAGTGTAAAAATCAACGAATGCACAGCAAAATCTTTAGGGAAAATCTCGATTGCTGGTTTAAACAACTTTTCCCTGAATTCTTTTGAACGGAGTCAATCCATAAAGCCACGCAGTAAACGGTAAAACTGCATGGCCCCTAAACTGGCTAAAAACTGGCTAGAAACTGGCTAAAAAGTCTGCAAAGCCAGCAGGTTTATCACCTCAAAGATCAGCAAAGTGCCGCTTTTACTCCAATGCGGCATCCCAAAACGTCGCTTCAATCTTGTGCCCGTCCAAATCGCGGACAAAGCAGCCATAGTAGGCAGGGCTGTAGTGTGGGCGGGGGCCAGGTTCTCCGTCGGACGTGCCGCCTGCGGCGATCGCCGCCTCATAGAAAGCATGAACTGCCTCCTTGCTTGCCGCGATGAAGGCGACATGCACCCCGTTGCCCGTGGAAGCAGGCTGCTGATTGAACGGGGTCTGAATCCAAAATTCGGGAAACAGCTTGCCGTAGGCCGCAGCGCCGGGAAATTCCTCAATCTTGCGGCAGCCCAGCGTTGGTAGCACCTGGTCATAGAAAGCGACAGCCCGCTCGAACTGGTTCGTGCCCAGGGAAATGTGAGAGAGGATGCTGGGAGTGTCCATGATGGGGAGGGGTAAGGGGGCGTTGGGGGGTGGAGGGATTGTTCGTACAGCCAGAGGATGATTCAATAGTACAGAAGTACAAATTTCTGGGGCGATCGCCGTTAAAAAGCTTAACTTTTGCCGCCAATTGGTCTGTTTGGCTACGCCCCGTGCTACATTCTGCGAGTTAAAAGAAGGGGGTTGATTTTGCTGCCTTTCATCCTCAAGCAGCAACGCCACCCCTTGACCCCTGACCCCCAAACTCCAG
>DVEB01000196.1 GCA_015295905.1 Synechococcales cyanobacterium M55_K2018_004
GTATCGGTAGATCTCGTCCTGGCGGATCCGAGTGTGTATGGACCAGCCGATGACCAGCAGTTACGCCAGGTGTTGCAGCGCTATCCGGGGCGGGTAGTGCTGGCGACCCACTATGAAGTCTCTGGAACGCCCGCTGCCGGAGAGCAGGCGCAAATTGTATTCCCCAATCCCGACTTTGAAGCAGATCCCCGCTTTTGGGGGCTGATCAATTTCCTGCGAGACCCTGACCAACGGGTCTATCAATTGCCAGAGAACTTAATTGAGCAAGTCCTGCGTCCACAGGGGTTGGCTAGTGGCGTGGACTCGTTGGCAGAAGCAACCCTGCGAGCGGCCCAACTGCCCCATCCGGCGATCGCCACTGGCGACATCTTTTTCTATGGCCCCCCCACCACGTTTCCTAGAATTCCCTTTTGGCATGTGCTCGACCCAACAAACTGGGCCATCCACCAACGCGAAGCAACCTTCAAAGACAAGCTCGTGCTGATTGGGCCACTGGCCAACGATCTGGGGAACGACTTCATCCCCACGCCCTTCTCAGAGACCATGCCCGGGGTGGAACTGCACGCCAATGCCCTGGCCACGCTCCTGCAAGACCGCAAAATTACCCAGGCGGTTCCTTCGGCTCCACTGCGCGGGCTGCTGATCTTCCTGGGGGTGACTGGCAGTGGGGCAGTCATCGTGCTGCAGCTCAAGAAACCCGTCTCCCAACTGCTAGCTGCCCTGAGCTTGGCGATCGCCTGGGGTCTCCTGAGCTATGCAAGTTTTACCCAGGGGCGGGTGATTTTGCCGACAACGGTGCCGATTGTGGCGATCGCCCTCGGAGGGCTGTCTTGCCTCACCACAGGCACCCTCAATACCCAGGTTGAACAACGCCGTCTGCGGCAAACGCTCGAACGCTACGTTGCGGCTCCCATTGTGGACGAGATCTTGACCCACCGTTCCCGTGATTTTCAGGATTTACTCAAGGGGCGCAGGGTCAGGGCGGCGGTGCTATTTTGTGATATCCGCAGCTTTACGAGCTTCTCCTTAGCCGTGGAACCAGAGCAGATGGTGGAGCAATTGAACACATACCTCAATGCCATGGTGGAGGTGATTCTCGATGCTGGTGGCACGGTTGATAAGTTCATCGGCGATGCCATCATGGCAGAATTTGGTTCACCATTTTCTCAGGGCGAGCAGGCCGATGCGATGAACGCCATTCGTGCCGCCTTAGGAATGCGGGCTGCCCTGCTGCAACTGCAAGAGGACTGGGAGCACCAAGGAAACCCAGTCTTGTTTAATGGCATTGGCATTAACTTTGGCGAGGCGATCGCCGGCGATATTGGTTCCACTCGCCGCCGCGAGTATGCCTTAATTGGGGATGCGGTGAACGTGGCCAGTCGCGTCGAAGGGATGACCCGCAAGTTCTGGACTGATATTTTGATCACACAATCGCTCTACGAGTTAGTAGCCGACCACGTCGAAGCGATCTGTGTGGGCGAGCACAGCCTCAAGGGGAGAGGGACAAACTTGGTCAAGCTCTACAGCCTTGTGGGATTGAAGGGCGAGGAACAACACCATTACCGGGTGATCCACGATAAGTTGCGGGCGCTAGAGGGAACCCCAACGAAACTGACGGCGGAAGACCGTCGATGAACAATTCGAGTCACTTTTCAGCCTCAACTGGAAGATAGCAAAACGTATCTCGTCCATGCGTTTTTGCAAGATATAGCGCTTTGTCCGCCATGGTCAGCAACGTCTGAGGATGAGAGATATACTTAGAGGTTTGGCTGCTGATTCCCATGCTGAGGGTGACACAAGAACTGACTTGAGACTGATCATGCTCAATCTGAAGTTGCTTGACCGTCAGGCCAATTCTGGCTGCAACGTGTTGCGCTTCGTCCGGAGAGGTATCGGGTAGAACAATTGCAAATTCCTCGCCCCCATAGCGAGCAGCCAAGTACGTCGGATGGTTCAGGCTGCTGCTAATTGCCTGAGCGACCTTACGGAGACAGTCATCCCCCATCTGGTGTCCGTAGTAATCGTTGTAGTGTTTGAAATAATCGATATCACACAAGATCAACGAAAACTTAAACTGACTTTCTTTGGCAATCAGTTGTTGCCACTGTTGCTCAAGGTATTCCTCAAAGCGACGTCGATTAGCAATTCCCGTCAAGCCATCTAGGTTGGCAAGACGTTTCAACTCTTGATTCAGCTTTAACAGTTCCTGATTAATTCGTTGCAACTCCAAACTTTGTTCTAAAACCTGACGTGTCAAGAATCGCAACTCTAGATGTACCCTCACCCTTGCCATCACTTCTTCGTACTGGAAGGGCTTGGTAATATAATCAACGGCACCCATCGATAACCCTTTCACTTTACTTTCCACATCAGACAGTGCTGTCATAAAAATAATCGGGATATCGCAAGTTGCAGCATTTCCTTTAAGAATCTTACACGTTGCGAATCCATCAAGGCCAGGCATCATGACATCAAGCAGGATCAGATCTGGCTTGCAGTAAGATGCTTGCTCGATCGCACTTTCCCCATCAATGGCAATAGCAACTTGTAGCCCGCTACCTAGAAGTGTTTCTGAGAGGACATCTAGATTGTTGAAATTGTCATCCACAATCAAAATAATTGGGGGGCTAAGTAGAATACTCATAAGGAGTTAAGTGCGATCGCTGAAGAATAAAACTGATAGAGTCTTGAACGTCTTCGGCCAACTAGCCAAGAGAAATTCTGATTCTCCAGAAAAAAGACCTCGATTTAGAAGGTAAGCATCAAAACGTAAACATCAAACATAAATCCTCAAGGCCGATATCCTCTTTAAAGAAAATTGCCTATGATTGTAGCGGTGAATGAATGCAACGATCAAGAGACGAAACTCAATTTATTTGCTGCTTGCGATCGCCTTCTGGGGTTGGTGAACAGGAAGCTGAATCTGAAACTCAGTGCCACCTTCGGGGCTAGAGTAGCACCAGATTTTGCCAGCATGTTTTTCTACAATAATTTGATGGCTGATGGATAGTCCCAAACCTGTCCCCTTGCCAACGGGTTTAGTCGTAAAAAAGGGATCGAATATCCTTGTGCGAATACTTTCCGGAATTCCTGAGCCATTATCTGAGATACTGATCTTGACCTGATCTGCATGCACTAGCTCAGTCCGAATGGTGATCTCACTCTGTGGATCTCCATCCTCAGCCTGCTGCCTTTGTTGGTCTCGTTCCTCCAGTGCATCAATTGCATTCGAGAGTAAGTTCATAAATACCTGATTGAGGGGGCCAGGATAGCACTCAACCTCTGGCAGCACTCCATAGTCTTTGGTGACCTGGATGCCAGTGGATCCCTGACGTGACTTCAAGCGGTGTTGCAAAATAAGCAGGGTACTGTTAATCCCTTCGTGCAGATCCACTGTCTTAACTTCTGCTTCATCAAGGCGTGAGAAATTTCTGAGTGAGGTCACAATCTGGCAAATCCGATCGGCTCCCATCTGCATCGAAGCGAGTACCTTAGGCAGGTCTTCCTTCAAGAAAGAGAGATCAATCTGCTCCGAGAACTGCTTGATTTCAGACGGAACATTTGACCAGTGTTGTTGGCACAAGTCAACTAAGTTCAGCAAGTCGTTGACATACTCGGAAGCAGGACGAAGATTCCCATAGATGAAATTCACCGGATTATTAATCTCATGAGCAATGCCAGCCACCAATTGACCCAGAGAAGACATTTTCTCGCTTTGCACCAAGTGCACCTGGGCTTGCTGTAGTTGCTGTAGAGTGGTAGTCAGCTCTTTTGTTCGTTCTTCAACTCGCTCTTCTAACTCTTCATTTAACTGACGCAGAGCCGCTTCCGCAGCTTGTCGGTACTGAATTTCGGCTTGCAGGAGTTCATTCTGCTTCGTCAGTGTATTGGTCAGGTTATAAAGTTTGAGATGAATTCTGACTCTTGCCAAAACCTCTTCTCGATAAAACGGTTTCGTAATATAGTCAACAGCCCCTAAAGCTAGTCCCTCAACCTTTTTCTCTGTATCTGATAGCGCTGTCGTAAAAATGACCGGAATATCTTTTGTTTCTGGCACACTTTTAAGCCGACGACACGTTTCAAATCCATCAATCCCCGGCATCATAATATCCAGTAGGATAAGTTCTGGTTTTTGATAGGATACCTGCTCCAGGGCTGTTTCGCCATCCACAGCCACAGCCACTTCAAACCCCGCTCCCGTTAAAGTTTCTGACAACACTTCAAGGTTTGTAGGGTTGTCATCAACAATCAGGACTGTATGAAGACTAGTATTATCGTTCATCTTCTCGATACCCTTAATTAACTTGCTGTTTGATTCACTGACTGTTCATCCACATGCCGCTCAAGAAACTCCTTGAGCTGCTTGACCTGGAAATTCTTGGCAAATTTCCGCACTTGTTGAATAAAGAGGCTGTAGTCGTGGTTCAGTTGTTCAATCCGATCGGCTTCCTTCAGCAAGCTATTCATCAGTCCCTTACGACTAAGGTCGTAGAGCAAAGAGAGTTCTGCCGCAGGGGGAGGGATTAACTCATCGGTCTTAGGACTATTGTTGGCATCTTGATTCTCAGCGGGGAGGGGGGCACTTTGCTCATAGATCCACTCCAGTTGCAATAACGGCTGGAGGGAATCTAGCAGCGCTTCGGCCTGCACTGGTTTCGGCAAGAAATCACTGGCCCCAACTTCAATGCTCTTTTGGCGATCGGACTCAAACACGCTTGCAGACGAAACAATCACTGGCAGTGTTTGAAACTGGTCGTCTTGACGAAGCTGACTCAGCATCTCATAGCCATCCATCACAGGCATTGTGATGTCTGTAATCATTAAATCTGGATGGACTTCCTTGACCTTTTGTAAGCCTTCCTGACCATGCTCTGCCTCAAACAACACGAAGCCGAGTGGCGCCAGCAAATTGACAACGACAGAGCGATTTTCCCAGCGATCGTCCACCACCAAAATTTTTCGGGCTGGACCTTTGGCAGCAACAATCTTGCCCCTTTGGGAAACTTTTGATTTTTCTGCCCACTCTTTTGCTTCCGGCAGGGTCACATCAAACCAGAAAGTGCTACCCTTGCCGCTCTCACTCATCACCTCTAGCATGCTGCCCATTAGTGTGACAATGGACTGGCTGATGGCCAAGCCCAAGCCAGTTCCCTCCGACTGTTTGCGAACTGTGCCCACTTGCTCGAAGGGCAGAAAAATCTTTTCCAGTTGGTCTTGGCTCATGCCAACCCCCGTATCCTCAACCTGGAAGCGGATACGGTATGTTGAAGGATAACTACCGTATCCTTCCTCAACCTTTTGAGATTTCACCAGAAAATTGACCTCGCCCCGGTCGGTGAATTTAGTTGCATTGCCCAGCAGATTAATGAGCACCTGGCGAAGGCGTTTTTCGTCAGCATAGACCCCAAGGGGCAGCTCACCATCCGTTGTGTAATTAAATCGCAAGCTCTTCTGTTCTGCTTTGATGCGGCAAATCTCAACCACACTCTGAAGAAAGGCTGGAAAGTGAAAATCCGTTGGATACAGCTCCATCTTCCGAGCTTCGATCTTTGAAAAATCGAGAATGTCATTAATCAGCGTTAACAAATGCGACCCACACTGATTGATGATGGTCACTCCCTTCTGTTCCTGAGGCGGCAAGTTGGCCGACCGCAACAGGATCTGGGCATAGCCCAGAATTCCGTTGAGTGGTGTGCGCAGTTCGTGACTCATGTTTGCCAAGAACTCGCTCTTAGAACGATTAGCAGCATCTGCGGCTTCCTTTGCAGTTCTCAATTCAAGAGTTCGTTCTTCCACACGCAATTCCAGTTCTTCGAAGGATGCCTTTAACTGAGTTGCCATTCGATTAAAGGAATGTTCCAGAACTTGTAACTCATCTGCATGCTGTAGTTCATTCGATAAATTACCTTGAACCTGGTGAGCGTCTTTACCCAAACGTAACGCCCTTTCCTGATCCTCATAAGCAAGCCTTTGACATTCTAGTAGAATTGGCTTCAGACGCTGATTCAGTTGACGTGCAAAGAGTGAGATAACAATCGCCAGTATACTGCCTGCTCCAAACACTGCTCCCAGAGTAATTGCAAGTACTGGTCTTAAAACTACAGACTGAGGCACCGCAGCAAGCATTAACCAGTTGGTACCCTCTATTCTTTGATAAGCCCAATACTTACCATCAGCAACGAATAAGCCCGTGTTATCCTCACTGATTTGTGTCCAGATGCTCTTCAACTGAGGAATGTCTTGATAAGTTGCCAGGTTCTTTGCTTTTTCTGGATCAGGTGGATAGGATAAGAGATGACCTTCTTGACTTAGAATTGCAAAGTAACTATCTCCCCAGTCTTCAGGGACTTTAGTAGCAGCAGTCAATGCTGTAACATTAATGTCTAAGCCAACAACACCAATTAACTCTTTCCTATCATTAAAAATCGGAGCAGTTGTGGTCGTCAGGGCAATATTTCCCCATTCATAGGGTTCCATCCAAATTGCTTTACCAGCAGAAACAGGTTGTGTGTAGTAATTCTGCTCGAAGCACGAAGGATCTAACTCACATACGTCCGTTTTACGGATGTTATTGTTAGGAGCAGGCAAAGGTTCCCCAACTTGATCGGGAATTCCTTGATCAACAAAGTAGTAGGGCCAGTAAAATTTACGGCCTGAGAGAATTCCATATGGAGACTGCCCAAATCCAATACCCATCGTCAAAATTGTTCTTGCTTGAAGCGTCTCAAAAATCAACTTTTCGTAGGCTTTTGGATCTTTAACTCCAATACTATTTAACGTTTTAACTGCCGAGACAAAAGTGAGCATTGTCTGCTCAGCTCTTCCAAGTTTTCCCTCAATTACTTTTACCTGAGTACTCAAACGACCAACAATTTCCTGCTGAGCACGATTCTCTAAAGCTTCATAAAAGAAGTAAGCCATGCTTCCCAAGCCAACCAAGGCTCCACCCAGCACATAGAAGAACAATTTCGAACTAATTGACTTGCGAGATAAATAATGCATAAGGCAATATATCCTCTAGGCTTCTATGTGTAACTTAATCATGTTCAAAATTCCTACACGAGTAAGAGATACCCATCAAGAATAAAGTCTCTTTAGAGATTATCTTTAACTAAAGCGATCTCCAACAAATCAATTCATCCAAAAGAAAAAATTCCGTTTCCATCAAGCTTTATACAGAAACCATCTTTATAAAGTGGATTATCTGCAATTTTTTTGATTTTGTGTGGGAGGCGCTTCGCACCGCCCACACAAAATCAGAATTTACAGACACTTGAAACACTGATTGATCCACAAAATCTAGGATGGAATGTGCATCAAAAAGCTATCTGTGTCGGTTTTGAGATGTGACTATTTTTTGACGAAGAAGGTTGTACAAGCATTGAATCATGAGATGATTTTTCCTCAAGTGAGGGAGGAAGAAATCCACTGTTATTGAAGAAAGAGAGATAAGTTTGTAACAACTTTGCATCTACGGGTGGACAGGTGATGGATGTTCCTTTTAGTCCCTTCAAAGTGTTTTCACAGTCAAATGAACGAGAAGTCATCAAAAAACTCTCCAGATAAGTCATTTGATTTCTGAAGCGTTCTGCAAACAGCGATCGCATTGGAGTTAATGCATTGTCTTGAGCATTACAAGCATTGAATAGTTCAGACTGCCATTCATCGTAAGGAAGTAATCGCATTGGATAACCAGATTTTTCAATCAGTTCTACCATTTCATTCCAGTACAAGGTTTGTGGATTGACGATGTGAAAAGCTTGCCCAAGCAGATCTGCTTGCAACGATAAATGAACAATTGCTTTACTTGCATAGTCAATTGGAGTCATATTGACTGAATGAATCAAGTCAGGCGCAGATCCTAATTGAATGATTCCTTTAATCAGTCTACACATCAAATCACTCGTATTAGCAACCCCTGTCTGACTATGGCCCGTTAGCATACCTGGTCGATAGATTGAGGTTGGAATTCCTCGTTCACGGGCACGCACAACTAGCTGTTCAGCCACCCACTTTGTTTGGGTATAGCCTTTATCAAGGTCGTCAACAGAATCAAGAACATCATTTTCGTAAATAATTGGTGTTCCTGTGTAAATCAATGGTTTCAGAACATCTGCTGTTGAGATGTAGTGAACGGGTGTGGCTTTACCTTGGCTGGCAAGCCTTAAAACTTCTTGAGTCCCCTTTACATTGATGGCTGCTAGATCTGCGTAGGGATAGACTAGATTCACAAATGCACCACTGTGGTAGATCGCATCGAGCTTGCTACCAAAACCATTAAACTTCGTCTCTGACATTCCTAACAGAGGCTCAGACAAATCTCCAAGTACAGGGGAGACCCTAGAATCTAAGTCACCATGCCAGAGTTGATAACGCTTCAAGGTTGCCTCAAGCTTCTGATACGCTTCTTCCAAACTAGAAGCACGAATCAGACAGTGGATGTTTGCTTGAGTTTGCTGTAGAAGTTCATGTAGTAGAAAAGCACCTAGAAAACCTGTTGCACCCGTTAAGAAAATATTTTCAGGAACCGCATGACTATCTACCCAAGCTGTTTGAATCTGAATGCTAGGATCCAAACAAGCCTCTGCATATAAATCTATTGTTACCTGCTGACTCTGATTTGTAGAACCAAGTGACTGAATTGTTTCAATCCCCTTGATCAATCCAACAATAGTTGGCTCTTTGAGTAAGTAAAACAATGGGATGGGGAGTTGAAGTTCTTCCTCTATCTGTGCAAGGAGTTGAGCAGCTAGGAGAGAGTGCCCCCCTAGTTCAAAAAAGTTGTCATGAATGCCAACCTGATCAATGTCCAGAACTTGTGACCAAATTTCAGAGAGCCTCTGCTCCAAGACAGTTGTTGGTTGAGTGCATATGCCTAGCGAAGTAGGACGCTCCTTTCTAGGTTCAGGAAGCGATCGTCTATCCACTTTGCCATTGGGTGTAAGGGGGAATTCCTCCATCAGCACAAAGGTAGAAGGAATCATATACTCTGGCAATTTTTCCTTCAAACGCTTGCGTAATTTCGTGGGCAAATTACTAATTTCCGCAACTTGCATTGGAGTATTCGAGTAAGCACTTAACGGTTGCAGATCAAGCAGTTTTTCCGGAAAGGCAGTGACATTTTGATTATTGATCACTGACTGCTGCTGAAATATAACGTCATAGGTACCAATCACTTCTTCTGCAGACCAAGTAATGTCAATGTGATAGGGAATCTGCTGAGCAAGATTCCATAGATCTTCAGGATGAATCCCACAAAAATGGGTTTCTTGCTCAATCAAATTCTTTAATTCCTCTAGATTTTTTGAAGAAGCAGGTTCGGATAGAACTTCAGCTGCTTTTACCTCAGTCATGATGCGAGCGTTGAGAACGTTACAAATTTTCAACGTCTCAGGCTGTTGCTGCTGCAAAAATTCACGAATCTCAGTGATTGACCACTTTTGCTGTTGCCAATCCAAATGAATTGGTTCTGGAATAGCTTGAACTGCCGTATCAATGTGCAATGTGACATCTGAACGGAATCGAGTCAATTCGTCTTCAGAGCGTCCTCTCTTGAGTTGAGTTTGGACATGAGTAATTCTTGGGATATATTGCTTGAGTGCTATAAAGAAGTTTGGATGAAGCACCAACTCTTTATCCTGAGCAATTCGTTCCTGCACAATTTTTTGTAAATCACTATGTTTGAGATGTCTCGGTGCCCGTTGCATTTGTGCACCGGCATGGAAAGCCTTCAACAAGGACAAGTTACGAACATCACCAATAAACAGTTTGCCCCCTGGCTTAAGCAGCCGAACTGCACTCTGCAAAACCTGAACTAGATAATTGATGTCAGGAAAGTACTGAATCACAGAGTTAAGTACAATGGTATCAAAGGACTCAGCTTCAAACTCATCCAATTCATGAGCAGGTCGAGCGAGTGCTGTAACATGAGACCAATCTCCCTGCTGCTGCTGCAATTTCTGTTTAACAGTGCCAATTGCTTCGGCGGAGAGATCAAGGCCAACATAACGAGTACATTGAGGGGCAATGCGGAAAAGAAGTAATCCCATACCACATCCAATCTCTAATACCTGCTTAGGCTCTAGAGCTAAGATCCGTGCAACCGTACAATCAACCCACTCTTGAACTTGTTCAGGAGGCATGGGTAGTCCTGTAAAGCTATCATCCCACCCAATACTGTTTAGTTCTAGATCATAGTTTTCAGATGATTGCGAGTATGTAGTATCCCACACCGATTGCCACCTTTGAACTTGCTGAACTGAAGTTAAACCTAGCTCAGCCTCCGGAGAAGATTCCTGATCCACTGTTTGAGGAATGACATAGGCAATTAAGCGTTTGTCGCCCGAAGCATTTTCCTTTGGAACCACAACAGATTCTCGGACTTCTGGATGTTGATTTAGGACTGCCTCAATTTCTCCTAATTCAATGCGAAAGCCGCGAATTTTAACCTGGTGGTCAATCCGTCCAAGGTATTTCAAGCTGCCATCAGGTTGATAGACAGCAAGATCACCAGTTTTGTATAGACGAGCACCAGGAGCGTTGCAAAAAGGATTCGGAAGAAATTTTTCAGCAGTTAACTCAGGCTGGTTCAAATAACCACGAGCAACACCTGCCCCACCCAAGTAAACTTCACCTGGTGTACCGATTGGAACTGGCCTTAAGGGGTCACTTTGTCGGCGAGCAGGTTCCTCGAGCAAGTACACTTGGCTATTGGAAATTGGATACCCAATCAGAGGAATTCCATCAGCGTCTCTAGGTACTAACGCTGCAGTTGAGTAGGTGGTGTCTTCAGTAGGACCATACAAGTTGTAAACCTGCTTCACATGCCCCAACTGGTAGAGCTTTTGAACTAATGCGTTCTGAAGTGGTTCTCCAGCTAGGTTAATAGTATTTACCGACTCTGGAATGCCGTTCATACGCAGTAGCGTTGCGATCGCCGAAGGCACTGTGTTGATCAACGTCACTTCAGACGCGGCAGAGAGATTGGGGAGTTGTAGAGCATCTTGAGCCAGGATAACTTTACCACCGCAGCTCAACGTAACAAACAACTCAAAAACTGACAAATCGAAGCACACAGAGGTTGATGCTAAAACTCCCTGCAGTTGCTGTCGTGTAAAGTAGTGCTGTGCCCAAGCGATAAACGCTACCGTGTTGCGGTGCTCCAGTGCAACGCCCTTTGGTTTACCCGTCGAGCCAGAAGTGTAAAGCACATAGGCCAAGTTACTTGGTGCAGTTGTGCTGGTCGGATTATTTACAGGCTGTTGAGCCAGGATAGTCTGCACAGAGTCCACGCAAACCACTTTGGCCTGGTGTTCCGGCAACACATTCAATAAATGCTCTTGTGTGATGAGGACTGGGAACTGGGCATCCTCAGAAATAGAGGCGAGGCGATCGCTCGGATATTTAGGATCCAGTGGTACGTAGGCTCCCCCAGCTTTGAGAATAGCCAGTAAGGCAACCACCATTTTGGGCGATCGCTCCATGCAAATGCCAACTAATGCCTCAGGTCCAACACCCAAGGTTTGTAGATAGTGAGCCAGTTGATTAGCCTGCTGATTGAGTTCCTGATAAGTCAGCCTCTGATTTTCAAAAAGAATGGCGGGTGCAGCGGGCGATCGCTCAACTTGGTCCTCAATCAACTGGTGAATGCACTTCTGTTGGTCATATTCAAGCTGAGTGTTGTTCCATTCAGTTAGCTTTTGCCAGTCTTCAGGAGAAAGCAACGAAAGATCAACGGGATGCTGGTGAGCGAAGTTCATAGCCATAGTAAGAAAACCTAGAAAAACTTGACAATGATCAGGGTTAGGCAGGTAGGCACCAGGAAACCGCTGGGGCTGACGGGCAGAATGAACCTGGAATTAACAAGAGATAGGAAATTGGCAAGGGGCAAGCTTGAGGGACGGATTTGGCACAGCCAAACCTGTACAGAGAGGGCAGTGACTTAGGTGAGCTAGGGCCGCTCTTTAGGGAGTGCTGCAAGCAGAAAATCACCAGATTGTTGCCATTCTGGGCTGACTACATGGAGCGCTGTGGAAACTAGCGATGAGATGTACTATCACAGATTTACATTGCTTTAGAATCTAGATGAACCTAGTGTTCCCGAAAGGCAAATATTATTTCTAGAGAAGTTAAGCAAAAAGGCCGAATCATGTTCGGCTTTAACGCGTATTTAATCGGGCAGCGAGTGCCTTTCCGCTGCTCACGTCTCCCTTGATTTCGCTGTTGCTATAACTGCAACACTGTTACGCAATCTTAGGCTTTGAATTTTCGATTGCAGCAGCCTGAGGGTGCAATTCATTCAACAGCCTGACGATTTCCTTGAGTCGGCGATGCTTCGTGCTGCGATTACCGCGGAGTGGCCGCTTCGATGGCAGACCATCGCCCGGAGCGAAATTTGGGTTTTTAGTCCTCTTGCATTGGGGTGTCTCAGCAAGGAGCCTTACAACAATAACTTGACCAACGTTTTGTGAGTGGGCGACTCTGCCACCTACTCACAAAACATGAATCACTTGCTTTAAGTTTGTAAGCAGCCTAGAGCGCATCTGAAACAACCGTAGCGCCCGCAGAATGCTGATAATGTTACCAAATTGCAATCTTTTACACGCTGTCTCTTTACGAGCAAAGAAATCTTCCTTAATGCTGATAACGGTGTGTTTGTTCTGTTTTTTGAGAGGAGAACCTGTGAAACGAATGCTGTCGGTTCTGGTAATCAGTGCGATCGCGTTTCTGACGTTGTTTACGTCCCCCGCATTTGCCGCCGATCTGGCCAATGGTGCAAAGGTCTTTAGTGCCAACTGTGCGGCCTGTCATGTGGGGGGGGGCAACTTGGTGAATGCCACCAAAACCCTGAAAAAGGCCGATCTAGAAAAGTATGAGATGGCCTCTTTAGAAGCCATTAAAACTCAAATTGCCAACGGGAAAGCAGCAATGCCCGGCTTCAAGGCACGGCTGACAGACGCGCAAATTGAAGATGTTGCAAACTATGTGTTAGATCAGGCCGAGAAAGGTTGGTCTTAACCAACCGTCACAAGAGCCATCATGTCTTGGCGGTCTGAAGCGTGATGGAGAGTGGTGTCCAAGCAAGACCTAATGCGCTGCTGTATGAGCAAACCAATGGCCTCCTTAATCAACATGCTGAGATTTCTTAGCGCTGTTGTTTTTTTTCTGATCTGCCTGTCCGGCTTTCCCGCTGATGCAGCAGCGTCTTCAGCCGCACCCCAAACGGCACAGTCCGCTTTTCAAGCAGGGGTTGCAGCCTTTCAGCAACACGATTATTTCAAGGCGCGTGATCAATTCTCTGAAGCAATTCGTCTGCAACCTGACTTTGCCACCGCCTACAGCAACCGTTGTTTAACCTACATTCAGTTGGCCCAATACAAAGAAGCCATTACAGATTGTAGCCAAGCATTGCAACTCAAACCCACCGACAAAGAAGCCTTCCTCAACCGGGGAGTCGCGGCCTATCGCTTGGGTGATTTTGACAGCGCAATTGCAGACGCAACCCACGTCTTAGAACTCACGCCCCACGACCCTCGTGCTTACTACAATCGTGGATTGGCACACGTCGAGCAGGGGCACTACCGAGAAGCACTAGTGGATTACGGAGAGGCGTTGCGGCAACTCTCTCCGCTCGACCGTTCGGCAACTGCCCTCATCCAAAATGACCGAGGGATTGCTTATCTGCTCTTGCAACAACCTCAGTCAGCCATCGAAGCGTTTACCGAAGCCATCCAAGCCAACGGCAATGATGTGAGGGCTTTCTTTAACCGGGGGTGTGCTTACCACCAGCAGGGCAACCTATTGGCTGCCTTGGATGACTTCACGCAGGCAACTCGCATCGATCCGCAGTATGCCCAAGCCTATCTTAATCAGGGACTACTCCAGCATCAGTTGGGCGAACAGGTCGCTGCGATCGCCAGCCTCAAATCAGCCGCAGCCATCTTTCAACAGCAAAAGCAATTTCCCGACTACTTTCAAACTCGACGGCTGATTCAACAACTGCAAGCGTCACTGACTGCCTTAGCCTAAATCGTCATCATCCTATCTTGCTGCATCATCCTATCTTTAACATCAACCCATGATGAGACACCTGCATTCCTTTTTAGTCATTTCCGCATTCACCAGTCTGGGTCTGGTGCTTGGGCAATCCCTCATGCGTCAGCCAGTTAACCAACTCCAGGCAGCGGAACCTCAACCCGTCACCCTTCGTTTTGCTGGAAAAGTGGGAAATCAACGCTTTCAGTGCGGCGAAAGCTACCCACTTGGTCGCCCTGCCACGATGATGACGCCGACCGACTTCCGGTTTTATGTGACAGATGTTGCCCTGATTGATGCGGCTGGTCGAGCGGTGCCTGTAACCTTGCAACAGGATGGCAAGTGGCAATACCAGTCCGTGGCGCTGCTTGATTTTGAGAACAAGGAAGCTGCCTGCGCTAACGGCACCACCGACGTGCGCGATCGCGTCGTTGGCACAGTCCCAGCTGGCACTTATCGAGGCATTCGCTTCAAGCTAGGCGTCCCCTTTGCGCTCAACCACGTCGATGCAACGCTGGCCCCTTCTCCGCTCAATCTCACCTCACTCTGGTGGAACTGGCGCGGCGGTTATAAGTTCCTGCGGATTGATCTCATTAGTGCAACCCTGCCGGATGCGATGCGTCCGGGCGGAAGACCACGGCAACTGACGCACAGCCCTGCTCCTCAGCATACCAGTCCAGGGCATTCTGCTCCAAGGCATTCTGCACCTTCACCGCACGAACAGTCGCCGGGGTTTGCCATTCACCTGGGCAGCACCGCCTGCCAAGCTGCAACTAACACGCAAGCGCCAACCCGTTGCGCCAACCCCAACTTGGCAGACGTGACGCTCAATAATTTTAACCCTGCACGAAATGTGATCGTCGCAGATCTGGCAGCGCTGGTGGCATCGACCAATCTCACAGTGAATCAGCCCAACACTCCTTCTGGCTGTATGGCTTCCCCGGAAGACCGAGACTGCACAGGCATCATGCACAACGTCGGTTTAGCCTTTGGAGGTCAGCCTTCCACCGGACAAACCTTCTTCCGGGTTGAGTAATGTCGAAACCGTATGCAAGTTCGTCTCAAATTCCGTTGGCTCACGCTGCTCCTCCTCACGCTGCTCACCTGCGGTTTGTCGGTGGGAATCAGTCGTGGATTGGCGATCGCCCCTACGCCAGTCTCCCCCCAACCCTACCAATGGGAACTACCCGCTTGGGCACCCCGTCCGGTTGTGCCTGCCGACAATCCCATGAGTGTGGTGAAGGTAGAACTAGGGCGACACCTGTTTTACGAGAAACGGCTGTCGGTCACTGGAGAATTTTCCTGCGCAACTTGCCATTTGCAATCCAAGGCATTTACTGATGGCAAGCAGGTATCCATTGGTGCAACTGGGGAAGCTCATCCGCGCAATTCCATGAGTCTGACCAACATTGGCTACAACTCGGTGTTGACTTGGGCTAACCCCTTGATGCGGAGCCTGGAGCAGCAGATGTTGGTGCCACTGTTTGGCGAACACCCAGTGGAAATGGGCATGGCCGGACGAGAAAGCGAGATGATTACAATGCTGAAAAATTCGCCTGAATACGCCCGGATGTTTGCTGATTCCTTCCCAGCAGACGCAGACCCAATTACAATTCGGAACGTAACCAAGGCGATCGCTGCGTTTGAGCGCAGTTTAGTCTCGTTTAATTCGCCCTACGATCGCTATCGCTATGGCGGAGAAGCTGATGCGATTTCTGAGTCTGCTAAGCGGGGAGAAGCCCTGTTTCATAGCGAGCGCTTGGAATGCTTTCACTGTCATGGTGGATTGAACTTTAGTGATTCAACCGTTCATGAACGCTCAGGGTTTCCTGAAATTGCTTTTCACAATACTGGCCTCTATAACCTCGATGGTCACGGTACCTATCCTCCTAATAATACAGGTATCCATGAAATCACCCATCAACCAGAGGATATGGGACGCTTTAAAGCACCCACACTGCGAAACATTGCGCTGACAGCTCCCTATATGCACGATGGCAGCATTGCTACCCTCGAGGAGGCGATCGCTCACTATTCCGCTGGAGGCCGCACTATCACCAGTGGCCCCAATGCAGGTGTGGGGCGAAACAACCCCTTCAAAAGCACATTTATTCAGGGATTTGAGATCAGCGATGCAGAAAAGGCTGATTTACTATCGTTTCTCCACAGCCTGACGGATCTATCGTTTGTGCAAAATCCTAAATTGAGCGATCCGCATTGATTGATTCACAAAACATGCGATCGTCAGCTACACAATCTCCGACTTCTAGACCCGTTCCTCCGATTAGGAACACGCCTGACTAGAAGTCGGAGACTTGCTCACTCTAGCGATCATTTTCTCTATCTCTTGCTCGATATCTCCATTCAGCTCATTGCGGCATGGCTGCGATCGTAGGTCGCCCACGCTTCTGAGTGAACCTTGCCTTGGATCTGGTTCCAGAAGTGGGTCGCATCCTCAACATCCAATCCTACTTCTCTGTCCAACCGCATCAACATGGATTGATCGCGTTGCATTACCTTGCGGTGGTGGTTCATCATCAACAGCCGAGCACGCTCTTGGATCGACACTGGAGCCGCTTTTTTCGTTTCTGCCTCTGCGGGCGCGATCGCCGCATCAGAAACCGTTGCGGGCACGGGCACCTCTCTCACACCCGGAACTTCACCCGATCGGTAGGCAACTCCTCGATAGGTCAGATCAAAGGCTGGCTGAGGCACATCAGCTCTAACCCGACGATACTGAACGGCTACTCCCCGGTATTTCCCTTCAGCATACACATCATCTACCATAACCGGGGTAGGGATTAAGTCGTATTGGACACCGCGATACGTAAGTTTCATAACCCTGCCTCCTGACACGTTTCAAAGTGCGCGGCCCACTCCTCTTGGGATAGCTCTCTCTGGGCAGATCTCTCCTCAATTCTGCTAGCCCATCGCTCTATCAGAACATCCCATCCTTTACCAGAACACCTTCCACAGAGGGATCAATCACGAGAGGACTGATTCATCTCCTCACAACTGTATTATAAGCTACAATTTGAATTTATTTCATATTTTATGCAAAACTTTACCTGTTCAGTCTTCCTCGTTAACACAACCAATGCTGACGGGTGATCGGAAGATTCCAGGACTGGTCTGCACGACGGCGTAAAAGCGTTTGATAAATATTCATTTCATTGGTCTCAAAACCCAGTGCAGACCCTAACAAATATATTCGCCAGAGCTGCACCCGGCGATCGCCCAGGCATTCTGCTGCCTGTTCTTGGTTCTGTTCTAGACGAGCAGCCCAGTGCCGTAGTGTCAGGGCGTAGTGAGGCCGCCACCCATCGACATCAACAATTTCCCAGCCTGCCTTTTCAGCAGCCGTGAGCGTGGTAGACAGCGGCACTAATTCTCCATGGGGAAAAATGTAGCGATCGATAAATCGTTCTCCCAAACTTGTGTTACGCCACTCAGTCGTAGCATTGATGCCGTGGTTTAAGAACAACCCGCCCGGTTTGAGGAGATTGAAGACTTTCCTGAAATACACGGGATAGTTTTTTGCACCCACATGTTCAATCATGCCCACCGAGACGATTTTGTTGAATCTTGGCGCGTCAGGTAGATCCCGATAGTCCAACAACTGAACTTGGAGGCGATCGCCCAATCCCTGCTCGCCAATCCAACGTTGATTGTGGTCGTACTGCTCCCGGCTGAGGGTAATCCCCAATCCCTGCACGCCATAGTGAGTGTTGGCCCAATGCAGCAGCGCTCCCCAACCACAGCCAATATCCAGCAGAAAATCCCCAGGTTGCAACTGGAGCTTACGACAAATGATATCCAGCTTGACCTGCTGGGCAACCTCTAGCGAGGTCTCCGGTGTGGGGAAATAGGCGCAGGAGTAAACCATTAGGGGATCGAGCCAGAGGCGGTAGAAGTCATTGCCCACATCGTAATGGTGCTGAATGGCTCTCTGATCCTGCTCCAGCGTATGGGGAGTGGCAGCCTGGGCAATAGTCACCCGACGAAGACCTGGCAACTCAGGCAAGGTCAGAGAGTGTAGCCCTAGGTTCAACGTCTGACGCCAGGTTAGTTTAACCTGAGATAAGTCTTTGAATAATCCAATCAGGGCTTCTCCGCTCCCCTCAAAATCCCAGGCACCCTGTAGGTAAGCCTCGACTAGGATCAATGGATCGCGGGTCTGAATCAGGGCACGAAAAACGCCGGGATGATGAATATTCAGAATAATTGGAACACGACTCGGATCAGGATTACCACTCCAAAACTGCTCTTGCTCCCAACAGTTGACCAACACTGGATAGGATGACTGTGAGAAAAGGTTGATTAATCCTGTTCGTAGAATGGCAGGCAAGGGAGGAAAGTGAACCGTGGGCGATTGGCTACCATTCCTTTGAAGATTAATTAAAGACATGGCCTGTATTCGTTATTTGCAAAATTCAAAATCAATCTGCCATCACCAGTTCCAGTCCTTCTGGCGCTCTCACCAAGGGGGTGTGAAATTTCGTGCAGCGCGATCGCATGCGTTCACAGATTGCATCAAATTCCTGCCCCCTAGCGAGTTCAACCCGGGCATAGTCGAGGTGTACTGGGATCAATCGTAGGCGCTGGATGCGATTTCCGTTCAGATCCACTAAAAATACAAAAGACCAGTCATTGTGGAGGTCTGGATCAACCGCATAGTCATCCAGGAAATCTCCAGTATCGTACAGAATCAACCCCCGTTTGTAGTGCTCTACAGCCTGAAAAATGTGGGCAGAATGTCCATAAAAAATATCCACCCCGAGATCCACGGTCGCATGGGCAAAGTCTTGGAAATGGTTGGGGGGAGTTGTCACCATATTGGGGCCCCAATGAGCCGATAGGATGACCCATTGTGCGCCCGCCTCCTGCGCCTGTTTCACACTATGCTCAACCCGTTGTAGGACATGAGGTTGAATCGTAATCTCCAAGTAGTAGGTCCCCGGACGATTATGTTCAGCCGCAAAGGCAATCTCGTTATCAGTGATTGCAATCAATCCAATGGTTCGATCTTGCAGCGTGATCAGGGCAGGGGCGATCGCCTCAGCATCGGTGCGACCAGCACCAGCATGACCGATGCCCGCAGCATCCAGATAGTGCAGCGTGTCGAACAGTCCCTGGTCATCAAAGTCTAGGATGTGATTGTTTGCCAGGCTGACCCATCGAATATTGCCCGCCCGGAGCACCTCCACTGCCACAGGATCAGCCCGGAAGTGAAATACTTTGGGCGTTCTGCGGCACTGCACAGGATAGGAAGTGATGGCGCACTCCAGATTCGCAATCACCCCATCAGCCGCCTTCAACACGGGTAGGACGTCGCCCCAAAAAGAAGCAGCCATGAGGGACGCATCTTGCCCAGAGACCCGTCTGACGATCTCCTCATTTACACCCCGCCCTAACATCACATCACCGACAAATGCCAGGGTCATTGTTTCTTTCATCATCTATTCCCGCTTCCCTACACTGAGGTATTGCTGAAACCACTGGCTGGCGAGGGCTGCGACCTGCTCTAAAGCTCCGGGTTCCTCAAACAGATGGGTGGCTCCGGGCACAATTTCTAGCCGTGTTGCTGCGGCCCGATGAAGCTGTTTCAGTGCCTCCTCGTTCATGCTGATCACCGGAAAATCATTGCCGCCCACAATTAACAGCGTGGGGGCCTGCACCTGGGTCAGAGCAAACCCAGCCAAGTCAGGTCTGCCCCCCCTAGAAACGATCGCCTTCACCGCCTCTGGACGGCGGGTAGCGGCAATCAGCGCCGCGGCGCTGCCGGTGCTGGCACCAAAGTAGCCAATGTGCAGGTGGCGGGTGGGGGGATGGTGCAGCAGCCAGTCGGTGACTCCCACCAGTCGCTCAGCCAGTAAGCCAATGTCAAACCGGAGCTGGTGCGATCGCTGATCCCTCACTTCTTCTTCCAGCGTCAGCAGGTCAAACAGCAGGGTAGCCAGTCCTTTCTGCTGCAAAACGCTGGCGACAAAACGATTGCGGGGACTATGTCGGCTGCTGCCACTGCCGTGTGCAAACACGACAATTCCGTCAGCAGCAGCAGGTATTACCAGTTCACCAGCCAATCTCACAGACCCTGCTGTGACCAAAATAAAATGCTCGTTGTCGCTCTCTCTTAGGGTTCTCATAGGACACTCCGTTGAGATACTCATACTAATTGTGAATTTCACCCTGGGGCATCACGGCCCCAGTCAAAACGGTTTCGCTGGTATCTGATGCAGTTAAGTTCGCTCCCCACAAATTTGCCTCACACAGGTTGGCATCGCACAGATCAGCACCCAGCAAGTTAGCATGCGTCAAATTTGCTTTCCATAGCTTCGCGCCACACATTTTTACCCCGGTTAAATTGGCCCCGGTTAAGTTGGCCTCCGATAAACAGGTCAGATGCAGGCAGGCGTCACTTAAATCGGCATTTACTAGGGATGCGCCGCTGAGATCGGCTTCAGTTAAATTGGCGGATCGGAGGAGCGCTTGGTCTAGGTTTGCACCGCTGAGGAAAGTGCTAAACAAGTTCGCCTGGGACAGATCTGCCCCCCTCAGATTGGCTTCGCTCAGATTGGTTGCGTTCAACACAGCATGACTCAGGTTGGCTCCCATGAGTTGCGACCTAGCAAAATCAGCACCGCTCAAATTCACGCCCCTGAGGTCAGCTCCAATTAACTGCATATCACTAAAGTCCCTTTCTCCTGCTGCATAACGTTGTAGTAGTTGTTCAGGAGAACTGCTGTTCGCTGCAGCAGCAGAGTGTTGTGAGGGATTTCTCAATTGTGTTCTCATATTCATTCTCCACATGGTTTCCATATCAACTCTCCAAATGATTGTGACTGGGAGAGACAGGAATCCTTTTTGCACTGTATCGACAGCATCAGCACGATAGCGGTTCTCATCCGATTTTGGATGTTGGATTTTAGATTTTGCATCTGTGGTTTTAGATGGCAGAAACCTGACGGTGCTGTGCATTCAACTCGCTGTCTGCCTGATCTTCTGTTGAAAGGTGAAAAAGGTGAACTGTGATCTTAACGAAGAGGATTGAGCTGGACTTGCGGAAAGGGTTGGTTTTTCAAGAGTGCAATGACTTCCTCATCGGTGGTTTGGGCAAAATTTTCATACCAGACCCCGATGGCATAAAAGTTTTCGGGGGTCATCAAGCAAATCACGTCATCAACTTCCGACTGCAATGTGCGACACACCTCTGGTGGTGCCACTGGCACGGCAACAATCAGTTTTGCAGGTCGTTGTGGCTTGAGCAGACTGATCGCTGCCCGCATAGTGGACCCCGTCGCCAGTCCATCATCGACGAGAATTATCGTCCGATCGCGCACATCTGGTGGGGGGCGATCGCCACGATAGGCGCGATCGCGTCGCTGTAATTCTCGCAATTCCTTGGCAGCCATCTCATCAATGGTTTTGCTGGAAATCCCCAGCCAGGAAACAACGTCATAATTCAACACGCGCACTCCCCCAGAGGCGATCGCCCCCATTGCCAGTTCTTTATGCCCCGGTACACCAAGCTTCCGCACCAGGCAAATATCCAGCGGCACATGCAGGGCGGCGGCAATCTCGTAAGCAACCGGAACTCCCCCTCGGGGTAGCCCCAGCACCAACACATCGGGGCGATCGGCATAGGCTTTTAGGCGAGTCGCCAGGGCCTGTCCGGCTTCGGTGCGGTCTTGAAATCGTGCCAGGTGGGCGTGCATCTTACTGTCCTCCGTTAGAACAGGTTGCTGATGGAACCGTTTGACTGCAACTGCTGGATGGCAGTCGCAAGCAACAACAGGGCAGGGGCACCGCCCCATCCTCCTTGTTGCTTGTGTTGATGAAAACCGCGATGGCATTATTTTCGAGCCGTCAGTTGCTTCCATGCCTGATCGAGTGCTGCCTTGGCCCGACCGCCAGCACGACTGATGCTTTGCTGCAAACTCTCCCACTGATTCTGGAGATATTCGGTTGCTTCCTGTAAAAAATGATGCTCGTGTTTGCCAGAAGCGGCCAACTCATCACTCACCTGCTTCACCTTGACCCGCACAACCTCCGGTTTGTCGTGGGGAGCAATCAGATGGTGTAGGCGATCGCTCATCACCTTCACCAGATGCCGAACTTGGTGCGATCGCTCACTGAGAAATCCCGCTAGCCCTTGGGATTCTGGCTGTAGGCGATCCTGAGCGCCAGATCGAATCACCAGTCGTGTAGCGGTGATTTCCTGGACATCTGCGGGATACAAAACCACCCGTTCACCGAAGGGATCGGCAATGGCGCCCGCTAGAATGTAGGCCGCAATCTCTCCAGTGTGCCAGTCAAACAGAAAGTCCTCTACCCACCCCAGCGGTTCCCCCAAAGGTGATTGAATCATCAACCGATCAAGCGATATCAATTCGCTAGGCGGATCCACCAGCAGTCGCCCATAGGTCGAAATCACCTGACTGCCAATGTCTGCCACTTGTTGCAGGGGAAGATAGCCCGCAACGCTCGATAGTTGGACTACACGACCGGTCGAATCTAACCAGACTTCTTCCACCTCGCCCAACTGTGTGACGGTGGAACTGTCCATCGTCATCAGCCCCTGAATTTGGCTGCGTCGTACAATGTTCAGCATACCTCTCCTCTTTAGAATCTCTCCTCTTTAGGATTTAGAATCAAGTTGTGAGGCGATGCCCATTGCTAGTTTTTGGCAGTGTTCTTGGCGATCGCCCTAGACCTTAGCACTAGATATGTCCAACTGACCCATCAACGAACCAGGACTTACCTTGATAGAATCAACCTTCAGCTCACCAGGGTGTCTCTCAGTTCCGATCACCTCTACGATCTCCCGGTTATCGACAAACAAAAAACAAAATAGACAAACAAAACAATCCGTCACTCAAACGTGTTGTAACGGAATTCGGAGCGAGTCATCCCCCCCTACTCATGTCTATTGAATCTGAATCAGTCTAGTGCATCTGAATTAGGTTGTTGAATCAATGATGAGG
>DVEB01000129.1 GCA_015295905.1 Synechococcales cyanobacterium M55_K2018_004
GCGCGCACGTTTGACACCACGACAAATCGACTCAATAACCGACGGAGTCGGTCTCAAACAGTCGTTGATTGGAGTGCCTCGACGACCAGATTGACCAACTTGCGGGCAGCCCCCGCCTCACCGCGCACTTGGCGTAGGTTCTGACGCATGGCCTCCAGCGGTTCTGGATGGTCGAGCCAGTCGGTAATTTGAGTGGCGATCGCCCCTGGCTCCAGATCCCCAATCAACTCTGGCACAATTCGTGTGCCCGCCCAGATGTTGGGCCATGCCAGCAGGCGTTCTTGACGCAAAAACCAGCGATTGATCAACTTCGCCATCCCAGAACCGACCCCCGGCAGATTTGCCAGCAGTCCGGGGAGACCATCCCAAGCTCGCATGGCATCGAGTTGCTGAGTGGGCAGCAGCACGATCATCGGCACTGCCATTGCCCCTAGTTCGGCAGTGTTGGCTCCCACCGTCGTGAGGCAGAGGTCGCACTGACGCAGCAGGTCATGGGCCGGAAAGTCTGTGTAGAGATCGATCCGTACCCCCTGTCCCGTTTTTAAGTAGGGGCCAACCTCGTCATGCTGGAGGGTGGCGCTAGGGTTGCCAAAGTAACGGGCGATCGCATTCTGGGAAGGATCTCCAAAGCGAGCCAGGGTTTCCACATCGAGGGTAGGGGCAACAGGGATAACGAAGCGCGTATGGGGATGGGTGGCATGGACGAGTTCAGCAATTGCCATCATCAAGGGAACCCCCTGAGCGAGTTTGGCAGGTTTGGAACCGGGGAGGAGGCCGAGGAGGGGGGATGGGGCGGGTGGAGTAAGTGACGTGGGTGGGCTGGGTGAGGTAGAGGAGGCTTCGGCCATCAGGTCGCCGACAACCGTGAATTTTGCGGCATAGCGGGGGGGGGCTTGGTCAATCAAACGGGGGTGCCTGACGCCAAAGCGATCGACCCAGCGGTGCCAGCGGGTGTCCCACTCGCCGTAGATTACCGTGGAGTAGCCTAAGCGCTTAGCAATCAACACAGGGTAGAGTTGGTCGCCGCCGAGGAAGAGGACCACGCCGCGCTTGCGCCAGTCCCAGTTTGCGGCGGTTTTGCCCCAGAGGAGGAAGGGAAAAAAATGCTCAGCCGATTGGATGCGATCGATTTCGGGGTAGCGTTGGGCGATCGCCACCTCCTTGCCAGTTGCGTTGGGGCAGGGAGAGAGGACGAGGGAAATGCGAACGTGGGTGCGATCATCCCCCAGTTGGTCGCGCAGTGCTTTGACAACCGGACGCACCCAGGTCGTCACTTCCCCCGGCCCATTTGAGAGAATAAGAATGTCTGTTGCTTGCACGCGATTCTTGGACTAACTTTTCGGACTTTTCGGACTTTTCGGACTAACCAAATCTGAACTCTCAGGGTAGCGTATGTCAGAGGTAATTAGGGCAGCCCAAGCGGGCGATCTCGAAACGTTGCAACATTTGCTCCGCCAACATCGTGGAACCATCAACCTCGACGCCAGAGATGAAAACGGGGTGACAGCCCTCAGTGCTGCCGCAGAAGCAGGCCATCTGGAAATCGTGAAATACCTACTAGAAGAAGGGGCAGATGTCGAAACTGGGGATGAGGAGGGTTGGACTGCGTTGATGGGGGCTGCCGCTGCAGGGCATACAGAAATTGTGAAGTGCTTGCTCGACAGCGGTGCTCCTATCAATGCAAAAACCACATTTGGCATGACGGCTCTCATGAGTGCGGCAGCTCAGGGGTATCGAGAGGTCGTAGAACTATTACTCAACCGAGGAGCGGACTTGAGCCTGCGCGATGACAATGGCTGGACTGCTCTCGTCTGGGCAGCGGAAGAACAACAGACAGAGATTGTGGAACTGTTGAAGCAATTCCGCGATCGCCAGAAACGAGGGGAGCATCAATAAAGCTACAGACATTCACCACGGAAGCTCAGAAAACACCAAAAACTCACGCTGTACTCTCTGTGTCCTCTGTGCCTCTGTGGTGATGTCATTATGATTCTGTTCA
Organism: Synechococcales cyanobacterium M55_K2018_004; assembly: GCA_015295905.1. GTDB lineage: Bacteria > Cyanobacteriota > Cyanobacteriia > Elainellales > Elainellaceae > DVEB01. The sequence goes on from DVEB01000129.1 coordinate 2,000, forward strand.
GTAGCAACCCTTCATTCCCATTCCCATCAGACACCTCTATACAGACCACCCAAAATCACCCCTATTAAGGTCGGGAATGCCTATGGCTCGAACCCTCCGATTTTTTTGCCTCTTCTTGCTGGTGCTGGGCATCGTGTTTCGGGGGGTCCACCTCGGCAAGAAAGTGTACTGGCACGATGAAGTTTACACCTCAATGGAAATGACCGCGCATTCCCGGTCGGAACTCGTGCAAACACTGTTTACTAGCCAGGAGGTGAGGCGTGAACAACTGCTGGCCTTCCAACAATTTGCCCCCGATCGCACGCTCGCCCAACTCTGGACTACCCTCGGACGGGAAGATCCCCAGCATCCGCCCTGCTTCTACATCCTTGGCTGGTACTGGATACAGGTGTTTGGCGATTCGCCAGTCGCGGTGCGGAGTTTGGCGGTGGTGTTTGGGGTGCTGGCCTTAGGGGCAATGTATTGGCTGTGTCAGGAATTGTTCCACGACTCCAGCACACGTTGGGTAGCGGTCGGGCTGATGGCGGTCTCGCCGTTTCATGTCCTCTATGCCCAGGAAGCGCGGGAGTATAGTCTGCACACGGCGCTGATTCTCGTTTCGAGTACTCTGCTGCTGCGATCGCTGCGGCTAGCCACTTGGCAGAGTTGGGCATGGTATGCGCTGAGTCTGGTCATTGGGCTGTATAACGCTTTGTTCATGGGGTTGGTGGCGATCGCCCACGGCGTTTACGTTGCCCTCAATGGCGGCATTCACTGGCGGCCCCTGCGGCTGCATCGGGGGGCGATTGCCTACCTCTTGGCGGGGACGTTTGCGCTCTTGGCCTTTGCTCCCTGGCTTTGGTTTCTCTTCAGTTCTGCCGAGATCGTCAAAGGGTCAACCGCCTGGGCAAGTGTGTCTCTCCCCCTAGACCTTAGCCTGAAATTGCAAGGGTTAAATTTCAGCCGTTTATGGCTCGATTTTGACTGGAACGGTGAGTCTGGTTGGGTGCTGGCGTGGATGCTGCCTGTGCTGCTGTTGGAAGTTTATGCTCTAGGATTCACAGCCCGAAATGCGACCTACTCTCAGTGGACCTTTGTGCTTCTACTGACATTCGTTCCGCTGCTGATCCTAGGGCTTCCAGATGTGCTTTCAGGGGGGCAGCGATCGCTCGTAACGCGATATCTATTCCCCTCATTCTTGGGAGTTCAGTTGGCAGTTGCTTTTCTGATTAGTCAGTCAATTCAAGCACTCCAGCGATCGAAACAGTTAGCAGGAGCGAGTGTTGGTCTGGCGTTGGCAACAATAGGTTGGACCTCTATTGTCATCAGCAGTCAGGCCGATACGTGGTGGAATAAGGTGGTCAGTTATCACCATCCGGCGATTGCTCAAATTCTCAACAACTCTGAGCACGCCCTCCTACTCACCGATTCCTACGGAATAAACCCTGGAAATGTGATTTCTCTCAGTTACTTGACCAACCCCAACACAACGTATTTTTTGGTTCCTGAAGTGGGTCAATTCCCAGAAGTGCCTAAGTTGCCTCTTCAAAACAAAAGACTTTTTCTACTCAATCTTCCAGAGCCATACCGACAGAAACTGTCGAAAGCTTACGCCGGGAATTTGAATCAAGTTGAACACGAGTTTTGGCTGCTCAAACAGGAGTGACTTCTGAAAGTGAGTACCATCAAGCCATTGAAGCATCGGACAACCGTCGCGAGCGCTTGCTTCAGGATGAAACACTTACAGCATGAATCACTCTTTTTCAGCAGAGCAAGCTTCATCTTAACATTTTTCAACAAATATTGAACTCTTTACTAGCAAGGATGTAAATAATTGTAAAAAAAGATCGCAGTCTTTATATCAAATTGTTTCACTTCAGGGCTGGATCGCTCATCAGTTCAACGTTTTCTGGTAAAAAGTCATCTGTAACAGTTTTTATCAAACGAGGGCGATCGCATTTGATCGGGCCTCATTTAACTTTGCAAAGCCTCACCTTTTTTAACAGTCTGAACCCTTTTGAGAGGAGCCTACCTGCATGTTCACTCACGTCAAGCCCGCCATCCGGCACATCGTTCCTGACGACCTGAAGGGACGTGCGCTCATCAAGGTGGTCTATGTCGTGCTAGAGCCGCAATACCAGAGCGCTCTGTCAGCGGCTGTACGGTCGATCAACGAAAACAACCCCAATGTAGCCATTGAAATTAGCGGCTACCTGCTGGAAGAACTGCGGGGTGCCGAAAACTATGAGGACTTCAAGCGGGATGTCGCAGAGGCTAATATCTTCATTGCGTCGCTGATCTTTATCGAAGACTTGGCTGAGAAAGTCGTCGCTGCCGTTGAACCCGTGCGCGATCGCCTCGATGCGGCTATTGTCTTTCCCTCCATGCCCCAGGTGATGCGCCTGAATAAGTTGGGGACGTTTTCGATGGCTCAGTTGGGTCAGTCGAAGAGTGCGATCGCCCAGTTCATGCGGAAGCGGAAGGAGCAGTCTGGCGGCAGCTTCCAAGATGCCATGCTGAAGCTGCTTAACACCCTGCCCAAGGTGCTCAAGTACTTGCCGATGGACAAGGCTCAGGACGCCCGCAACTTTATGTTGAGCTTCCAGTACTGGCTGGGTGGTTCGTCGGATAACCTGGAGAACTTCCTACTGATGCTGACGGACAAATATTGCAATGTGGCAGCACTCAAGTCTACCACCTTGCAATACCGTGACCCTGTCACCTATCCCGATATGGGCATCTGGCATCCCCTAGCGCCCCAAATGTTTGAGGACCTGAAGGAATACCTCAACTGGCACACCTCGCGTCGGGATATTGGCGATGACTTGAAAGATCCCCTCGCACCCACCATTGGCCTTGTGCTGCAACGGACTCACTTGGTCACGGGCGACGATGCCCACTATGTCGCCATGGTGCAAGAACTGGAGAGCATGGGGGCACGGGTGATCCCAGTTTTTGCGGGTGGCTTGGATTTCTCGAAGCCTGTAGACGCCTACTTCTATGACCCGCTGACCAAACATCCTGCGGTGGATGTGGTGGTCTCGCTGACGGGCTTTGCCCTTGTCGGTGGCCCTGCTCGCCAAGACCATCCCAAGGCGATTGATGCCTTGAAGCGACTCAATCGTCCCTATATGGTGACCCTGCCTCTGGTCTTTCAGACAACAGAAGAATGGCAGAACAGTGACCTGGGGCTACATCCAATTCAGGTGGCCTTGCAGATTGCCATTCCTGAACTAGACGGAGCAATTGAGCCGATCATCCTGTCTGGACGCGATGGTGCAACTGGACGGGCGATCGCCCTACAAGACCGCGTCGAAGCCGTGGCTCAACGGGCCATGAAGTGGGCCAATCTGCGCCGCAAGCCCAAGCTCAACAAGCGGGTCGCCATCACTGTCTTCAGTTTTCCACCCGACAAGGGCAATGTTGGCACAGCCGCCTACTTGGATGTATTTGGCTCCATCTACGAAGTGATGAAGGCACTACGGAACAATGGCTACCAAGTGGAGGACTTGCCTGAGTCAGCCCAGGCCCTGATGGAAGCCGTGATCCACGATGCTCAGGCACAATACGCCAGCCCCGAACTCAACATCGCCTATCGCATGTCGGTGCCCGAATACGAAGCGCTGACCCCCTATTCACACCGCCTGGAGCCTTCCTGGGGGCCACCGCCCGGGCACCTCAACACCGACGGGCAAAACCTGCTGGTCTACGGTAAGTCCTTCGGCAATGTCTTCATTGGGGTGCAGCCCACATTTGGCTATGAGGGTGACCCAATGCGGCTGCTGTTCTCCCGTTCCGCCAGCCCCCACCACGGCTTCGCCGCCTACTACACTTACCTGGAAAAGATCTGGAAGGCAGACGCAGTGCTGCACTTCGGCACCCACGGTTCGCTAGAGTTCATGCCGGGGAAACAGATGGGCATGTCAGGCGAGTGCTTCCCCGATAGCCTGATCGGCACCATCCCCAACCTCTACTACTACGCGGCGAATAATCCCTCAGAAGCAACGATCGCCAAGCGCCGCAGCTACGCTGAGACGATCAGTTACCTCACCCCTCCCGCCGAAAATGCTGGCCTCTATAAGGGCCTGAAGGAACTGAGCGAGCTGATCGCCTCCTACCAGACCTTGAAGGACTCTGGTCGGGCAGTGCCCATTGTCAATGCGGTCATTGAGAAGTGTCGCCAGGTTAACTTTGATAAAGATATTGCATTGCCTAAAGGCGATGCCAGCGAGTTGTCTGCCGATGAGCGCGACACTCTGATCGGCAAGGTCTATATCAAACTGATGGAGATCGAGTCGCGGCTGTTGCCCTGTGGTCTGCATGTGATTGGCAAACCTCCCACGGCAGAGGAGGCGATCGCCACGCTGGTTAACATCGCCGGGATCGATCGACCCGAAGAAAACATCAAAAGCCTGCAACGGATTATTGCCGAGAGCCTGGGACGCAATATTGATGACATCTACAAGGGGAGCGATCGCGGCCACCTAGACGATGTGCAGTTGCTCTACGACATCACCCAAGCGACCCGCAAAGCGGTTGCTGCCATGGTGCAGGAACAAATTGATGCGGAAGGGCGCGTTTCCCTCGTCAACAAGCTAAATTTTCTCAACCTCGGCAAGAAGGAACCCTGGGTCGAGTCGTTGATCGAGTCGGGCTATCCCAAGGTCAACGTTGAAGACCTGAAGCCCTTGTTTGAGTACCTAGACTTTTGCCTCAACCAAGTTGTGGCCGATAACGAACTGGGTGCGCTGATTAAGGCGCTTGAGGGTGAATACGTTTTACCTGGCCCTGGTGGAGACCCAATCCGCAATCCTGATGTATTGCCGACGGGTAAGAATATCCACGCCCTCGACCCGCAATCTATCCCAACGCTGGCCGCCGTACAGTCTGCACAAATTGTGGTAGACCGCTTGCTGGCCCGACAAAAGGCAGAGACGGGAACGTTCCCCGAAACAATTGCCTTTGTCCTATGGGGGACCGACAACATCAAGACCTACGGCGAATCTCTGGCCCAGGTGATGTTGCTAGTAGGCGTGCGTCCAGTGCCCGATGCGCTGGGACGCGTCAACAAACTTGAACTCATTCCGCTGAAAGAGTTGGGTCGCCCCAGAATTGACGTTGTGGTGAACTGCTCTGGGGTGTTCCGCGACCTGTTTATTAACCAGATGAACCTGCTGGATCGCGCTATTAAGATGGCTGCTGAAGCAGACGAACCGCTGGAAATGAACTTCGTCCGCAAACACGCTTTGCAGCAGGCGGAAGAGATGGGCATTCAATTGCGTCAGGCCGCAACACGGGTATTCTCCAACGCATCGGGTTCCTATTCTTCAAACGTCAACTTGGCGGTGGAGAATAGTACATGGGAGAGCGAGTCCGAATTGCAGGATATGTATCTGTCTCGTAAAGGCTTCTCCTTTAATTCCGATAACCCCGGTGTGATGGATGACTCACGCCAAATCTTTGAGACTGCCCTGAAGACGGTAGATGTTACCTTCCAAAACCTGGACTCTTCAGAAATCTCGCTAACGGATGTCTCTCACTACTTCGACTCTGACCCAACGAAGGTGGTGGCCCGTCTGCGCAAAGATGGCAAGCAACCGGCTGCCTATATTGCCGATACCACGACGGCGAATGCTCAGGTCCGTACTCTGTCAGAGACCGTCCGCCTGGATGCCCGCACCAAACTGTTGAATCCCAAGTGGTATGAGGGTATGCTTAGCCACGGTTACGAGGGCGTCCGCGAACTCTCAAAGCGCTTGGTGAACACAATGGGCTGGTCTGCCACCGCAGGAGCCGTTGATAACTGGGTTTACGAAGATGTGAATACCACATTTATCAAAGATGAAGAGATGCGGAAACGCTTGCTCAACATGAACCCTCATTCATTCCGTAAGATTGTGGGAACACTCCTGGAGGTCAACGGACGCGGCTACTGGGAAACCAGTGAAGAGAATCTCGATCTGCTGCGCGAGTTGTATCAGGAAGTAGAAGACCGAATTGAGGGGATTGAGTAACGTCAGTTCGGGTTAAGAGGGTTTGGGGGCACCGCGCCGGGCGCGGTGCCCCCAAACTTTTGCTGTTCCGTGCGCATTGCGCACGGAACAGCAAGGGTTTCCGCTTATCCCGAATTCACGTTGAGTAGATTAGCGTGATTGGGTTAAGGGTTTTCGAGGTTCGCGCAATGTGCCGAACCTTGAAAACTTCAACACGGCTACTGCCTAACCCATCCTACGGTAGATGCAGATTTTTTCGTTTGAACATCTAATTGGAAATGCCTTACTCCCAGAGTTTGGACTACTTTCGCTACTTGTGCCGCAAAATGCCCTCTGAGAAAGCATTTCACAGCGCTGATTTCTGAAAGTGCAAAAATTCTGGAGGGATTGCAGCGCAATCCCTCCAGAATTTTTTGCACGATTGAGTCCAAGCGCCAATTACTCTAGCGTGACAGTGAACTGAACGCCGGCAAGATTGCGAATCCCTTTCTGCTGAGCGTAGGCTTGAATCAATTGGCGAAATACATCTGCGTAGGAAAATGCAGCGATGAGTTGGGGCCAACTCGGGCTTTTAGGAAAGTGAATGCCTAACTTTTTAGCAGCGCTGCGGCAGCCGTTGTAAGAACCGTAGCGCTGCAGCAAGTCTGCCTGGGTCAACGCTGTAGGCCCAACTGAAGGCAGGGTTGGCGTGGAAGGGGCAGGGGCGATCGCCCGTTGTACTGCTGTTGCTGCCTCTGGAGTAACAGCCGGAGCGATCGCCTCTAGCTCATTCACTGCAACCTGCGCCACAGCATAAATTGTGGCGGCATTACGAAGTTCAGCCTGCTGATTTTCCTTAAGCTGATTCAGCAGTTGGTTGATGCGCTTTTTGCCCATTATTTACCCGTTAGACTTATCGATCGAGGAGTGAGCGCTGTACTGAAGCTGGGTCTGTATACATGTGCGGATGATCGCGTCGAGCCTGGGCTTCCTCCTCTGGCGTGAGCGTTTGACCTGTGCTGTGCAGCGCAGGCCTGGGTGGTGGAAGTTCACCGCCTTGCTCTTCGCGCCACCAAGTCACAATCCTGCGAACGGCATTTAAGAAATTCAAAAACCGCTGCGGCAGGGTCAAAAAGCTCCACTGCATGCGGTCTGCTGTTTCTACATCGGCCACCGCATCAAAGGCAGAAGACAACGCATCGAGGCGATCGCCCATCGCCATCAGTTCTTTTTCCATGCCTTGAATAATCTGCTGGCTCGAAGTAGCCAGCGCCTGCTTTTCTGCCGCCAGTTGCTGGATCAGAAGTTGCAGCTTAGTAACGTCTTCCCTTAGTCGCAGTGACGTCTGCTTATGTTCCTCGTTGCGGCGGAGCAGTTGCCCCCGGCTGCGGTTTGTAAAAATAAGGCATTCTCTCATTTCTAGGTAGGTGAGCTCTAGCTCAGCCCGCTGAAGCTGAGAGACATCTTTGGGAAAATCAGTCGCCGGACGAAAGCGAGCAGACGTGGGGCAAATCACCGGCTCAGATGAAATTGCGTGAGAAGAGTCGGAAGCAGTCATAGTCAGAGGTTCACTGTACTTTCCTGATCTATCTATCGGCGTTGCTGATTGAGCCAATGATTTTTTGAGTGAGGGGCGCGCGGAGTGCGCCCCTCACTCAAAAAATCGTATTTGGATTCAGCAACACCTATCTATCTTTGATTCAGAATTCCCAAACCAGCAGGCAACAGCAATGTTTTACATCAAATCTTTATGCAACTAGCGGCATGCGACTGGCTTTCCTTGATGAAAAGAACACCCCCCATGAAAAGGACGTTCCCCGTCTAGACCTCATCTCATTTTGATCTTTGAGAACAATATGGCGATCGTCCCAGCGTGGAGCAGCTAAGCTCTTAGGCTGTTGAACACTGCCGCTAAAGCAGACCTCTCGCCAAAAATGAGGATCTGATCCTCTGCAATGCCTTGGGCATTTGTGAGCGTTAATTGCAGCACCTTGGAAGACAGTTTCTCAGCATGAACGCCGCCCCCCGCAGACAAATAGCCTTTTAAATCTAGGGAATCCCCGACCTCAAAGTCTTGGATAATATCTCGATCAGCCACACCATCCAATAACTCCCGACCAAAGACATAGATATCCTTGCCTCTGCCCCCAATCATGGTGTCATTTCCTCTGCCCCCCTCAAGAGTATCGGCACCAGCATCGCCAATGATGAGATCATTCCCAAAGCCCCCCACCATCAAGTTATTGCCGGAGCCTCCTACCAGATGGTCATCTCCTATGCTCCCATTTAAGCGGTCATTACCAGGCCCTCCATAGATCACGTCGTTGCCACTTCCTCCATTGATGAGGTCATCACCAGTTCCTCCCCCTAGTTGATCATCTCCAACCCCCCCAAGTATCAAGTCATTGCCACTTCCACCCCATATCAGGGTATTGCCTTTACCGCCGATCAAGATATCGCTCGCTGGAGTGCCAACCATGTATCGTGCGGATGAAGTTGAAGCTTCAATTGTTTGATAAACAAAATCGCCTAAAATTTTGTGGGCTGCTCGTGTCGGATGCTCACCATCCCAGAATATGTATTCGTCGGGATTGGCAACCGTTGGATTGGGTAGAGCTAGGAATGAGCTATCCGTATTCGTGAAACCAAAGACGCTTGGATTGGTTCGCACAAAGGTAAACAGGTCGTTGACCTCAACTGGAATCAAGTTGATATTGCTGAGGGATTGATTGAGATTGTCCAATCGCTGAGTCAACAGCTCATTATATTCGTCAGAAACTTTTGAGTATTCAGCTTGGATGGCTTGAGCATTTGGGAGGGCATCCAGGAAAGGCCGAGTGCCTAAATCTGGCATATTCAGGATCAGAAAGTTTCGCCCCCGGCCTTGTATAGGCTAGAAATCGCAGTTTCGGCGTTATTGACTGAAGTGATCGGATTAACAGGCGTTCCTTTAGCAATCGGGTCAAAGTCATTGATCCCGCCCCAGATTGCATAAAGCGCTTGAGCATTGGCTTGTCCACCCGTCAATGCCAAATCTTGCAAATAGGAATCGATCTGCTTCAGAACACCGGGCACTCGCTCATCACTGACATTGGTTTGACCGGAGGTTGCTCCTCCATAGGCAAAATTGACACTTTCAGTTTTTGTGGCTCCCTTGAAGAACCTATTTAGTTCAAGCACTGGCTGCGTTGGACTATTGAAGCGCAGTAATACCGGAGCAGGCTGACCCAGGGTCTTTCGGTGGGAGATAGGGAGGCGTAGGATGCACTGAGGAATCGTAGAACGTCAATTCCGTTGACGGCTTCACGGTTTGATTTAATTTGTCAGACACAAAGTCAACCCAAATGGAACGACGATCACCAGAGGGATCACCATTGGTGATGCGTCCTTTACTATCATAGGGAGGAACTGCAGGGCTGATGGGAATCACCCCGGGAATAAGGACGTTAGCAGCACGCGTAACATTGTATACATTACCTGGATCCGTGAGGCTATCACCAAAAATCACGAGCTGATTAAACAGGGTGGAAGCTCTGTCTTGAAGCGCTTGCTGTCCACAAGTAAACCTGGCACTAGAAAAATTGAGAGTTTTCATAGCAATGCTCCATAAAAGCGTTAATGGATAGTTGCTAAACGCCAGATTCCAAAATAGTCACGCTTTAGCGATCTCGCCTTTGTGCAGCGATGGAGAAAACATGGTCGCTAAAGCTGAGCTCCTTTTACATATCAAACATTTAAAGCAATTTTAATTATACGCTCAATTGAGCGAAATGTATCATTTTTTACTATTTTTATAGTAAGATTGAATCAGTTAATCCTTTTTACGGCAGGACTTCAGAACCTAGCTCCCAGCCTGCAACTAGTGCTGGCAGTGTTTGCTTACCGCGAACCCTTTACGCTCAACCACGCCATCACCTTCGGTTGTGTCTGGAGTGCGATCGCCCTTTACTCAGTCTCCTCGTTCCGGGCCAAGCCGCTGACCTAGGGTGGGGAATTTAAGGAGAGGCTCTCTGTGCGTTTCCCCTCTCGGCAAACCTCTAGGCTAGGGCGGATAGTGCACGAGCGAAAAATTGCGCTGGATTTGCCAGCACCCTCCATCGTGACGCAGCAGCGTGAGGCGATCGCCCAGAAACTCAAACGCCACCGAGCGGTCTTGGAGGAGTGCCCAGGCTTCCCGAAAGGTCTGGCGAGTGACGTTGCGGGAGGCAACGGTGAGGTGGGGGGCAAAGGGACGGCGTTTCGCGGTGACATCCACAATACCCAAGGTTGCTTCTAGGTGTGCCATCAGGTTGGCTTGCAGGTGCAGCAGTTCGGGGGTCTTGAGGACGTTGATATAAAGCACGCGTGGTGAGAAAGCCCCAAAGCCTGACAGGGAAACCGGCACACCCGCGTGGTGAGCAGCAAACTGAGCAAGGCAGTCCTCCAGTTCTGGCGATCGCTTGCGAGGCCACTCAAAGGGGGGGTATAGGGTGACGTGTGGGGGAGCCTTGGCAGTACGGGTCTGGAAGCGATCGCCCAATTCCTGGATTACTGTTGTCGCGTAGTCCTGAATTTCCTGAGGAGGAATGAGCGCCACAAAGAAGCGTACGTTTGCAGGGCGATCAGGGGAAGAGCGGTCGTTCATTGATGCATCCAAGCTCAGGTCGTATCCACTTATACGAAATCCGTCTATAAAGTAGCTGTTTGTTGTGGTTTAACCCGTGTGCTAGATGCACGGGTTAAACCACAACACACCAACTCAATCACCGACAAGATCGGTATCCAGGCATTAAGTTTTCGTGCAGTCCGACAGAAAAAGCGAACCCAACCCAGAAAATACAGGATATCCTTAAAATCCCCTCGAAAAAACTGACCCATGCCCTGGTTTGTCAAAATTGAGCGCGGCATCGTCGATAAAACCACCTTTGACCAGTTTGTTGCAGCCCATAAAGCCTTTGTGCGTGATTTGATCGCCAAGGGGCACCAGGCAAAAACTGGCTACTGGGCAGAATATGGTGGCGGAATGCTATTGTTTCAGGCGGAATCTCTGGACGAGGCAAAGGCGATCGTGGCCCAGGATCCCCTTATTCAGAACGGTTGTGTCAGCTATGAACTGCACGAGTGGCGGGTGGTTGTTGAGTAGGTGTGGCGCACTAGGAATTGGAGGTAAGGAATCGGAGGTTTTGACGGATGGCAGAAAAAGATGGGAGCGGCATCAAAATTGTTGCAGAAAATCGACAGGCACGCTTTCAGTACGAGATTCTGGAAACCTACGAGGCGGGGATTGAGCTAAAAGGGACGGAGGTGAAGTCTGTTCGCAGTGGCAAGGCTAACCTCCAGGATGGCTTTGCACTGGTGCGCGATGGCGAAGTCTGGTTGCACAATGTCCACATTTCTCCCCACGACACCGCTAGTCAGGTTTTTAACCACGACCCCCGCCGTACCCGCAAGCTGCTGCTGCACCGCGAAGAGATCCGCAAATTGATCGGCAAGGTGGAACAAAAAGGGCTGACGCTAGTGCCCCTGAAGATGTATCTCAAGGGGGGATGGGTAAAGGTCAGCCTGGCCCTGGGGCGCGGGAAGAAACTGCACGATAAGCGGGATGACTTGAAGCGCAAGGAAGAGAAGCGCGAGATTGAGCGGGCGATGAAGAGTCGATAGTCGGCAAACGCTTGGTGCTTGGAGGTGGCCTCTGGGATGGACGACAAATCCCTTTTCCGTGCCGGCCGCGCCCGGAAAAGCAAGGGTTTCAACTGATCCCGAATTCATGTTGGTTGAACGATTGCAGGCCATTTTTCACCGAGCGCTGGCTTTGGAGTTCAGCTAAGAGATCTTGCTCATACCATTGCAGCGTTTCCCGGGCTGAGCGAATGTATTGTAGTGCTTGCTGCGAATTGCCCTCTTCATAGGTAGCGATCGCCACCTGCAAACACTCACACAACAGTTGAATGCCGACAGAAATTGAGGTATTCATTGCTACCTAAAATTTAAATTAATACGTATCTTTGCTTAGGTATCCCGATCCCAGCAGGAGATTTTCTGATTCATTCTGGAGATTTATTTTCTTTTCATAATTTGGCCAAAATTAAAGAGTTTATTGAAGATCAGCCCTTTTTGATCGGTCTATTTCGGCAATCAATGCTTTCAGTTTCGGCCAACTTGCTGAATGCAATGCAATAACTTGAGAAAATCAATGCTTGTATTAAAAAATACATCAATAGTTTCTCGGAATTATTGCTTGATCCGTTGCTCACCCCTCACTGGGAACAAGTAATCCTACGCGAATTAGGGTTGTCCAGAACTTGCGATGTGAGATGTCAAGCGCTGGAAGTCATGCGTCTAGAGGGCACGACCCTACGCAGAAGAGTACAGCTGCCCTAGGATGGGAAAACTTTCTACCTCGTTGCCAAACGCACCTGAGCAGTGGACAATTCTGGGCTAAAGTCTAAATGTCGTGGTGGAGAGGCTGGCAAATCTCTATAGAGATATAGAGAGGTGAAGCCAACGCTGTGGTCAGTGATGACCTGACTTGAGTCCCGCGGGGGAGATGGTGTCCCTCCTGTAGGTGAACCGATGGGGACTCTGAACCCTAGGCGACGGCAAAACCAGTCAACCCATTGTTCTTGTGCGTGTTGTGTGAGGCAGGCATGACCAACGCTCCCAATCCAGACCAGGAGCCACAGAATTCGGGGCAGGAACCAGAAGCGCGGCGATCGCGGCGATCACGACGATGGTCGCCGGTGATCTGGATGCGGGCGGGGCTGGGAGTGATAGCAGTCGTGCTGTTGGGAGGCACAGCAGGCATCTGGTGGCTGCTCCACTTTATCGACAACGGGTTGGTGCCCCTGCTGGAAGAAAACATCAGCCAGACGATTGACCGCCCGGTTGATTTAGGCGATGTCGAAGGGGTATCGCTGAGTAGCCTGGTGTTTGGGCGATTGGAACTGCCGCCAACAGCCACGGATCTCGATCGCGGCACCGTAGAACGGGTGGAGGTACAGTTCAATCCCCTCAACGTTTTGTTTACCCGTCGCCTTGTCTTGGACATTACCCTGGTCAAGGCTGATGTGTTTCTGGATGAAAACGCCGAAGGGAAATGGATCACCATTCAGATCAAAGAGAGTACGGAGGAAGGCCCCATCAAAACCGAAGTGCGGCAAGTGCGAGTGACCGACAGCCGGTTGACCCTAGCCCCATCGGTTGAGCGTAAGGTTGCAGCGGGCGCGCCTGCCCCCGATCCCAATCAGCCACCACCGTTGGTCACGTTTCAGAACATCGATGCCCGGGTCAATATTTCTGACAATAACCAGCGGGTTGCTTTTACAGCCGCAATGCAGCCTACAACAGGAGGGACGCTCCGGATTGATGGCGAATCGGTGCCGAGCTTGGGAAACACCAGTCTCACGATTCGGGGCGATCAAATTGCCGCAAAGACCGCCCTGGATCTCACCCCAACGCCGATTTCTGGGCGGCAAGGATTGCTTTTTGCCAATCTTGGGCTGGAGTTTCGCGATAACCAACTAGATGCCCTGCAGGGGACGGCTCGTTTGCAGGATGTCGCTGTTAGCATCGCTAATCTTCCCAGCGAGGTGCAGCAGGCTTCTGCCCAACTGCGGTTTCAGGGTAAGCAGATGGTGATTGAAGACGGTCGTGCCACCTATGGCGCGATCCCCGCAACGGCCAGCGGCTCCGTTCACCTGGAGGATGGCTTTGACCTGAAGGTGCAGTTGCGCTCCGTCTCACACCAGGACTTGCAGAAAACCCTGGCGGTAGAGTTTCCAGTGCCCGTTGTGGGGGCGTTTAATGCCGATGCCACGATCACTGGCTCGCTTGAGGCTCCCCTGATCTCAGCGGTGATTGTGAACAGTCGCCCCACTCGCATTGATCGCATTCTGTTTGAAGACCTGCGAGCCGAGGTGCGGTTTCAAAACGAACGTCTGACCATTGACGAATTTGCGGCGTCACCCACAGTTGGCGGGCAGGCCACCGGGCGCGGGCAGGTGACCGTGGGCGAGAATGGTGCAATTGCCCTGCAGGGACAGGTGCGAGGCTTGCCTGGAGATGCGATCGCCCGTCTTTATGGGGCCAACCTGCAAAATGTGCGGATTGGGCCAGTGGACGCCACCGTGGCAGTGACGGGGGCAATCAACCAACCCCAAACTCAGATTCGCTGGCAGGCCCCATCTGGAACATTTCCGGCCCAGGGCGAAGTGGCGATCGCCAATCAGCGCATCCAGTTCCGCAACACAACCGTACAGGTGGCAGGTTCCATCCTCAATGCCAGCGGCGAAATTAATGCAGGACGGTGGCAGGCCGAGGTGCAGGGCAACCGCATTCCACTGGCGCAATTGACTCCCCAGTTTCCGGGGGTCGCTAGTGGCACGGTGCGAGCATTCGGCAGCCTAGAGGACGTCAGCCCTACCACACTCCGCGCCGAGGGTGATGTGGTGGTGCAGGTGGCGGGAGGGACGATCAGGGCCGACGCAACGCTCAACCAAGGCCGCTGGCAGGCCGAGGTGAGCAGCCAAGGTGTGCAACTTCAGGCATTTTCGGATCAACTGACGGGCGACCTGTCGGGCAGTGTGCAGGCATCGGGCTACCTCAACAATCTTACGCTGGCGGGGGTGCAGGCCACCGGTCGGGCCAGTGTGTCGCAGGTGCCGGTGCTGAACCGTCCGATGACGGCAACCTTTCGTTGGACGGGCGATCGCCTCTTTTTGGATCAAGTGGTGGCCCAGGACGTGTTTGCCAGTGGCGTAGTCGTACCACAACTCACAGGGCCAAGTGCACCAGCAATCGCCAGCTTCAACTTTAATGTCAACGCCAGGAATATCGATCTGGCAGCTCTGCCCGTCGATCTGCCAGCCCCCCTGTCAGTGCAGGGCTTGGCCGGGTTTAACGGACAGATTGCTGGCACCCCCAACCAGTTCCAAGTGGTTGGACGGGCACGGTTAGATGACTTTGGGATCAGCGACATCGCCTTCGAGCCAGTCTTGTCCGGCCCACTCAATTACGCCAGTGGACGTGGGCTTGACCTCAACCTAACCGGACAGCACGATCAGATTGCCCTCAGGCTAGATGGGCAGAACCGCCCCATCGCCTTCCGGGTACGTCAGCAGGAGATCGTGGCGGAGGGCCAGACCCAAGGCGATGTCTTGACGGCAACGCTGGCCAACTTCCCACTACAGGTCTTGAGCCTGAGGCCCGCTGCAGACCAGGGACTTGGGCCAGTGGGCGGCAAGCTGAGTGGCAACTTCAGCCTCAACCTCAACACCTATGCAGCGGCTGGCAATCTGGTGGTCACCCGTCCCAACCTAGGGCACATTCGGGGTGACCTGTTCGCCACCACATTCCGCTACACCGATAATCAACTCAGCTTGGTAGACGGCGAATTTCGCTTTGGAGAAAGCCGTCTGCTGATTGCTGGCAACGGTCAGATTGGGGAAAAACCAGAGTTTCAGGCGCGCGTTGTGGCAGAGCGGGGACGGGTGCAAGATGTGCTGCGGCTGATGCAATGGTTTGAACTGTCAGACTTGGCTCGCGGCATTGCGCCCCCCACTTTCGGTCGGGCTAGCGATGTAACCGTCGCACCCGTCGGCGAACCCAACAATCCGTTGCTAGACCAACTGCGGCGCTATGCGGAAATCCTGGCGTTGCAAACCATTGAAGCCACCCAGGAACGCGAAACAGAACGACTGCCCCCTCTGCGCGAGCTACGGGGCAATTTTACTGGCACCGCCGACCTAATGTTTTCTGAGCCAGCCGGAGTTGCTCTCGACTTTGACCTGCGCGGCAGCGAGTGGGTGTGGGGTGACTACCGGGCAGAACAGGTCGTGGCCACGGGAGAATTGAATAATGGGGTGGTGACCCTGTTGCCGCTGCGCTTCCAGACAGGCGATGCCTCGGTCACCCTGACGGGCAACCTAGGGGGAGCCCAGCAATCAGGCCAGTTCCAAGCACGGAATGTCCCCATTGAACCCGTGCGCGACATCTTGCGGCTGCCTCTGGATATTAATGGCAAAATCAATGCCAACGCGCTGCTGGAAGGCAGTGTGGGCAACCCGACGGTGCGGGGCGAAGTGACCCTGGTCAACACCACCATTAATCAAAATGCAATCGAAGGGGCTACGACTCAATTTAGCTTTAACGATGCCCGCCTGAACTTTATTGGTCGCCTGGTGGTAAGTCAGGCGGAACAAAACCAACCTGTAGTGGTGATCGGCAGCATTCCTCAGGCATTTCCCTTCATGACAGTGCAACCGGACAGCGATGCGATCAGCCTGTCTCTCAAGGTAGAGGATGAGGGGCTGAGCATAATCAACCTGCTGAACAACCAAGTGGCCTGGAAGGGAGGCCGGGGGTCGGTCAACCTGGATGTGTCGGGAACGCTGAATGCCCCCATTATTGAAGGTAATGTTCGTCTGCAAGATGCAACGTTTGCGGCGATCGCCCTGCCGGAACCACTCACCGATGTCAACGCCGATGTGCAGTTCAATGGCCGGGCGATTGATGTGCGGCAGTTCCAGGGACAGTTTCAGCAGGGCAGTGTGACGGCGGTGGGATACTTGCCGGTCTTTGATCCCCAGGATGTGCAACCACAACCACTGGGAGCAAGTGGCGTCGCGCTGTCCACCATGCCACAACCGTTGAGGATTGACCTGAACCAGGTGGAACTCAACTTTCCTGGACTGTACCGGGGCAAGGTGGAGGGCCGGTTTGAAGTGACGGGAACTTTGCTGGCTCTCCAACTGGGCGGACAGATTCTCCTCAGCAACGGTCGGGTGGAACTCCCCTCCAACCCCGAGCCGCCCGTGGCAGAGCCGGTGGAGACCGCCCCCAACGATATCACGTCTCCTCCCCAACTCGCCAATCTACGGATTAGCCTGGGCGATCGCCTACAGATTACGCTCGACCCCATCCTTAATTTTGTGGTGACGGGTGGTCTGGAACTGAACGGTCCCCTGGCGAACCTGCGTCCCTCCGGCCTGATCACCGTGCGCCAGGGACGGGTCAACCTGTTTACCACCCAGTTCAGCCTCGACCGTCGGTTCAGCAATACCGTTGAGTTTCGGCCTGACCGAGGGCTAGACCCGATTATCAATGCCCGGCTGCTGACCATCGTGCCAGAGGTGACTCGTGCCCCGACTATTGAAACGCCAGTGTTTGCCCCTGCCGAGATCAGTGACCCCCTAGCAACGGACTTCGGTATCCTGGACACCGTGCGAATTCAGGCAGAGGTGACAGGGCCAGCCAGCCAATTGTTCTCTAACCTGCAACTGAGTAGCAGTCCTTCGCGATCGCGCGAGGAGATTATTAGTCTGCTGGGCGGAGGCTTTGTGGATACGCTGGGACGCGGAGACACGACCCTGGCGATCGCCAACCTAGCGGGGTCTGCCCTGCTGACAGGAGTGCAAAATTTCATCAGTAATCTGTTGGGACTAACGGATTTCCGCCTCTTCCCCGCCTCCGTGCCCACTGATGCTGGCGCCACCACCCTGGGACTGGCTTCAGAACTAGGATTCGACATCACTCGCAGCGTCTCGGTCTCGGTGTTGCAGATCCTCACGGTTGAAAGCCCTACCCAGTTCAACCTGCGCTACCGCCTCAACGATCAATTCCTGATCCGGGGCTTTGTCGATACCAATGGGGGGAATGGAGTGCTAGTCGAGTTTAATACCCGATTTTAGTCAGAACATCGAGGGTTGTGGGGCATCACACGGTGTCCCACAACCCGCTTAACTAGAACTGACGTTAAACTAACGTAAATTCGGGATAAACTGAAGCCCTTGCTATTCCGTGCGCGACGCGCACGGAATAGCAAGGGTTTTGGGTCACCGCGCCAGGTCTTAACCAAAACTGACGTTAAATTAGCTCGGCGGGGATGCTGTATCCAGACCGATGGGTCTGATCGGCAAAATGCAGGAGAAGCAACTCCCCTGCCCCAGTTCTGAGGTGACGGTAATATCCCCGCCGTGTAATTGGGCAAGTTTGCGAGCGAGCGTCAGTCCCAGCCCCGTGCCTTCGTACTTGCGATCGAGGCCACCATCCAGTTGTTGAAACGACTGAAACAGCTTACCGATGTCTTCCGGGGCAATGCCAATGCCCGTATCGATCACATCGAAGTGGAGAAACTCACCCTGCTGGTGGACGTGCAGCCGGACAGACCCCTCCTCGGTAAACTTCACGGCATTAGCCAGCAGATTGAAGAGGATTTGCTTCAGACGCCGTTTATCGGCAGTGAAGGTCTCAATTTGGGTAGCAAGGCTCCAACTGGTTTTGAGTCCGCGGGCTTGAGCAATCTCATCGATCAGGCTGATGCAGGATTCACAGAGATCTTGCAGGCTGATGGGTTCCAGAACTAAGTCTTCTTTGCCAGCCTCAATTTTTGACAGATCGAGCAGGTCGTTGATCAGGTCGAGCAGGTGTTGTCCACAGGAGGCAATGCCATTCACGTATTGCAGTTGTTTGTCGTTGAGCGGGCCAAAGATCTGTTTGCTCAGCAGGCTGGTAAATCCCAAGATGCCTGTCAGGGGTGTTCGTAGCTCATGGCTCATGTGGGTAAGAAACTCACTCTTGGCGCGGTTGGCTGCATCAGAGAGCCACTTCTCCTGCTCCAGTTCTTTGGTGCGATCGCGCACTAGTTGTTCCAGTTGTTCGTAGCTGCGGGCGTTGTAGAGGGCGATCGCCATCTCATCGGCCAACCGTCTCAGCAAGTCAATCTCCTCAGAGGTGAACGTGCGGAATGTGTGAACCATTTGCAGTGACAACCCGCCAAACAATTTGCCATGGACGAAGATAGGTACCCGTAGAACAGAACGGGTGCCTGCCTGCAAGAAGGCTTGAGTCGCTGGGGCTGTTGGCAATAGGGCGGGATAGTTGGGGGCATGGAAGACCCCCTCACACCAGAAGGGAGAATTCGGATCCAGCATTTTGCTCCATTCCGCCATTGGCACCTGTAGGTCACGCAGAGACGCCACCGATTCATTAACCCGCCACTCATTCAGTGTGCGGAAGTCCTCATCCAGCGAGAACAGGATCACTCGGTCAACTTCAAAGCATTCCCCCGTCAGTTGCACCATCTTTTCCAGAATGTGTTCCGGGTCGAGGCTGGAATTCAGGGTGTGGCTAATCTGGTTGAGCACCTGCTCCCGACGAGCTTGCTGTTGCACCTGCTGAAACAGGTTGGCCTGGTGGATGGCGATCGCCCCTTGGTCTGCCACCGTCTGCACCAAGTCAATGTCGTCGGCGGTCCACTCCCGTGGGCGATCGCACTGGTGCAGGGTAATTTCGCCTAAAACAGTCTGCTGGTAGATGAGCGGAACCACCAGCATAGACTGCACGCTCCAGGCCCGCAGCACCCGATCGATGGGTTCGGACGAGCTTGCAGTAGTCGGCGTAAGGACGACTGGCTTTGCCTGACTACGCAATGGATTGCTGATTAGGCTCCACTGCTGACCCGGATCACCGTGCCGCTGGCCACTCAAAAATGCTTGGCGATCGGCAGTGGCCTGACTGACATAGCAATGACAGGACAACTCCTGTGTCGGTGAGGCCAAGGTGAAAACCACACAGCGGCTCACCGCCAGAGCATCATGCAGCAGATCCGCCACCGTCTGCATCATTTCAGACAGCACTAGCGTCTCACGCATAGCTTGGATCATGCGGTTAATAGTGGCTTCCCGCTGGGCCTGCTGCTGCAGGCGAGCGGTGTTTTCTCGCTGTTGACGACGCAGAGCAAACTCCTGGAGCGATCGCTGTAAAGCCATCGGTAGACGAAACAATCGTTCCTTCAGGACATAATCGGTCATGCCTGCCTTAATGCACGCCACAGCGGCCTCCTCACCCAGAGTGCCCGTGATGAGAATGAGGGGAATTTCTTGGCCAGAGGCTTGTAACCATTCCAGCACTTGATAGGCAGTAAAACCAGGGAGCCGATAGTCCGACAGAACTGCATTATAACGATGATTTTGCAGACAAGCCTGGCATTCCTGGGGGCAGCTCACTACTGTATAGGTAAAACTGATCTGGGCCTCCTGCAGCGTTAAAACCACCAGCTCAGCATCCTCTGGTGTATCTTCCACCAGCAGGAGATGCAACGCAGGTTGAGAGGGAGGGAATGCAGCAACCACAGCAGCAAGGAAATTGAGAACACCGAGAGAATCCTGCTTCTCATCGTAAGGTGATTTGAGGAGATTGCCATGCGTGGAGTTGCCTCACCCTCAAACTGAGGAGATTGGAGGCCGGTTGAGCACCATCCAGTAGTAGCTGACCTGACGGGCGACCTCAGAATATTCTTGAAAGTTCAGCGGCTTCACAATGTAGCTGTTGGTGCCTAGTTCGTAGCAGGCATTTAGGTCACTGTCCTCAGCAGAGGACGTCATGACCACAATCACGAGTTTGCGAGTTCGTTCGTGAGAGCGAAGCGTTTGCAAGACTTCAATCCCACTTAATCGGGGCAGTTTCAAGTCCAGTAAGACCAAGCGGGGGAGTGGACTAGTGGCAGGGCTATGGCTATCCCCCAGGAGATACTGGATCGCCTGTTGCCCATCGTGCACAATGTCAATCTGTCGCGCAAAGTGATAGGAATTCAAAGAGAGTCGGATCAGTTCCACATCGTTGGGATCATCCTCCACCAAGAGAAGACGGCTAGGTTCAGCCGGACGGGTGTTCATAGGCAAAATCAGACAGGAGGGTCAAGTTGAAGCAGCAGGTTAGTTCGTCTCCGGGAGTACTGTTGACCCAAATTGTACCGCCGTGGCGGTGAATGATTTGCTGCACAATGGCCAGTCCCAGTCCCGTTGCTTCAAATTCTGGCGTTGAATGCAGGCTTTGCAATGCGCCAAATCGCTGATCTGCGTCGTGTAACGTGAATTCTGGATAAGCTGAAACCCATGCTGTTCCGTGCGTGTCGCGCACTGAAAATCAAGAGTTTTGGGGCACCGCGCT
>DVEB01000348.1 GCA_015295905.1 Synechococcales cyanobacterium M55_K2018_004
CGCAGCGCACGTTTTACACCACGACAAACTGCTATTTTACAGACGGATTTTGTATCAAATGTCAGGCATTAGCATTAAATAAATCTTTATAAATAAACGTGAATTCGAGATAAGCTGACCCCTTGGCTGTTCCATGGGCATTACGCGGTGCGCGGTGCCCCAAAACCCTTGCTGTTCCGAGTGCGTCGCGCTCGGAACAGCAAGGGTTTCAGATGATTTGGAATTCACGTTGTGTCAATTTGTGGGATGGGGATTGGGAAAGATTGCGATCGCCCCATCAACTTAGCAAAGTCCTCTAGGTAGGCAAAGCTGACCGGGCGAACCACCAGGAGAGTCTCGATATCATAGTTGAAGAGTCTTCAAACAATCTTGCTTTCGTCAATTGCAGTGGATAAGAGGAGTATTCTTGAGATGGCACCTGAATGCTTCTACGCTGCGTCTAACCTTTCTTGAGAATTGCGGCATGAATCTCTGGCTGCTCCTGTTAGGAGTTGTAGGACTGTTTACCTATATCGTTTTGCAGCGGAGTGTGTCAAACCTGACGCGCACTCCTGTCTGGCTGCTTTGGCTGGTGATGATGACACCGGCCTTTGCCCTCATGGTCTGGATTTTGATCCATGGTCCTAACTCCCCAATGCCGATGGGAATTATGCTGCTGTTTTTTCTGTTGATTTTTCTCGTCGGGGTTATCTACTGGTGGCTAGTGTTGCTGGGGCGATCGGGCACTCCCCTGCCTGCTGATCCAAACTTGAAAGCCGAGGAGGCTCGCATTCCCACGGCTGAAATTAATCCGCCAATTCGACCGATTGACCGAGACGAAGAAGCCGCCTTGCAAAGCTGTTTTCCCTGGACGGTGTTTTACCTGCAAAATGTCGAGTATCGCCCCCAAGCAATTATCTGTCGGGGGCAGTTGCGCTCCAATCCAGAAGTGGCCTACAAAACCATTCAGGAGAATATTGAAGACCAGTTTGGCGATCGCTTCCTGGTGGTGTTTCAGGAGGGCTTAAACAGCAAACCCTTTTTTGCCCTAGTGCCTAATCCTCAAAGCAAATCGAGTGGCACAGTGGAGACCCGTCCGCTGCATCGCCCCGGCTTGGCCCTTGGTCTGTTGGGGGTGACCTTACTGACGACGATGGCAGCGGGCGTTGAGATGGGGATGACCACCACTCCAACCCAATTTTTTAACTGGCCCAGCCCGGTGGCGGCACAACCCCTCTTCGTCACGCTATTGGCAACCCTACACGCTTTTTTCAATGGCGTATGGGCAATGCTGTTGCACCTCTCCCAAGGGCTTCCCTACGCGGTTACGCTGATGGCGATCTTGGGCACACACGAACTAGCCCACTACCTCACGGCCCAGCGGTATCGCATTCGTGCCACCTATCCCTACTTCATCCCTGTGCCACCGGCAGGGATTTTTCCCTTTGGCACCTTTGGCGCCTTCATCCAGATGCGATCGCCTGTCCCCCATCGCAAAGCTCTGTTTGATGTAGGGATTGCCGGGCCACTGGCAGGATTCATCATCACACTGCCTGTGATTTTGTGGGGATTTTCCCAGTCCACGGTGATCCAACTCACACCTGAATCCAGCATTCTCAACTTTGATTCATTTAATCCCAGTGCGTCGCTGCTGCTGGCCTTGCTAAGCAAGCTAGCGCTAGGGAGCCAACTTACGGTAGAATCGGCCATCAAGTTGCATCCTGTCGCAGTTGCAGGGTGTTTAGGGGTGATTGTCACTGCACTCAACCTCATGCCCGTAGGGCAACTGGACGGTGGCCACATCGTTCACGCCATGTTTGGGCAGCGCACGGGGGCGATGATCGGGCAGGTCGCACGACTCTTGGTTTTAGGACTCGGACTGGTGCGACCAGAATATCTGCTCTGGGCGATTCTCTTGTTCTTTATGCCGGTTATCGATGAACCTGCCTTGAATGATGTGAGTGAATTAGATAATCGCAGAGACCTTTGGGGGCTATTATCCCTCGTTTTGCTGGTCATCATTGTGCTACCAGTACCAGGAGCCTTTACACAATTTCTCTTTGGAACTTAAGCAACCATAGGACAACAGGCCATTAACCATGACGCAAGATGTCAGACAGTGGTTAGGTGAGATCAAGCATTTGCAGCAAAAGCTGGCCGAGGCTCACAAAGAGCGGGACGAAGCCTTTGCCAGCGCTGCTAATTGGCGCCATCTCTACGAAACTGAGGCGAAACAGCGACGCACCGAAGCCGCTTTGATGCAGCAGTCCATTGATGCTCTGAAGGCAGAATTAGAAACGCGACGCAACCCGTCGGAGGACTACTCCCCCTCCACTGCAGACCAAGCACTGTTGGCAGAACGTTTGCAGGCGTTGCAAACGGTCGAAGCATTGCAGGCGAAGCTACTGGAGGCATGGCAAGAGTGCGATCGCCTCAGTCAATCGCTGCTGCTAGAACAACAGCGCCATGCAGAGACGCGCAGGGAACTGACGACAGCGCTGGGCGATACGATGGAACGACTGACCAAAGCACAAAACGGTAGCAGCGCTGAGGCCAGTCCTGTGTCTGCCCAGGCACTGCCGCTTAGAAGCCCATCGCTTGAGCTACCGCAGCTCGATCAGGTTCAATCCCGGACTTAACCTGGTTTTCGCAGTGTTTGATTGCAGTGTCGGGGTCTTTCAAGCCGTTGCCCGTCAAGACACACACTACGGTGGCTCCGGTGGGCACTTGGTCCTTCACTCTGAGTAACCCAGCCACGGAGGCAGCACTGGCGGGTTCGCAGAAAATCCCTTCCTGGCAGGCCAGCAGCCGGTAGGCAGCCAGAATTTCTGCATCGGTGACGGCGTTGAACTGCCCCTGACTGGCCTCTTTGACAGCAACGGCTTTGTCCCAACTGGCAGGGTTGCCAATCCGGATGGCAGTGGCCAGTGTTTCAGGGGACTCGAAGGGATGGCCGGTCACCAGTGGGGCGGCTCCTTCGGCCTGAAAGCCCATCATGCGGGGCAGGCGATCGCACTTGCCGTGCTGGTGATACTGACAAAAGCCCATCCAGTAAGCTGAAATATTGCCTGCATTGCCCACCGGGATGCACAACCAGTCAGGGGCAGTGCCCAACGCATCGACAATCTCAAAGGCTCCTGTCTTTTGTCCTTCCAGACGGTAGGGATTGACAGAATTCACCAGCGTAATCGGGTAGTGATCCGCCATATCCCGCACAATCTGTAGGGCTTTATCAAAATTGCCCTTGACTGCCAACACCTCCGCACCGTAAAGCAAGGCTTGTGCTAGCTTGCCCACCGCAACATAGCCATCAGGGATCAGCACGATCGCCCGCATTCCTCCCCGACGGGCGTAGGCCGCAGCCGAGGCCGAAGTATTGCCTGTGCTGGCACAGATCACCGCTTGCGCGCCCGCTTCCTTCGCCTTCGAGATCGCCATCGTCATCCCCCGGTCTTTGAAGCTACCTGTTGGGTTGAGACCGTCGTACTTGACAAAGACTTGCACCTGCCGACCAATTTCGGCGGCGATCGCCGGAGCGGGGATAAGTGGCGTATTTCCTTCGCACAGTGTCACCACGGGGGTCTGGTCTGTCACGGGCAGGTAGGCCCGGTAGGCCTCGATCAACCCCCTCCAGGTGTGCAATCGCCCTGGCATGGCATCGGTTGTCACTTGCTGCATGGTGCCGGCAGCGTGGGCATTTTCAGAGATCAAAGTCACGGTCGCAACGAGGTAATTCAGCAAAGATGAGCATTCTCCAGTCTATCCTGAGCACTGGGGATTAATGAACGAATGCTGCGAATGATTGCGAATTTCGTATAGCAATGTCTGTCTAATACGGAATCCGTTGCTTATAGGGTCGGTTAGTTTTTGGTAGAACGCGCGCGCAG
>DVEB01000304.1 GCA_015295905.1 Synechococcales cyanobacterium M55_K2018_004
ACCCTTGCTGTTCCGTGCGCGCCGCGCACGGAACAGCAAGGGTTTCAGCTTATCCAGAATTCACGTTGCATAGGGTTTCCCACAAAATGCGTTTTACATCATGAGCGCGTAGCGCCATAGTTACAGAAATTGCAACCATCGTGAACTTTTCTCCTCCCAGTGCCATCTTTGAAGGGTGATAGCTGCAAAGGTGATACGTCGTTTTCGGGTTATTGATGGTGTTTAGGGGGTGCAGGATCGCCAAACACCATCAAAACAGCGCCAAAATTTGATCCGGAACGGCAATGAGTGTATAGGCATCTCTTGGTTGATGCCTCATTTAGAACTGTTGTTATGGTGGAGGAGTTAAAAATGCGTCAGTGGCGATCGCTTGGCTATAAACTAGCAGGCAGTTTAACGGCTTTGGGGTTAGTCAGTTGGTTAGTGGGGTGCTCTACGGCAGAAGCGCTGCGTGTGCCACTTCATCCCGCCCACCCTCATGCTCAGGTTCCTGGAGTGTCGCCCATGCCCGCCTCCCCCATGCCGACAGTTGACCCCCGCTTGGTCACAGCCAATACTCGGTTTGGGTTCAAGCTCTTTTCTGAAGTTGCAAAAGCACGACCGGGGGAAAACCTGATGATTTCGCCAGCGAGTGTGGCGATCGCTCTCAGCATGACCTACACCGGGGCCAGGGGGGAAACTCAGCAGGCGATGGCGCGGGCGCTCGAATTGTCGGGCATGACATTGGCAGACCTGAACCAAGCCAATGCCGACCTGGAGCGAGTTTTAGAAAATGCTGACCCGCACGTGCAAGTGGCGATCGCCAATTCCCTTTGGGGGCGGCAAGACTTCAGATTTCGTCCAGAATTTCTGCAACAGAGCCAGCAGTTCTACAATGCCAGGGTGGAAAGGCTGGACTTTAGCACCCCCGCTGCCGTGCGAACCATCAATAACTGGGTGAGCGAACATACCCAGGGCAAAATTCCCACCATGCTCGATCAGATTAGTGCCCAAGATGTCCTGTTCCTGATCAACGCGATTTACTTCAAGGGCGACTGGCAGCGACAGTTCAACCCCCGTGACACGGTACAACGTCCCTTTACCCAGTGGGATGGTTCAACCAAGCCACACCCCCTGATGTCGCAACGGGGCCACTTTAGCTACCAGGAAACTGAGCAATTTCAGGCCATTCGCCTGCCCTACGGCAATGGTCGATTGACTATGGTGGTCATCCTGCCCAAATCGAACTTCACGACCTTTTTGAGTCGCCTCACCCCGGAAAATTGGCAGACTTGGCGGCAGCAGTTCCGCTCCCGCGAAGGCTCTATCCAACTGCCGAAATTCAAGCAGGAGTTTGGCCTTTCCCTTAACGACGCCCTCAAGGCAATGGGGATGGCGATCGCCTTTGAACCAGGCCAAGCAGATTTTTCTGGCATCAGCGACAGGCAGACGTTTATCAGCAATGTGCAACACAAAACCTTGATTGAGGTGAACGAGGCAGGCACCGAAGCCGCCGCCGCCACCTCTGTTGGGATTACGGCCACCTCGATTCAGTTGGACCCGCCGTTTGCAATGGTGTGCGATCGCCCCTTTTTCTATGCGATTGAGGATAGCGAAACAGGCAGCCTGCTGTTTATGGGGACGGTCGTTGCACCGCAAGTTTGAGGTCACCGTTAGGCTCCTTACCAAAAATGAACTTGCCCCCCTTTTGGGCGAGCAGACGGCAGAGTCGCTCACCCAAAAGGGAATAATACCGACTCCGTTGGTTATTGAGTTGGTTTGTCGTCGTATAAAACGTGCGCGCAGCGCACGTTTTATACAATGATTTTTTGAGTGAGGGGCGCACTCAAAAAATCATATTTGGATGAAGCAACGCCGGAGAAAGACAAGGTAGACTGAACAGTAACTCCCCAGGCGAGGAGTGCTCCCCTTCAAGCTGTGCCCACACCGCCGCCCACACTCCCCCGATGGACACGCTCACGCTACAAATGCCTCCTTCCACGCAGTTAAGCGACGACCAGTTTTATGACCTGTGTCGAGCCAACCCGGACTTGAGGATTGAACGTTCGGCAACAGGAGCACTGATTTTCATGCCACCGACCGGCGGAGAAACGGGAAAACGCAATGCAGAAATCAATGCAGACTTTGTGATCTGGAATCGTCAGATGCAGCTTGGAAACGTATTCGATTCCTCAACCTGCTTCAAGTTACCCAACGGGGCC
The DNA here is from genome assembly GCA_015295905.1 of Synechococcales cyanobacterium M55_K2018_004. Taxonomy (GTDB): domain Bacteria; phylum Cyanobacteriota; class Cyanobacteriia; order Elainellales; family Elainellaceae; genus DVEB01. The sequence goes on from DVEB01000304.1 coordinate 2,202, forward strand.
GATCGCTCTCCCGATGTGGCCTGGGTTGCCAAACAGCGGTGGGAGCGTTTGACCCCAGAGCAGCGAGAAAAATTTCCCCCCATCGCCCCTGATTTTGTGTTGGAGTTGATGTCTCCCAGCGATCGCCTAGAGGTGCTGCAAGCCAAGATGCGCGAGTATGTGGACAACGGCGTGAGGCTCGGCTGGCTCCTGAACCGCCACCAGCAGCAGGTCGAAATTTATCGTCCGGGGCAGCCGCCCGAGATCTTGCAGACACCAGCCGCCCTCTCAGGGGAACCCGTGTTGCCGGGATTTGTGCTGAACCTGGAGTGGTTTTGGCAAGACTAAGCGCAGGTTGAGGGAAAAGACAAACTCCACAATCAACCAGAACTCTTGCTTTCAGCCTAGATGATGGCTGAATCAGAGGATCTGGGACAAAGGGCGATCGCTCCACTCGCGGCGCTGGGGTAGGGTAGACTGAACAGTAACTCCCCAGGCGAGGAGTGCTCCCCTTCAAGCTGTGCCCACACCGCCGCCCACACTCCCCCGATGGACACGCTCACGCTACAAATGCCTCCTTCCACGCAGTTAAGCGACGACCAGTTTTATGACCTGTGTCGAGCCAACCCGGACTTGAGGATTGAACGTTCGGCAACAGGAGCACTGATTTTCATGCCACCGACCGGCGGAGAAACGGGAAAACGCAATGCAGAAATCAATGCAGACTTTGTGATCTGGAATCGTCAGATGCAGCTTGGAAACGTATTCGATTCCTCAACCTGCTTCAAGTTACCCAACGGGGCCGATCGCTCTCCCGATGTGGCCTGGGTTGCCAAACAGCGGTGGGAGCGTTTGACCCCAGAGCAGCGAGAAAAATTTCCCCCCATCGCCCCTGATTTTGTGTTGGAGTTGATGTCTCCCAGCGATCGCCTAGAGGTGCTGCAAGCCAAGATGCGCGAGTATGTGGACAACGGCGTGAGGCTCGGCTGGCTCCTGAACCGCCACCAGCAGCAGGTCGAAATTTATCGTCCGGGGCAGCCGCCCGAGATCTTGCAGACACCAGCCGCCCTCTCAGGGGAACCCGTGTTGCCGGGATTTGTGCTGAACCTGGAGTGGTTTTGGCAAGACTGAGGAAAGCAGGAAGGGGGGGGCTAGGCTTGCCAGTCTGCGTTGACGGGCATGAGTGTCAGTGGCTCTTATTCTCCCTCTGCTTTGTCTTCCAAAAGGTTGCCTAGGTAAAGCTGCACAAACGCCCGCGCCGCGTCTGGGTTCAACTGCTGGAGCGCTTTGGTAATTTCCACAATCGTTTCGGAACTGGGTTCTCGCTGATCGCGCACCCACTTAAACACCGCAGAGCGATCGATTCCCAGCATCACAGCAAGCCGATTTTGGCTGATGCGATAGGTTTCTAAAACTTCCTTGAGTGCTTGGTTTGCCCGTCCCATGCCCCAATCCTGTCAGAGGATGGGTGAACCGTAAATGTTGTCTCTGTAGACTACATCTGATAAATTTGATGTTGTCTCCGTAGACCACATTTGACAAAAAATATGGCAAAAGAATGTTTCTCCAACAGCACTGAGTCCCAGGTTCCCGCCGCACCGCCAGAGACCCCTGAGCGGGAACCGGTGAAAATTATGGTGGTGGGTTCGCGCTGGGCGGTGCTGCTGATCATCCACACGC
>DVEB01000298.1 GCA_015295905.1 Synechococcales cyanobacterium M55_K2018_004
TCCTCCAGAACCGTAAGGATAGTGGGTGGAGGCGGTTGAAGCGGCATAACAAATCGATGGAGCCGACCACCGAGAGGTTATCTGTGGGCATCGAAAGTGATCTGCGGCGGCTCATCTCAGTCGTTATACTGCTTCCACAACGGTTGTTGCCCCGACTCCACAACCAGGCGCACTGTCCTACCGTCAATACTGGCTTCTTCCACTGTAATGTCCTGGCTTGCATGTTGATAACGTGAATTGGGGATAGGCTGAAACCCTGCATGTTCCGTGCGCAGCGTGCACGGAACATGCAGGGTTTTGGGGAGCCGCGCCAGGCGCGGTGCTCCAAAACCCTCTTAATCCGAACTGACGTTACACTAGGATGTTACTCCCCACAACGAGTCTGTTGGGCAGGACTCCCTGAAGACTGACCAGTGTAGTAAAGCCAGCACTCTCTCCTGTCCCATCGGGGTCAATGTGAACTTCAGTGCGGCTACCCACTTGGGTAAAGCGGAGATAGCCATCGGCGATCGCATTCCTCCCCCTGTAGCCCAAGCTGGCGAACAGGTCGGTGAGCTTGAGGACATCTTCTGTCGGGTTGAAGTCAGTGATAGTATCGCCCGCTTCATTCAGGGCGGCATAAACAAAGGTATCTCTGCCTCTCCCCCCCGTCAACATATCGCTGCCCAAGCCACCAATTAACGTGTCATCTCCGTTGTCACCTCTGAGGGTGTCGGCACCTGCACCGCCCCAGAGAATATCATCACCATTGCCACCATTGAGCGTGTCGTTACCTCGGTTGCCAAACAGGACATCGTTACCATTGTCGCCATTGAGTATGTCATTGCCCCCTCTACCATTGAGGGTGTCTTTGCCATTGCCACCATTGAGGACGATTCCTCTCTCAAGATTGAAGAGGGCCAGCACTGGGTCGTGGTCACTCACCTGATCGGCAAACTCCGAATTAATGCGCACTACATCAAAGCCATCCAAAAGCGCTAAGAGGTTTTGGCTGACCAAGATGTGGTCGAGCGTCTGCGCGTTGCCCTGGAAGTTGTAGGTGTAACGCTCATTTTCTGGGAGCGTCTCAATCAGGGTAGTGAGTCCGGCACTTTCCAGAATAGTGAGTGGATTAGAGAACTCAAAATCATTCAAGTCGCCTGCCACAACAACATTGGCGTTGGGATTGGTTGCCAGTAGGCTGTGCACATAAGTCCGTACAATCGTTGCCTGTTGGTTGCGCTGAATTTCGGAAGTCAAGGCTGGTGGCTGGTTGGGGCCAAACAAGGGTTGGTCACCCCCCTTCGAGTTGAAGTGGTTGCCGATGACCGTGACTTGCTCTCCATTGAAGGTAAAGGTGCCCACCAGTGGTTTTCGGCTGTTGGCAAAGGCATCACCATCGGTCAAGTCTGTATCAGTCAACCGTTTCAGGGAGCCTTCCACAAAGCCGACCCGACTGGGGTTGAACAGGAAGCCGACGCGGATGTTGCCCCCCGGTTCACCGCCGTCCTGGTCATCGACTGGATTAATTTGGCGATACTCATACCGAGGACCACCAGCCGCGACGATGGCATTGATCAGGGTATTGAACGTGACATCAGCATCGACGATGCTGTCGTTAATGGGGCCATTGTTGTCCTGAATTTCCTCTAGGCTGAGGATATCAGGTGACTTCAGGTTATTCACAATTGCCGCAGCGATCGCATTAAACTTGGCGGGGCCATCACCAGGGTCGAGGTTCTCGACGTTGAAGGTGGCAACAGTGAGTTGAGTTGCACTGCCCACTAGGTTGGTCACTTCTTTCTGCAATGGCGATGCCTGCACCACCGTTGGCGCAGCTGACACCAGAACCTCGTAGTTGTTGAAGTCATAGCTGACTACTCCCACAATGGTGCTGAGTTGCGCACCAACACTAACCGTGGGCAGGGTAATGGCACTGTTGATCAGATCATCGATCTGGATGCGTTCTGGGTTGAAGTCGGTGGGGGTAATCAGGCTGCCGCCTCGGAAGGTGCGACTCGTGGCATTAGCACCATTGTCTGCCAGCACCCAGATTTCCTCAGACGCACCAAAATTAGCGGTGGGAGAGGTGGCAATGGGGTTGTTGATCTGCACTAACATGCCCTCTAGACTTTCGAAGAAGTCAATACCGTCTTCCTCGGGGTCAAACCGGGTGCCGAGATTTTCCACGTTGCCGCCAGCGGCATCATTACTGATGATCTGATTGGGAATCTTCCGGCCACTATTGCCCAACACCGTGGGAGTGATGATGGTGGTCGGTGCAGTAGTCCAGGCGGTTACGCTGAGGGACTGCACACTGGTGTTGTTGCCAATCTGGGTAATCGTCAGGTTGTTGGCACTTCCCCCCGGACGAAACTCAGACACAGTGCCACTGACCAATACCGCTTCGCCGACGCGGCGGGCATTGAGGATTGCCAGCCCTGCGGCACTGGTGCCCGTGAAGACAAAGATGCCCTCTGAGGTAGCGTCGTTGTGATCAGGAGTGGGGTCTTGCATGTAGAAACCATTGCTGGCGATCGCCGTAACGATGCCCTGCACATTTCTCACGCCTTGCCCACTAAAGCGAGAAATGTGGCTGGTGCCCTGGATATCGCTAATCCGCACAGGCGGGGTGAATTCAAACACAGCCACCGTGCGGCTGACCTCATTGGCCGTAATCAGCAAGGGTTTTCCGGTGGGGCTATCTGTCGCAGAGACAAAGGTTAACCCCTCAATGCCAACATCCTCAGGGGTGTTGATGTATTCAATGAACTGCGGTCGGGCGGGATTGGTGACTTCGTAAACCATGATGTCTCCTGTCCGCTCTAACCCAATGAAGGCATAAACCCGGTTGTTGACCACACCAATGACAACGCCCTCCGGTTCGGGACCTTTGTTGTCACTGCGGCTGTCGAAGTTAGGGCTGGCGAAACTGCCATCGGAGTTAAAGAAACTGGGGACTTGAACGGCTGTAATTTGCTCCAGTTGGTCGCCGCTGTCATACACCAGGTTGCCGCTGGCATCCCAGATAGAAAACGAGCGAGCGCCCAGGGCATGGATCTGATCAAAGTCGCCATCGCCGTCTAGGTCGCCAGTAGCGCGAGTGAGTTGCAGTCGGCCTAGGTTGGCATTCTGCTTCAGGACGGCAGCATCGGGGAAAGTGCTGGGGTCTAGAATGTAGCTGGCATTATTCACCCGAATTTCCTCAGCCAAGCCAGGATAGTCGCGGGCATCGCCTTCGTTGGCAGTGATGAAGTAAGTTTGACCATTGACGGTGTAGCTGGCGATCGCATCGGGCTGATACATGCCAAACACCGGCCAGTTGCGGATATTAATCCTGCCATCTTGGTCGCTGGCATCCAGGCCATTACCGGGCTGGTTGTGGTTTTTCAGCCCCAGCGGTTTGATGTCAGTCACCGTCGCCGTGGCAATATCCACGATCGCCAGAGCATTATTTTCCTGCAAGGTAACGTAGGCTCTAGTGCCGTCTCCAGAAAAGCTGATGTATTCCGGCTCTAGATCTTGCGCCACCGTCGCTCCTGGGCCAAAAATCCTGACTCCTGCGGCTCTCAGGGCGTCAATTTGAGCGTTGAACGCCGTGAAGCCAGCCGTCTGCACAGTTGCGTTGGCAACTCCATTAGCCAAATCAATAATGCTGATGGAGCCTTCTGGGTCAAAGGAATTCGCCTGCCTATAGCTGTTGGGTTCTCCTTCGTTAGCAGTCAATACCTTAGTGCCATCCGGCGTGAAGGTGAGCATATCGGGCAGGTAGCCCACCTCGACCGAGTTGAGGAAGGTGCCTGTGGCCGCCTCAAAGAAGCTGACCCGTCCCAACTGTTGGGCGTTGGTTGTGGGATTCACCACTGCATAGGCAACAGCGACAATGCCGTTTTTAACAGCGACGCTATTGGGGATAATGTTGGCTCCTGAGACTGTGAAACCTGGGTCTAGCCTGCCAGTGGCCGTGAGGGCACCAGTGTTGCTGATAGTGTAGATATCCACCGTATCTCCAGCAACAACAAATAAGCGTTTGCTAGCCGGGTCAAAGGCCGGGATTTCTGCTCCATTGGGACTGGTAATGCCCCCCACCTTTTTGAGTGAACCGGTTGAGTTGTCGGTAATCGTTACCTGAGCACTACTGGTTGCGCCTATGTCGTAGGTTGCACCGTCCACCAGCGTCAAAATTACTGTTTCGTTGCCCTCAGGGGTGGCATCATTGACGGGCGTAACCGTGATGGTAGTAGACGCCTGGCCAGCAGGAATGACCACTGAACCGCTCAGGCGGTTATAGTCGGTGCCGTTGGTAGCAGTCCCCGTGACAGTATAGGTTACCGTTAAGGCCGTACTAGTATCACCCGTCCGGGTAATGGTGAAGGTGCCTGTGTCAACCGTGGTGCTCGACTCAGCAGCAGTGGCATCCGTCGCGGCGATCGAGACCAGAGGCACCGCAGGCGCATCGTTGTCTGTAATCTGAATTGTTTGACTGATGGTGCTGCCTAGCGTCAGGCCAGCCGAGGGATTGCTGAGGGTGAGAATGGCTGTTTCATCCCCCTCCACTACGGCATCATCTAGCACTGTGAAGGTGACAGAACCAGTGGTCTGTCCGTTGAGGATGGTAATGGTGGGGCTGCTGAGGGAAAAGTCTGTGGCGGTGATGTTCGTCCCAGTCACACTGAGGCTCACCGTCTGGTTGCCAGTGACTGCGCTAGAGGCAATGGCTGTCACAGTGATGACCGTCTGCCCTGCCTCGGAGCCTGTGTTAGTACTGACCGAGAGGTTGACCGTGGGGAGGGCAGCGCTGACTATCGTAAAGGCAGTGTCGCTAAAGGGCAGGTCGGGAGCAATGCCATCTGCACTTTGGTCACCGGTAGCGTCCTGAGTAATCCAGTTAGTCGGGTTGTTGATCAGAGCGCGGTAGTCACTAAAGCGGGGCAGCCCAGAACGGGGACCTACGTAAGCGGCAATATCGGCCCCAGTATCAACAGTGGCAAGGTCTAGTGCAGTTTCGCCCACGACTAGGCCGGTGTTGGTCAGCAATCCAGTGGTGGGACTAAATCCACTGTTTGCTATGGCAGTCAGAAAGGTAGTGGGAATGCCTGGTGTGCCTTGGTAAGCGTAGATTACTTCGCTGTCGGCAGCGATCCCTCGGTTAGTGCCACGACCAGCCAGAGGAGTGACAACGGTGCCGGTGCTGGCAGTAATGGTGCCGGAGCCAATGTTGTCGATCCGGACGATGGTGCCAGCCGGGACGAAGGAGGTCGCTGTCCAGCTAAAGGCCCCTTCATTAGTGTCTGTAAAGCGAGTGCCATCCCATTCGTTGTCTTCAAAAATAATGACTTCGCCGGAGGCAATGTCGGTCAGGGCAACAAAGGCCAAATTGTCATTGCCATCTGCGTTAAAGCCGACAAAGGCGATCGCGCCTATTACCAGTGCCATGAAAAACTCTCCGTTAGAAAGTGATTAACCGAATCAAATGAATTACCCGAATCAAATGATGAACGTGTTCACCCGCTCAACACTCCTTAGGGAAAAGTGACACGCTTGAGCAATAGAGTGCATATCAACACGCGATCGCACCTTCAAGCCACGCCATTTCCCAGCAACAGCTCTGGCAAGCAGTAGACGATCGTAGACAGACCCCCCAAATACTTGCAGAAAAGCGGATTCAGCTTTAATTCAAAAACTTGAGCGATGCTACTCAGACGAGTCACCGACTTACTGGATGCACAGAAGTAATGTCGGCAAGGGTGATGTCGGAAAAACGCATCAGTGACAGAAAAGCTCACGAGGAAGTGAGCAAGTTGAAAAAATTCTATGCAGATGAATCGAAGCTCTCCAGAATACAAGATAGATGACACTTTAGTTTCCTGCATAGAAGACAATGAGCATTCTTTGAAGAAAACTTGGTCAACCTAATCTGCATCTGCAAACTACACCCTCTGTTCAATGAACACTTAGATCAATAAAAACTTATTAGATCAAAAAACTCATCTGCTGTTTTGCATCGTATCATCAATGAAACGCAAAATAATCAGTCAATCTATAAAGTTTCAGTAAAAGCACGGATACACTTTCAGGCATATTACAAGCATATTGACAATATTTGCAGCATTAACTAATAGAGTGATCGCAAACTGATAGACATCCAATCTGCAATCTTGAAAACGAGATCAGTACCTATAGTCCTGCTGATGATGACCTCAATCAAGGTAACGCAGCAGTGACTAATAGAAGATGACTTGAGTGAATTGAGCATAACTAAGATGCAGCATGGCATCCCTACAGGGAAAAGAGCGAGCGATCGCACCCTGTGCAACTGAAGGGCAAACACTAGATAAAGCCCATGGCCATAAGGAATGATCACCAGTCAAGCTTCTCCAGGAAGTGCACTCCAGCACTAGTCAACTAGAATATTGCGATCTCACCCCTTGATGAAGCACCCCGAGATCAGCACCTTTCCCAAACTCTATCAATCCATATCAAGTTTAAGAAAACGCTATTCACACGTTAAATTTCCTGCTACCTTGCCAAACGTTTGCCAAGGGTTTTGGGGCACTGGGCACCACGCCGTGCCCCAAAACCTGCTTCCCCCCGACCTGATGTTACTAAGCCCTGGATGGTCTTGAGTTACTTGTCATCAGTCATTTGTAATCCGTGGACAAGTGACTTCCAAGCATGGTGCTACCGAGTGTCAATGGTTCGTCTTCCCCAATGGAAAAGCCACCCAGCCAAAACTAGGCCAAGCCCCACCAACCAAACAGACGTTTCGACCCAAAAGGCCAGAGATAAGCAAGAGGCCAGTCCAAGCCAAGCCACCCAACTGGGAAACAACCGTTCTTGGGGGGAGAGCCGCAAGGCGGCCCAGTTTGTCAGAGCGTAGTAGACCAAGACGTTGAAGGCACTGAAGGACCACGTGATCTTGACATTGCCAATCAGGACGAGGAGAGCGATCGCCCCTGCCACCGCAATCACCGCCCAGTAGGGGGTGGTCTGCTGTTTGTTTAGGGTTGCCAGAAACCGAGGCATATCTGAACGGCGGCCCATTGCCAGCAACACCCGCGAGAGACCGAGAATGAGATTGAGCAACACCCCTAGCATAGCCGTCATGGCTCCCACCGCCAGCACCCACGCGGCTTGCGGGCCTGCCACCGTCCGCGCAACAACTTCTAGGGGGGCAGCGCGCGTCTGGGCAGTGGCTGCACCTAGCACCTCTGTACCAACGGCTCCAATTCCCACAAGGGCAACGGCGAGATAGAGCGCCATTGTCAGCAACAGGCAGACGACCATCGCTCTAGGAATGGTTTGTTGGGGCGATCGCGCTTCTTCGCCCAAGGTGGCAATGCGTCCATACCCCGTGTAGGCCACGAACATCAATGCACTAGCTTGGAGGACGCTAACCGGAGCATCCTTAAAGAAAGGCGTGAAGTTACTGGTGTCAGACGCGATCGCAGCAGGCAGACAGATGCGGACAAACCATAAAAGAGACAGCAAGGTCACACCAACAATCAGGGTATTGGCAACATTGGAGCGACGCACCCCGCTCAAGGTGATGAGCGTCAGAACAATCACTGCCAGCAATGCAACGGGAATCGTCCAGGTGGAATCAATTTGTAAGGCACTTAACAGATATCCGGCAAATCCCAGGGCGGCAGTCGCCGCAGAAGCCGTTTTTGCCAGCAAAAATAACCACCCCGCAATAAAACCTAAGGCAGGGGTAAGGTAGCGGTAGCCATACTCGTAGGTTCCGCCACTGACCGGGTGGTTGGCGGCTAGTTGGGCCGAACTCAACCCATTACAGAGGGCGACGAGAGCGGCGATCGCCACTGCCAGGATCACCGCTGGCCCTGCCACTCCTGCTGCAATCCCAATACTAACGAAAACCCCCGTCCCGACAATGGAGCCCAATCCCATCAGTGTTGCACCAAAGACACCGAGTTCGCGGCGCAGGTGAGGCGGTTGGGAGTGGGGCCTCATTGGTCTACCCCCTCATTGCCATACCAATTTAACCAAAGCCGGAGGAGCCAAAGCCGGAGGCAGCCAGCCGGTTGAATGTAATGCACCATCAGACGTCTCCCATCTAAACTAGACTTTGCCCTAATTTCACAACGCTCGGCCAAGCAGCCTGAGTGATCCCTATCACGATTCCTCCTCCTTCAGGGCGATCGCTAAAAATAACGTCAGTTCTGGTTAAGAGGGTTTTGCGGCACCGGGCACGGCGTGGTGCCCCAAAACCTAGGTGTATGTCACGTTTGCCCTCACTCTAAATCTCTCTCCCTACTTGGGAGAGGGACTTTGAGAGGCTCGGCTCCCCTTCTCCCAAGTGGGGAGAAAGGGCTGGAGGATGAGGGCCTGCAACGGTGACATGCTCTCAGACAATCGCCGTCATGCGCTCTATCGCTTCAGTTATTCCAGGGCAAATCCGGACTGATCTGTGTGATTTTTGTCACCAATATTGGGTATGAACATCACACCAACTTCTCCGGGACATCGGGTTTTGTGTAGAAAAGTTGAAGCAGGACGGCAATTTGTTCACAAAATTCATCAAAAATTCACCAGCTTTTCCAGGCCCCATCGCCCCCTCGTGATTTTGCCCCTCACGGGTTGTGAAACCAGAAGGTTCACTGCGCCCCCTCGCAAACGCTATAGGAGGAGATGACATGGCTCATTCCACATTGTCTACAACTTTTAAACCCAGCGCAGGAACGCGCAAAGGATCTACAGGGCGGGCGATCGCCATTATCGACGCAGCCCTTGCCGATCAGCAGACCTTAATCAACAGTTTGCTTCCTGGGGTAAAAATCATTGTGCTTAACCCCAACCAGGATGGCATCACCCAGATCTCAACCGCCCTCCGGGGACTGAGCAACATTGACAGTCTGCACATCTTTTCCCATGGAGAAGACGGCAGCATCGACCTAGGTTCGACTCGCCTTTCCAACAGCACCCTCGATGCTTACCGCAGTGACCTACAGCAGTGGGCCAGCGCCCTCTCACAAAATGCCGATATTCTGCTGTATGGCTGCAATGTGGCGGCCTCAGAGGTGGGGGCTGCCTTCTTGCAACGCCTTAGCCAGCTCACCCAGGCAGACGTTGCCGCCTCCAACAACCTGACTGGGGTTGGCGGTGATTGGCAACTGGAGGTCAAGACTGGCTCCATCGAAGCGGTAAATGTTTTGAATGCTAGGGCGATCGCCCAGTACACAGGTAGCCTCAACACCGTCACAGTGACCAACACGAACGATTCGGGTGAGGGGTCACTGCGCTGGGCGGTGGGGGTCGCTGCTAGGGGAGGCGTGATCCGCTTTGCCTCCACCCTGGCAAATCGGACGATTACCTTAACCAGTGGGGAGATTGCCATCCCCGTCAATAAGAACCTGACGATTGACGCCACAGGCGTGAGTAATATCACCATTAGCGGCGGCGATCGCTCCCGCATCTTCTACCTCAACTCCACCTCGGCCCAACCCACCAGCCTCACCTTGCGCAACCTCACCCTGCGAGACGGATTTACTACGGAATACGGGGGAGCAATTCGTACTACCCACCAAGGGATCTTGACTATCGACAATGTGCGCTTCCTGGAGAATGTGGCACACCAAGGGGGTGGGGCAATCTTCAGCGCCTTCGAAGGCACTGTGACCGTCACCAACAGCCGCTTTGAGGGCAATGTTGCCACGGCGGGAAACAACGAACGGGGAGCAGGGGCGATCGCCTTCTGGGGGCCGCGTGCCCTCACTGTGCGCAACAGCGATTTTGTCAACAATCGAGGAATTAACGGTGCCGCCATCAACAGTCTGAACGGCAAACTCACAATTGAAGACAGTCGCTTTATTGGCAACGACACTACCGCTGGCTTCTATGACACTGGCAAACCCAATCCCTTCCTGCGCGGATTTGGCGGTGCCATCTATGCCGATCGCGCCAGTGCTACTACCGAGGCATCGGGCTTCATCAACATCACCCGCAGCGTGTTTGAGAACAACCGAGGACGGGGAGAAGGTGGTGCTGCCTACCTCTACACTGGCCGGCAGGACCGGGTGTCAATCACCGATACCCTATTTCGACGTAACCAAGTGCAGGCGTTGCCCAATGGCGGCAATGGGGGTAGCGGTGGTGGCCTCGTTGTGATGAGTAACGAAGTTAATCAGGGGTTGATCCTCAACCGTACTTCCTTCATCGAAAATACGGCCAACAGTCAGGGGGGTGGCCTCTGGATGATGAAGGCCCCTGCCACGATCACTAACAGCACCTTCTCGGGCAACCGCACTCAGATGCAACCCGGTAACTACAACCAGAATGGGGGGGCGATGGCGCTCTATGGGGCAGCCACGATTACCAACTCCACCATTGCCTACAACTATGCTGGCTGGGTCGCAGGGGGCATTCTGGCGGATAGCAGCCCAGTTACGGTGCGTAATACTATTTTCTTTGAGAACACTGCCGGGAATGGGGGCAATGACTGGCGCATCCAGCAGCATACCAATCGGGCGTTGACCAATGGCGGGGGCAATCTACAGTTCCCTAATCTGCTCAGTAACTCGTTCAACCGACCCAATGATAATTTAGCGGTTACAGGCATTACCGTTGCCAATCCCCTGCTGGCACCCCTGCAGAGCAATGGGGGCTTCCTGTTCTATCACCCGCTATTACCGGGTAGCCCTGCTATCGACCGGGCTGTGGCAGGGGCGCCCACTACGGATATCCGTCAGGTTGCCCGCAGTGGCCCAGCGGATATTGGTGCCTTTGAAGCCATAGTGGGCACCACCGCTAATGACCAGTTGATCGGCACTCCAGGCAGCGATACGCTCATCGGTCGGGAGGGCAATGATTCCCTCAACGGCAGACAAGGGGCAGATTTCCTCCAGGGGGGGGCGGGGGCAGACCGGTTCCTTTACCGAGGCACCAGTCAGCTTGAAGCCTACGCGGGGTCTCGGCTGGCCGCAATGGACACGCTGCTAGACTTTAACCCCACTCAGGGCGATCGCATCCAGCTTGACACCGACAACACTCTGACAACTGCCAATCGTCCCACGGCTCTCTTTCATGCTGGCACCAAGAACGCTAGTACCCTAGAGGGGGCGATCGCAGCAGCCTTTGCCGATAAGAATCGAGTCGCCACGGGTGCCCAAGCGCTGGCAGCCAACGAAGCGGTCTTCTTGACTTGGGGCAGCCGCACCTACCTAGCCGTGAATGACAGCACCGCCGCCTTCGACCCAACCCGCGACTTGGTGATCAATGTGACGGGCATCGTGCTGTTTGCGAGTGAAGCCACAGCTGGACAGTTGAATGTGGCCAATTATTTTGCCTGATCAGGCAATTCTTATAGCTGCTTGCAGTGGTGTGGTCACAGACCACACCACTCAACCCCTTAACCAGCGAGATCTTGTGCTACGTGACTGTCTCTCATAGAGATGAAAACCGCTATAGTTTGATTTTGAACGTGAATTCTGGAACAGCAAGGGTTTTGGAGCACCGCGCCCGGTGCGGTGCCCCAAAACTCGCTTAACCAGAACTGACGTGAAGACAGTCCTCTAGTTTTCTCCCAAAATCGTTAAATGCGATACAAAGTAACGATTTAAGTATCAGCCCGTTCATATTTTCTTAGCACGTCATAATTTGAATTAGATGGCCTCGCAGAGTCGAGGCAAACCTGATTTGCCACCACAACCGTTCCCAAAGCAGATTGCTTGCAAGCCGAGGACCCGCTAGGGTCAATTTTGATATCCAAGCACGGGTTTATGGATACAAGGTTGACGAAGCGGTCAATGGTTTCTGAGTCGTCTCCTACGCAAGGTGTGAGGGAAAGCACACATCCTACAATAATTGATTTCTGGTATCGCGCTTTGTGATTAATGCAAGGCAGTGTTTGGAAAACCATGGGAGGCATGGTTGCTAGAACATCAACTGCTGCATCAATGCATGGCTGCGATTAGGAGGTTCAGCAATGTCGAAGACCATTATCAATTTGTCATTGTCGATGGTTTCAGAAGAACTGGATAAAATTCTTGATTCTGAATTGTTCACGCTCTATACTCAAGCCTTGCCTGAGAGCGAGCTACGACACAAACTGATCATCTACGTCCTCAGTCGAATTCCAGGAAAATATGCGGTTCTAGAAGAAGCAGAGGCGCACCACCTCAATCCTGCCCAGCTTGATTGGGCCAGCGAACAGCGCCAACACATCCGAGCCTTAATTCAACAGGGGATTGAGCAAGTCATCGCGCAGATGAAAGAGTCAGTTGAGGCTGATGACTCTCCATCTCGCCAATTCGCTTCAGACTCCGTTGAATCTGAACGTAACCTTATGCCGTCAAACTGGTTTGGCTAGCGCACGACCCACCCATGCTGCGATCGCCTCGTGCGATCGCCTGATCAAGGGGATTTCTAGCTCCCCAGTAAGGTTTCTTGTTCCCAGGAGCCGCTTTGCAATCAACGATATCAGTCTTTGTCAGTCTTTATTTTGGTACAGCACTGGACGTGCTGGCTACAGGGGATACAGAGTCGGTCTCATAACCAGCAGGAGGAATACCTATGGATGCCGTTGTTTTAGTGACTCGCTATACCTATGGAGAGCGGCTTTTTCGAGGGGCCTGTCTCCATGCAGCCAATTTAAGTGGCGTTAATTTGCAGCAGGCAGATTTGCAGCGGAGTGATCTGAGCGGGGCTGACCTGACGGGTGCTAACCTGAGTGGGGCCAACCTGACCCAGGCCAACCTAACCAACGCTGACCTGAGTGGGGCTGACCTAAGGAGTGCCAATTTGACGGAAGTGAATTTGATTGGTGCGGATCTCTCTGGCGCTCGGTTGGGCCGAGCAGACCTGAGTGGGGCTGACCTGCGGGGAGCAATCTTGAGTGGGGCTGACCTAACCGGGGCAACGCTGACCGGGGTCAACCTGGAAGGCGCAGAGTTGGAGGGGGTGAATCTGGCAGATTGTGAGCTGGACTTGATGGCGGACTGTAGTGGGATGGGCCGTCACTGGCTCAGCTGGGCTGGCTAAAGGCGCGCGCGTTGCTCATGCAATGGGGGGGGCTGTGTCCCCCCCTTATTGCATCGGAGACTGCTTTCAAACTCACCTCAGGGAATCAGCCCACTGTCTAGCGGCCTTGCATCGGCGATCGCTCCCCCAAGGTTCGGTTCTACCCCTGGTCTGTTCCGCTTGCCTGCGGGTATCGTCATAGGTAGAAGCGGCGATACAGTAGAAATACTTTCATGGATCGCTGTGGGCACTACTGTCGAGGTTCCCGGTTGTGTATAAGTGGTATCTGCCAACCCTGAGTGAATTGATGGCTCCAGAGCTGGCCGCAGGCAACACAGCACTGGGGAAATTGGGGTTTGTGGCTCAACAGCAAGTCCGGGCTGAGCGAGAGTGGAGTGGTGCGATCGCTGCCCTGAACCTACTGTTGCAACGATACATCCAACCTGCTGCCCAATCTAAGACTAACGGATGTTCGCCCTTGATCCAGGGGGTTTTGTTGTCTGGGCCGGTGCCCGTGGTCGAATCTCCCGATTTGCTGGCCCGCCTTTCCACCTGGACGTTTACGACCCATCCGTTAGGGCCAGATGCCTGGATGCCGCTGCACCTGTTGCCCACCAGTGCTCAGCAAACCTTTAAGTCTCCCACGGGCAACACGTCCCTAGCGCTCATGCCCAATGACCCCCTGGCAACTGAGCAGTTTTGCTTAGTGCTAACTGCCCACTTTGGTCTGGTGATGGTGCTGGGCGAAGATGCCAGTGGCGCCCCTGCTTTTCTGTTCTCCTTCGATCCGGAGGTGGTGCTCCAGTCTTGGCAGGCGCTGCGCGGGCGGATGCTGTTCACCAGTCCTGAACACTTACCCCAGATTGACTATCTGCTCGAGAAGTACACTCCCGTCGTCCCAGACTTTCGCCTGGTGACAGAGTTCAGTCGTTTAATGCTAGCGTCTTTGCCGCTGGTTGAAACTGATACCGTGATTGCCCCAGCAACCAATGGTCACGGCTCATCGGTGATGGGGATGGCAGCCCCGACTGTGGCTGTGGAGAAGCAGGTGTCAGACAGTCAGTTTGCTACCCCAAGGTCCAATGGAACTAGGCCTGCAACAGTGAAGAAACGCTCCTCAGTGAGCTCTGAGATTGCGACGGCAGCAGAGGTTGCTGCCCGAGAGCTGGGTCGTTCGGAGCAAGGGCAGGCAGCAGACAAGGAAACTGCGAAGGAAGGGTTTGACTCGGAACTGTTGCAGGCGATCGCCCACGAAGTCCGTACCCCCCTGACCACCATTCGGACCCTGACTCGGTTGCTATTAAAGCGTAAGGATCTAAGTCCTGATGTGCTGAAGCGACTGGAGGTAATTGACCAGGAATGTACTGACCAAATCGATCGGTTCAACCTATTCTTTAAGGCGGTTGAGGTGGCCAAAGCTCCCAAGCAGCCGCTCTCTCCCCTAGCTCCCATCTCCCTGGCGCAGATCTTCCAGCAAACGGTTCCCCGCTGGAAGCAGCAGGCTAGTCAGCGCAATCTGACGTTGGATGTGGCGCTGCCACAAAAGCTGCCGATGGTGGTAACCGACCCTACCATGCTGGATCAGGTATTAACCGGATTGATCGACCGGATCATCCATACCCTTGCCCCTGGCAGTCACATCCAGGTGCAGGTGACCCTAGCTGGGCACCAATTAAAACTCCAGTTTGAATCGCAGAGCCAAACTGGTGAAGTCGGCAGGCAGGCAGGGCTGTCGCCATTGAAGGCCTTGGGTCAGTTGCTCATGTTCCAGCCGGAGACTGGCAATTTGAGCCTCAACTTAGCGGTTACGAAAACCCTGTTCCAGGCGCTTGGTGGCAAGATGACGGTGAAGCAACGCCCCCAACAAGGTGAGGTGTTGACTGTGTTTTTACCGTTAGAGACCCGCAGCGATCGCGCTTGAACGGTGCCTCTTCTCCTAGGTTGGACGTTCCTAGGCTAAAGATGGTTGAGTGCTCCAAAGCCCTTGCTGTTCCATGCGCGTCGCGCATGGAACAGCAAGGGTTTCAGCTTATCCCGAATTCACGTTATATTACTGCACCGAAGTGGCAAGAGACTTGGTTTCGAGGATGGGAATGAGCTTGAGGTTATATTCTTCCTCGAAGCAACTCTTCTTGAAGTCAAGACTCCACATTTCCAGGGCGCAGTCATCAGCAGGGTTGGCAGGTTGCACAAACAGACGGAACTCGCGGGTTTCAGGGCGGAGTTCGCAGCGTACCTGCCGCACGGCGCCGATCTGGCGGCGATCGAGGGCAACGGCAAGCCGAAGCAATGCACTGAGTTGATCGACTACTTTGCGGTGCTTTTTGCTGTTGAGACTACGGTAGCTCTCGTGTTTTTTGCGCGGGCAACTTTTGCGGTGATAACGGGCGAGGTTGGCGATCGTTTCGATTTCGACCTCGGTATAGCCGAGCAGGTCGCCGTTGCGAATCAGGTAGTAGGAGTGTTTGTGGTGGGCATTATGGCTGATGTAGTGACCACAGTTGTGCAGAATTGCTGCACTCCACAGTAAGCCCCGCTCCTCCTCACCCCATTCGTGCAGCACGCCTTGGGTCTGGTCAAACAGGCTGAGGGCAAGGGCAGCGATCCGCTCAGCGTAGGGCAGGTTGACTTGGTATTTCTGGGCAGCCCGGAGGATACTGCGCTGGCGAATCGAGCTTTGGTAACGCAGGCGGTCTTCAATCAGGCCGTGGGTCAGCATCCAATCAACGACGACCCCCTCTCGCAGCGATCGCTCACAGATGGTGACGCTCTCCAACCCTAGCAGCACCATCGCTTCTTGTAGGATCAAGGCACCCGCCACAATGATTTCGGCCCGACGGTCGTTCATCCCAGGCATGGCAGAGCGTTCTGCCAGGTTCATCCGCCGTAGTCGGTTGACCAGTTCCTTGAGATCACGTAGGGGGACGACGTAGCCGTGCAAAGGGTCGGGCACAATCCCCAGTTTTTCGCGGGCGTGCAGAGTGGCGATCGCCTCAATTGTGCCAGAGGTCCCCACAAGCCGAGGCACCTCCCCAGAGCGCAGATTCAAGGCCACTTCTTCAACCGATCGTTCCAGCATCCCCCGCACGTAGGCTTGCAGATAGTTGAACTCGGCCACGCTGATGGGGTCCGTGGTGATAAATTCACTGCTGAGGCGCACAGCTCCTACTTTGGTGCTAGTGAGCGTGCGCGGTTCCTGGCCGTCTCCCAGGATAATTTCGGTCGAGCCGCCACCAATATCGATGATGATATGGGGTTGGCCGCCAAACTCCACTCCCGACAATACGCCCAAGTAGATGCGCCGGGCTTCTTCCTGACCGGAGATCAAGTGAATGGATAACCCCAATTGCTCCTCAATTTGTTCCAGGAAGTCACGACCGTTGGGCGCTTCCCGCACTGCGCTGGTGGCAACCGCAATGATTTCTTCTGCGTGTAGGCTACGAGCAATTTCTTGACAGCGCTTGAGAGCTTTGTAGGCACGTTCCATCGCTGCCAAGGTGAGATTTCCTGTAGAGCGATCGCGATCGCCCAAGCGCACGGTTGATTTTTCTTTGGCAATGATGGTGAAGGCGGGTAGGGTGGGTTGAACCTTGACCACCACCATATGAATGGAGTTCGTACCAACATCAATTGCTGCCAAAATGCGATCGTGGGCAACTGATGGAACGGAGAGGAAATCTCCTCTCGCTGTTTGGATATTCATCATCCGGGCATCAAGAATAGCAAGTGGGTGAAGTTGCAAATGATAGCAGTGACGACGCAAACCCCTGGAGCCTTTCCAGCCTGTTGAAACCCATTTGTCAGACCATCCCAACCGATGTTGCCAACATCCGGAAAAAATGCCCTGGCACCCTTAGAACGTTGCTGAATCCCTAACCTTTTGACTGAGAGGGATGTACAGCCCCCTGCAACCAAAAAGTCTTTGGTCAAATCGGCAACGTCAGCCTCAGAACATTGGGGATAACTAGTCTAGTTACACCCATCATCCTGCTGCCTCAATCTTATCCTGTCGGATGTGCAATTCCTGTGAATTTGCCGAGGCAACCCCCACCCTTTACTCATCCTTCACAGAGGACAGATGCCTGCACCTCAAGCGTGAGCTACAACACCTGAACTAACACCTGCCCCGCTTCAACTTTGACCGGGTAAACCGGGAGTGGGCTGGTGGCAGGTCCCTGAGCAACTGTACCGTCAGGATTAAACTGGGCGTTGTGGCAGGGGCAGACAAAACGGTTGTGTGCGGTCTTCCAAGCAAGGGTACACCGATTGTGTGTGCAGGTCGGGTTTACCGCGATGAGCTTTTGAGCATCAGTGGGGTCCCGAATCACAAGGACAGGTTTGGCCAAACCGTCTTTTACGAGCAGTTGGCTGTCCTGGTCGAGCTGTGCCAAGGTGCCTACAGGGGCAAATGCACCAGGGGCAACCGAACTGGTTGAGGTCGTTGAAGAGGCGCAGGCGGCGATCGCCCACGGTAAAGACCCTGCAATTGTTCCAACCCCGCACCAAGCGAGAAATGCACGTCGATCCATCAGGCTTCCATTGCTCATCAGCACGTTTTGACTTAGTGAGGCAGTGCACGGTGCCCCAAAACCCTGGAACTTCGGTGCGCGTCGCACACGGAAATTCAAAGGCTTCGGCTTATTCCGAATTCACGTTAATTTATCAAAAAAATGATCAAAAAAAGCTAAAAAACACCTTACGCTTGTAGCGGCTCTCGCACACGATTCTGCGGGTTCAGGAGTTGAGGGGTGGGGTCTGTGACCACACGACTGCAAGCAGCGATAGGCCAGTGGGGTACATCCTCCTTTTAGGAGGATATTTGGCTAGGAGGATATCTGGGCGATCGCGCTCACACGTCATAGATTCCCTACTTCTTCCCTTGCAACAGCCTTCAAATCCAGTAATTAGGCTTATTTTGTCAAGCGTATTTCCACCTTTAAAGGTTGCGAGGTTCCACTTAACTGGTTTTTCGGTTTTCGAGAAGAAAAAGAAATGCCATAGTAAATGTGGACTTACGTCACACGGTCATGCTTTTGTGAAGGGTCACTGAGTGAACAGGGCTCTGGGACTTTGGTCTTAGATCACTGAAAACTGAGTGGCCCTTTTCTTTTAGCAGTTTTGCTGCAGGGGCGATCGGGTCATCTTCATCTGGAGCTTTGTCGGAGAATACCGGTTGGCATAAGCGGTGTACAGCGTTCTCCTCTCACTCCAAAATGCATTCTCACGCCAAAATGTATCTTGATTGAGACTGTCGGCTCCCACTCCTTGCATGTCCTTAAGCAGATTGCGCAAGTGGTGGATCTAGCCGTTCACTAGGCTGCAACTCCGAGACGACTTCATAGATAGCGATCTTTGGCGTTTCCGAAAACAGTGGCCCCATTTTTTTCAAAATTGCCTTGTGGGTAGCCTCAGTTTGGTGACGATCCATGTCATCGACACTTTCCCAAAAGATGACTGAAATGCCTCGGTCGGTCCCCGGTTCCTGCAAGAGGTATGCCCCCTTGAACCCTTCACCGTAGGTTGCAACCGCTTGTTCGTAGAGAGCCTGAGCTTCAGAAAACTTGCCGGGCTTAAACTCACCGATTGCAACATGAACAAACTGTCTTCTCAAAAAATCGTGGAAGTCACTCATAACCAGCCTCGCAGATATTATGGTCGAACGTAGGCGACATAGGATTGAAGTAATCAAACTCCAAAGCAAGCCTGACAGAACTGTAGGAGCGTGTGTTCCTAAGTTGCTGCCCAAAATCCTTGTGGATTAACACCTACTTAAATTGTCTTGCAACTGTTTCAATCAGGCGCATTCTGTTAACGAATCGCTACGCACAGGCATCACGCTTTGGTGTATTCCAACGGTTTGTGAGTGGTGTGAGTCTAACTCGTGTTCCTGACAAATATTCAGTGAGAGACTAGCAAACGATGAGAGACTAACAACCGTGGGATGTAGGCTCAAACTTGCGGTGACTCAAAGATGGTTTTAACCGTACGTTCATCCACAAGGCTTGCCGAAGTTTGCGGCGCTCCTAGGAAGAGTAACGGAAATTACAATTCAGCGTAGTCAATGATTGATCTGGCTCAGCTTGGTATTAAGAATTATCACTGATTTATGTGAAGTGATGAGAACTGCTGCTTTGGATAAAGTTTTTAGCATAGAGTGTTGCAGTCTGAAACGTTGTGTAAATTAGCATCGAGCGGTCCTAGAGACCCAGCCTATACTAATAGAGTAAGTATTTATTCATAAGGAATCGGTAATCCCCGCCCCGTTTCCTCCTCCATTCAAACCTGAGTTCGAGTTATTCCCATCGTTCAAAGGAGTCCAGGCTGCACCACAAAGGGTGGAGGTATTTAGCGGTTCAGTAGCTCATGTTTAGCACCTACTTTGACGAGTCTCAAAAACAGTTCAACAACTGGCAAGCTCAGTTCACCGAATGGCAGAAGAAGTTTTTCGATGCTTGGCTGCAAAACTTACCAAATGCCCAAGGTCAGATTAATCTACCAGAGGCTTTCGATAAAGCCTTAGATTTTCAACAAGAATTGGTTCGCTCCTATCTAGAAGCGCAAGAAAAAACAACCCGCCTCATGTTGGATTCGCAAAAGAAATTCTGGGACGACTACTTTGCAGCGCTCAGAAAAAATTCTGCACCTCCTGCTAGCAATAACTAGCGATGTCTCATCCCAACCCTTGGCAAAGCAGCCCAGGAGGGAGAGCGCCAGCGCCTAGCGGTAGCAGAGCGATGGTGTGTTGCTATGCAGGCAATTGGTTTCAAGGGTTGGTCGTGTCAGGTTAACGTGAATTTGGCATACGCTGAAACCCTTGCTGTTCCAGGCACATTGCGCCCGGAACAGCAAGGGTTTCAGCTTATCCCGAACTCACGTTAATGGAGTTTTTAATGAGTTTGGACTCTCGTTAATCGAGATTGCGTCCGGTCAGTTCCACAAAAATGTCTTCTAGGTTGGAGGGGCGCACCATCATGCCAGCTTTGTTGGGTTGCTGCTCGAAGTAAGCTTTAGCTTCATCCAAGGTGGGGAAGAATTGGTAATTCCAGCGATCGCCCTCCTGTTTCATCACCAGCCCCTCGCCGTGTTTATGGCGGAGTTCTTGCAAGGTGCCCAGGGCAATCAGGCGACCGCTGTCCATAATCCCAATGCGGTTGGGTACTGCCGATTTACCAAAGGTGGAATCGCACAGGTATTCCACCTCTTCCATATAGTGTGTGGTTAGCAGCATGGTCATGCCCTGCTGGTTCAAGCCTTTGATGATTTCCCAAAGGCGGCGGCGAGTTTGGGGATCCAGTCCAACCGTGGGTTCATCGAGGAAGAGGATCTGCGGTTGGTGCAGCAGGGCACGGGCGATTTGCAGGCGACGCTTCATGCCGCCGGAGAGGGTCTTGACCAAGTCATCGCGGCGATCGCTCAACTCCACGTATTCTAGCCAGCGGTCGATCTCGCGTTTGCGACGGGGATTGGGGATGTGGTGCATCCGTCCGTGGAACTCCATATTTTCCCACACGGTCAGATCTACATCCACACTCATCTGCTGTAGCACCACACCGATTTGCTGCTTGACGCGGAACTGGTCACGGGCCACATCAAACCCAGCGATCGCGATCCGTCCAGACGTCGGTTTTGTCAGCGTGGTCAACATACGAATAGTGGTGGACTTACCCGCCCCATTTGGCCCCAGCAGGCCAAAAATTTCGCCCGGTTGGATCTCCAGCGACAAATGGTTCACCACTGGCATATTGTTGTAGACCTTGCAGACATCCTGCAAAATGACCGCAGCACTCATGAGCGAATTCCCAAGCGTAATCAGCACTCTTTACATACGGTAACACCCCCATGTCTCCCGTTTGGCGAGATTTGTTCACGTGAATTCCGGTGATTTCGCGGAATCACCCCCTCAGAGGGTGTAGACGACAGAAATTCATCTGTCTTGAGATTCAATCCCCTTAAATCGAATGGGAGGTTCTTGTTGTGTTGGATGTGATCCAGACGAATCGCCGTTGCGCCTTTTGTGAAAAGAGGGAGTTTCAGGTCGCTTACTTAATTGCAGGACCTGCCAGTTTTATTTGCGACGAGTGCGTCTCTTCTGCCTCCAACTTGCTCGACGAGCACAACACCCAGAAGACAAGCGCCCCCCATCCACTACGAATTGGCACAAATCCCGACCAGTTCATTCACATTCTGCTGAAAAAGCACTTTCATCCCAGCGATGTGTCTCAGTTAGAAAGCTCTAGCCGTGTGTTTCCCCTGCGGATGCGGGCAGACTTGCAAAAAGTGCTGAACCGGATGCTTAACTCCCGTGAGGGCGTTTACTTCACTGGGCTGAATTTGGGCTATGCCTATCAAACTTGCACGATCTCTACTCTGCTAGACGAGACGCGAGACCCTGCCACAATAGCACCACCGCGCTATGAGGAAGTTGACATTGGAGAAGCAGAGTCTGTCCGCTGCCTAGAGAATGGTCTTTGGCTGGTCAGCGATGGTGATTTTCAGTACGCGGTGCTGTTGGCTCCCGCGCAGGAATTTGGTCGCGAAACTGGCTCTCATCTAGAGATTGCCGTTCCTGCCGGAGAGAGGGGACGGGCGATCGCCGCTGACATTTTTAGCTTAGCAGAGGCGGCGATCGCCGAAGCAACGTCCTACCGGGGCAAAGTGCTGTCCCTAGAATCGGGGGATCCTTACTCCGGCAAAAGCACTGGTGTCAAAGTCCATCGACTTGACCCCGTGCGGTCGGAGGATCTCGTCCTTCCGGCTGCCACGGTCGAACTGCTAAAGCGCAACGTCATTGATTTTGCGATGCAACGCAAAGCCCTGGCTGCCTTCAAAATGCCCCTCAAAAAAGGTCTGTTATTCTATGGGCCGCCCGGAACGGGCAAAAGTTTTACGATTCGCTACCTAGCCCAATCCTTGCCAGACCACACAACCCTACTGGTCACTGCCGAACAGATTGGCCTGATCCAGGAATATATTGCCTTGGCTCGCTTGCTGCAACCTTCTTTGCTTGTGATCGAAGATGCAGACCTGATCGCACGTGACCGAAATGCGATGTCGAGTCCTTGCGAGGAGGTCATGCTGAACCGATTGCTCAACGAAATGGATGGCCTGGCAGAAGACGCGGAGCTAATTTTTGTCCTCTCGACGAATCGCCCAGAGGCTCTTGAAGCCGCGATTGCCAGTCGCCCTGGACGTATCGACCAAGCAATCGAGTTCCCTCTCCCCGACGAGGCAGGCCGCAAGCAACTCGCCAGGGTATACGCTAGGGGTGTCCCCATCTCAGATGCCGTGATTGAGGCGATCGCCCGAAAAACCAAAAACGTGAGCGCTGCGTTCATCAAAGAACTAATGCGACGCTCCACCCAGTTCTACCTAGAAAGAGGTGGCTCAGGGGCGATCGCTCTGCAGGACATTGATGCAGCCCTCACAGAGATGCTGTTCACCGGAGGACGACTCAACACCACACTCCTAGGTGGCAGCATCGAAGCCAGCCCATCCCCATAATCCCCATAATTGAATTGAGAGCAGCAATTCTCCTTTTGGACTTCTAGTGTAGGATGCTCGCACCCGCAGAGCACTTCTAATTTTCATCTTGAACGCGAATTCCAGAAAATCGCGGGTTGTGG
>DVEB01000048.1 GCA_015295905.1 Synechococcales cyanobacterium M55_K2018_004
TCGTGTATCAGAAAAGCTAAGAGCCGTTTTCAGCATTGAATCCAAACGAATCTCTTAAACTTGAGGACGCTGCTAAAAGTTCTAAAAAAACTAATCTAAATAAATCCTTCATGACGAAAATACGGTCTGAAGGGCTGCAAAGGCTCTAATCTTGGAATTATAACGTGCTAAAGTCGTGTGGCATTCACCCTTTTGGGTTTACTTCAGACCTTCATCTCAGAGGGGCAACTGGGGGCATCAGCAGGGGGGGGCAGACAAAACTTTGGGTTGAGCACCTTAGACATTGTCCGTTGTACGATGCACGTCTGCTAAGGCATTCCGTTGACTAAGTACATGCCCCTTAAGAGCAAAAAACCATGCTGCTGCCAGACAGCCCCCGACGAGGAAGCGCTAACACTGAGCATGGCTTTCGTGAATTTGCTCTATGGCCTTTATCGAATGGTCTCTATCGTAGAGTTATCAATCGTCGAATCATGAGTTGGGATGGGCTTAAAGATCGCCACCCCGCGCAGCCAGTAGGAAGATAACGACTGGACCCGCAATCATGATCATGCCAACTAGGGTCAGTTGGGCGATCGCTTCCCAATTAAATGCAGCAAGCAGAACCATTGCTCCCTCAGTTCAATAAATAAGTTTGTTGTCTATTCTGAGAACAGTCTGGGATCATTTTACCTGGCAGGGGGACACCTTCCTCAGAAAGTTTACAAGTTCTGAGGAGTGCTCTAAACCTTTCTCTCAATTTATGGAATCTATGGCTACTTGGCGTTGTGTGAAGCAGTGTGGCGCGTGCTGCCACCTCGACCCTGATGACCGTCCTGGATTGGAGCTTTACCTCCTCCCCCAGGAGCTTGAACAGTACCTTAGTTTGGTAGGCCCGGATGGGTGGTGCATCAATTTTGATCACGAGTCACGGGAGTGCCGTATCTACGACAGTCGCCCTCGTTTCTGCCGGGTGAATGCAGAAATTTTTGGGGAGATGTATGGTATCGAGCCAGAAGAACTGAACGATTTTGCGATCGATTGTTGTCGGCAGCAGATTGAAGGGGTATATGGCGATCGCAGCTTAGAAATGATCCGGTTTGACTATCAAGTTGGGCTTTAAGCCAGCGGGGCAAATAGGCCGTGTGATCTGACCTGCAAGCTTAGGAGCATCCTATCAACATGCTCATTATTCTCATTTTCAAATGCAGCCAGGGTAGAAGAAGTAAGATGGTATGAAGATTAATTGACGACATTGGAAGTAACGGTGACAGTGGTTTCTCGTGCGATTTCTGGGCTTAGAGTGCGCCCTGCCAGCCCTAAGGATGCGCCTGTTCTGTTTGAGCTAGTGTGCGCGCTTGCGGCCTACGAACGGTTGGAACATCAAGTAAATGGCAGTGCTGCGGCGCTGGCAGAACACCTGACAGCAAGTGCAGAGGCTCGCCCGCTGGTGGAGGCTCTGCTGGCAGAGATTGATGGTAAAGCGGTCGGGTTTGCCCTGTTTTTTACAAATTACTCAACCTTCTTGACCAAGCCGGGGATCTACCTAGAAGACTTGTTTGTGCTGCCGGAGTATCGGCAGCAGGGCATTGGCAAGACATTGCTGACTCATCTCGCAAAGCTGGCCCAGAGCCGGGATTGTGGACGACTAGAGTGGAGTGTGTTGGACTGGAATGAATCGGCGATCGCCTTCTACCAGAAGCTGGGAGCAACGGTTCTGCCGGATTGGCGTATTTGTCGAGTAACTGGAGCAGCGATCCACCGGATGGCAATGCCAGGAACAGGAAATGACTAGCGTGAACACCTGTCCTTTAGGAATGAGTTATGGCAGAAACAAGGAAAATTTGGGTCAACGAGCAAATTGATCCGTCTGGAATTATCCATGCCTGCATTGCTACCTGTGATGAGCGACAAGCCCAAGACTGTCATACCTCCTTTCAAAACAACCTCACCCCAGAGCAACAAGCCCTAGGGTGGGTCGCTCAGATGCGTGTGGTCGAATCCTGGGACGAAGTTCCTGTCAATGCTCTAAAGCTGGATTAATGTGCCTGCTGCACGGCATGGAGGCAGTGCAACGCACAATGTCTTATGCTTGCTGGCCCCAGGCAGACTCTCAGACTCTAGAGAAACGCTTCTGTTACCGGCGCTCCAATTGATCTGACCTACCCCATCACAACCCCATAAAACAACCCCGCAAATTTTGAGCGGACATTCCGCCCCCATCAACGCTACCCTTGTATATTGCGGACTGTTAACACAATCTGAAGTCGGGATAAGCTGAAATCCTCGCTGTTCCGTGCGTGGCACGTATGGAACTGGTAGCGGCTTGGGGATACCGGGCACCGGGCGGTGCCCCCAAGCCCTCTTAACCCGAACTGACGTGAACACAGCCCTCTATTCACATTGCCGTATCTCTTGTCACCATGCTTCAAGCCGGGATTGTTGGACTTCCCAACGTAGGAAAATCTACACTCTTTAATGCAGTTGTTGCTAATGCTAAGGCGCAGGCGGCCAATTTTCCTTTCTGCACCATCGAACCCAACACAGGTGTGGTGGCCGTTCCCGATCCCCGGTTAGAGGTGCTGGCAAAGATCTCCAATTCTGCTGAGATTATTCCTGCCCGGATTGAATTTGTTGATATTGCTGGACTGGTTAAGGGAGCCAGCAAAGGCGAGGGACTGGGTAACCAATTTTTGGCAAATATTCGAGAAGTGGATGCGATCGTCCATGTTGTCCGATGTTTCAAGAATGATGACATCATTCATGTATCGGGTTCCGTCGATCCCGTCCGCGATATCGAAGTGATTAACTTGGAGTTGGCCCTAGCAGACCTGGGTCAATTAGAGAAAAGAGCCGACCGGACCCGCAAGCAGGCCCGAGCGAATAAAGAAGCCCAGGCTGAGGTGGCTGTCCTCGATAAATTACTGGCGGTGCTCAACGAGGGTAAATCAGCTCGCTTGGTGGAATTGACTGAGGAAGAAGAAGCCATCATCAAGCCCCTGGGGCTGCTGACCCGCAAGCCAGTCATCTACGCCGCCAATGTCTCGGAAGATGACTTGGCGACGGGGAATGATTGGGTCGAACAGGTGCGGGCGATCGCTGCTCAGGAAAACGCCCAGGTGGTGGTGGTTTCTGCCCAAGTAGAATCGGAGTTGATTGAACTCTCGCCGGAGGAACGAGCCGACTTTTTGGCATCCTTAGGCGTTACCGAAGGAGGGCTTCAGTCGCTGATTCGCGCCACCTACGAACTGTTAGGCCTCCGCACCTACTTCACCACCGGGCCCAAGGAAACCCGTGCCTGGACGATCCATGCGGGTATGTCTGCTCCGCAAGCTGCAGGCGTGATCCACTCCGACTTTGAACGCGGGTTCATTCGTGCTGAGACAATCGCCTACAAAGATCTCGTGGAAGCTGGCTCCATGGCTGCGGCTAAAGAAAAGGGACTGGTTCGCAGCGAAGGAAAAGACTATGTGGTGCAGGAAGGCGATGTCATGCTATTCCGCTTCAACGTATAGGGGATATCAAGAGATCGCCTGCATGAAGGCCGTGTTGAGGGCATGAAGCGTTGTGTAGTGTTGCGGCGCAACGATTCACGCTAGTGGTTTGTAGTCATTCTAAAAACTAGGGCGACAGATATGGCTGCTTGCAGTGGTGTGGTCACAGACCACACCACTCAATCCCTTAACCAGCGGGATCTTGTGCGACATGACTGGCTCTCATAACCATGAAAACCGCCATATTAACGCCAGTTCTGGTTAAGCGGGTTTTGGGTTACCGCGCCGGGCGCGGTAACCCAAAACCCTTACTGTTCTGTGCGCAACGCGCACAGAACAGCAAGGGTTTC
>DVEB01000323.1 GCA_015295905.1 Synechococcales cyanobacterium M55_K2018_004
GCGCCCGTTTTACACCACGACAAACCGACTCAATAACCGACGGAGTCGGCATAACATGAGTTCGGGAAAAGCAAGGGTTTCAGCTTATCCCAAATTCACATCACGGTAAGGAAATTGGAGAGATCGGCCTGCCCACGATGGGCAATTCCCCGTGAATTGACTATAGTAGATAAGCTCTTCTATCCATCAGACAGCAGGTGTAGCAAACAGGGCCATTCATGGGGTGCGGCGATCGCATGGATGCCGCATCGGTGGTGGCAACAAATCTCCCAATCCTTTGGGGAGATTCTGATGAAAAACTGCTGTGACTCGGTTTCAGGAGGTTGACTTGTCCTTCTCCACAGACGATTTTGCAAAAGCGCTCGAACAGCAAAGCTTTGAGTTCAAACGCGGTCAGGTTGTACGCGGTAAGCCTGCGAGTTATACCTCCGACGGGGTGTATGTTGATATTGGCGGCAAAGCGGCAGCATTCCTCCCCATTGAGGAAGCGGCGCTGAAGCGGGGGGCTAGCCTCGAAGACACACTGCCGCTCGATGAGGAGCGGGATTTTCTGATCGTGCGGGAGCAGGATGCAGATGGACAAGTGACCCTCTCGATCCGTCAGTTAGAGCTACGTCAGTTGTGGAAGCGGCTGGCGGAGATGCAGGAATCACGCGAGACGCTTCAGGTGCGGGTTAGTGGCGTGAATAAGGGCGGCGTGACCGTAGATGTGCAGGGCTTGCGGGGGTTTGTGCCGCGATCGCATCTAGCAGAAGGGCGGGACAACTTGGATTCCCTCGTAGGGAAAGCGCTGACAGTGACCCCCCTAGAGGTCATTCCTGCCAGCAAAAAGCTAGTGCTCTCCCAACGACTGGCAACCCAGGCCGCTAGCCTCAGCGAACTATCGGTGGGGCAACTGGTGGAAGGCAAGATTTCTGGCATCAAACCCTTTGGCCTGTTTGTTGACTTCGATGGCAACACAGGCCTGCTGCACATCAACCAGATCAGTAAAAACTATGTGGCCTCCCTGCATCCCCAATTTGAAGTTGGGCAACCAATCAAGGCAGTCATTACCGAAATTGATGAAATTCGGCGTCGCATCTCTCTCTCCACAAAAGTCCTAGAGAACTATCCGGGCGAGATGCTGGAAAATATGGCAGAGGTGATGGCGGAAGCTAGCATTCGCGCCCAAAAAGGCAAGGCCCAAGACTTGGACGGTTAGTCGAGTTTGGCAGCGATCGTGCGCGTCAGGCACGGAACATCAGCAGGCACAGAATATCAAAGGGGTTGGGGTATCGCGCAGGGCGCGGTGCCCCAAACTGCTTTTGTTGGCCCGAACTGGCGTTCATCAAAGCAGTCATATAGCGCTACACGCCTAGGTTAGGACAACGTTTTTTGTGGCCCCCCGCTGCCCGGGGGATGCCACAAAAAACGTTTTACAGCATGAGCGCGTAGCGCCATATTTGGACTCAGCAATGCCAAGATTGAACAAGATTGAATGTGTCCCACTGCATATGTTCCAAGGGAATTGAGGCGTTGAGGTCAACTATGTATCCGCTGAATCGCAGACCCATGATTGAACAGAACGACCCACCGCGATCGCCCCGTGAGATCTTGCCGACCATGTACGACCTACCCAGTGAGGATCCGGAGGAACCTGGCTTGCCTGATGAATTCCATGATCTACAGCCGCAGTTATTGAGCCGCACCTTACGCTTGAGCAGTTACCCCTCCGACCGATACTTCACTGCCTCTGACCTGAATGTCTATTACGACATCAACCATCCCCTCTGGCAAAAACGACCTGACTGGTTTTTGGCGGTGAACGTCCCTCGCTTGTATGATGGCAAGGACCTACGCCGCAGTTATGTGGTCTGGCAGGAAGGCAACCATCTGAAGGTTGTGGTTGAATTTCTCTCTCCCGGCACCGAAGCAGAAGATTTGGGACGTTTCTATCAATCGCGCTCCGAGCGATCGCCTGAACCACCAGCAGGGTTGCCGCCTTCACCTGAAGACTCTGCTGCTCAAAACGGCACAGAAGCACCAACCAAACCGCCTGGGAAATTTGAGATCTACGAGCAGTACCTCTGTGTCCCTCATTACTTGGTCTACGACCGCCTCACCAGGACCCTCCGTTATTTTCAACTCCAGGGCGGACAGTATGAGGAACAAACCCTAAATTCCGAGCCGCCGTTGGCCTGGTTAGCCAGCCTAGAGATTGGGCTGGGCATCTGGGAGGGGACATTTGCTGGGGTGCCGGGGCACTGGTTGCGTTGGTGCGATCGCCAAGGCAATTGGTTCCCTACCGACACCGAACAGGCTTTGGCGGCAGCCGAACAAGCCCAAGCTCAGCTTTTCCAGGCCGCCCGTAACCTGCTGGCAACCGGCATGCCAATTGAGCAAGTCCAGCAAATTCTGGAACTAACAGACGCCCAGCGCCAAATCCTGCAAAACTCTCTGTAAATTCTTCACCCCTGTACATTCTTCACCCAGTGTTGCTGGCTTGACCAAAGATAGTTGGATTGGGGGGAAGGCTAAGCACTCCTCCTAGTCTAACCATCTATCATCTGTGCTATAGCGCTACACGCCTAGGTTAGGACAACGTTTTTTATGGGAACCCCTGCTGCCGGGGGGGGTCCCACAAACAGCGTTTTACAGCATGAGCGCGTAGCGCCATACTGATCAAGCTGGGATGTCTCCTACCGGCCCCTTCTCCCACCCCCCTTGCGATGGATCGACTCAACTTCGACATAGTTCACCAGTTTTGGGCAATCGCCAAATCCTATTGGTCGAGTGATGAAAAGTGGCAGGCCAGAGGCTTGCTGCTAGGCGTCGTCGTGTTTTTGCTGGCCTACACTGGCCTCAGTGTGCTGCTGAACAATAAGCGGGGAGTGCTCATTTCTGCACTCTCTGCCCAGGATGAATCCCGCTTCTGGCAGACCGTCTGGATCTTTTTGGGAGTCTTGATCATCTACGCACCCCTGCTGGCAGGGTACACATACCTGCGCGATCGCCTTAGTTTGCAGTGGCGCCAATGGCTGACCCATCACTTCGTTGATCATTACTTTGCCAATCGGGCCTACTACACCCTGCACATCATTGACACCGAGATCGATAACCCCGACCAACGGATCGCCGAAGATGTCCGCAGTTTTACCCAGGAGTCTCTGGCCTTATTGCTGGTCTTGGTGGAATCGGTGCTCTCGATCGTGGCCTTTAGTAGTGTCCTTTGGGGAATTTCCAGGCCACTGGTATTTTTCCTGGTGTTGTATGCGTTAATCGGCACCCTGGCGACAACGGTGGTCTTTGGCAAGCCCTTAGTGCGGCTGAACTTTGAGCAATTAAAAAAGGAGGCCAACCTACGGTTCAGCTTGGTGCGAGTGCGGGAGAATGCTGAGGCGATCGCCTTTTACCGAGGTGAAGAACGGGAAGCCCAGCAGGTGAAACACCGCTTCCTGGACGTATTTGAGAACGTCAAACGGCTGTTGCTCTGGGAGTTGAATTTAAACGTCCTCACCAACGCCTACGAATTTATCCCGTTTATCCTACCAGCGCTGGTGGTGGCTCCCACCATCTTTGCCGGAGCCATGGAAGTTGGCAAAGTCTCCGAAGCCCAAGGCGCTTTTATTCGCGTCTTTTTCTCCCTCAATGTGGTGGTGGCTCGGTTCCAGGAGTTGACCACCTTCGGCGCTGGCATCAATCGGCTATATACCTTCGCTCAGTTCTTACAACAAACTGCACAACAGGCCACCGCAGAGAAGCCACAGATCCAAACTGTTGAGAGCGATCGCCTCGCCATTGAACACCTCACCCTACAGACCCCCAACCACCAGCGCACCCTGATCGAAGATCTGTCGGTGGAACTGCCCCCCCAAGCGGGATTGCTGGTCATGGGGCCGAGCGGCTGTGGCAAGAGTTCCCTGTTACGGGCGATCGCTGGTTTGTGGAGTGCAGGCCAGGGCACAATCCACCGCCCCGCCACCGACCAAATCATGTTTCTGCCCCAGCGTCCCTACATGGTGTTGGGCACCCTCCGCGACCAAGTGCTCTATCCCAACACTCATCTAGACGTAGACGATGAAACCTTGCAGCAGGTGCTTGCCCAGGTTAACCTGGCAGGACTAGCGGAACGCTTTGGCGGGTTCGATGCCGAATACGACTGGGCAGATGTGCTCTCTCTAGGGGAACAGCAACGCCTCACCTTTGCCCGGCTGCTGCTCAACAAACCCAGCTATGCCATCCTCGACGAAGCCACCAGTGCCTTAGACGTGAGCAACGAGGCACAGCTTTACCAACAGTTGCAGACGCTGGGCAGCACTTTCCTCAGTGTGGGGCACCGGGCAACGCTGACCCACTACCACCGTATGTTGCTAGAACTTGCACAAGACAAAACCTGGAGTGTGAAACATCTGGACGCTGAGGAGGTGTTTCACGCTGCTAGTCGTGAAATTAGCCCGCACTCCAGTTGACTTGGAATTGCCCCCCCAGCGCTTGTCTCTACTCGGAGCGATCGCCCTTTTATGCCAGCGATTTCAGATGGTATCAGCAGTACTCTTGCTCAAGGATGTTTCTAACTTCGCTATCAAGAGCAGGAATTTTGTGGGCAACGACATCCCAAACAATATCGTAATCAACGCCAAAGTATTTGTGAATCAGGCGATCGCGCATACCTGCGATTGCTCGCCATTCAACCTCAGTGTATTTTTGACACAAATCATCTGGTAACTGCTTCACTGCTTCACCAATGATTTCGAGGCTCCGCACGTATGCTCGTTTCAGGGTCTCATCCTGCACAAAAGTAGCCCGATCCAGCCCCACCGAACTGGTCATGAGATAGGCCGTTTCATCGAGGATGTGTCGCAGGTACTCATCCGCCGATGGAAACATATTCAACTTCCTGCAAGATTTTGGGGCCGATGTGAGGACTTAAGGACTCAACTGTGATTAAGTCAACCGCCCGACCAAACAAGTCTTCCAAAAAAAACGACAGCGACATAAAGTTATCAAAATTCTTCTTCTCGGGTGCGAAAGACACCAAGATATCGACATCACTTTCGTGGTGAATTGCTGAGTCGCGGACGAAAGAACCAAAGACTCCACAACGCTCGACGCCAAACCGCCGTAAATCGTGCTGATGCTTCTGGAGTAGAGATAAAACTTGGGCCTTATTTTGAACCACCATCGCCTGCTAACATCATGCATCTAGCTTGATTCTATTTCAGGGCTGGAGCGATCGCCCCCCCAGCGCTTGTCTCTACTCGGGGCGATCGCCAAAGAGCGGACAGCCATTCAGCCTTGCGACTTACCAGGTTATCCGCTCCGATTTGCGTTTCTGGATGCCCTGTGAAGACATCGCTGGAACAGGTTTGGACTCTTCTTCGACGCGCCCAGTAGAACTCCCTTCCACTGGTTCTGGTGCGGAAGAGTGCAGGGAGAGAACAGGCCAGGCGAAAACCGATGTTGTTGTTCCGATTGTCCGCATCGTTCCTGTTCCGATTCGCCGAGCGGCAGTTCCTCGGGTTGTTGTTCCAGGAGCCACCCCGCAGCAGCTATGGGAACCTGCCCCCTAATGATGATA
This sequence comes from Synechococcales cyanobacterium M55_K2018_004, assembly GCA_015295905.1. Classification (GTDB taxonomy): domain Bacteria; phylum Cyanobacteriota; class Cyanobacteriia; order Elainellales; family Elainellaceae; genus DVEB01. Next base: position 5,558 of record DVEB01000323.1, read on the forward strand.
AACGGTCGGCCCAACGAGATTGGGAAGCGTCCAGATTGTTTAAGGTTTGTCAAACTTCGGAGGAATTTGGAGACCTCCGAGGTTTTGAGGCATAGGTGAATACCAGCTTCGAGAAAATATCTTGTCGCAGGTGCCAAGTGTCAGCGTGTTTGAGGTGAGCACCCCAACTCTGAATGGATTGAGTGAGTTTTTGGACACTGATGCGCCGCAGGGAGAAGTCTTTTTTCAGACGTTTGAGGCGGCGACGGGCTTGCCGGAGGTTGGCAGAACGGACGCGAGTATGGCTGGGCAAGACTCGGAAGCCGACAAAGCTGGCACCAATGCGGGTCTCAAAAAGTTGACTTTTGACGGGGTGCATTTTGAGCCGCAAGCGGACCAAGTAGTCTTCCAGTTGGCAACGGGCATCCACTAAAAAGGCGCGATCGTCAGAGAACAGGGCAAAATCATCCACATAGCGCAGATATTTCTGGGCTGGCAGTTGTTCTTTGACAAAATGGTCAAACCCACCAAGATAGAAGTTGGCAAAACACTGGCTGGTGAGATTGCCGATGGGTAGCCCTTTGCGGCGTTGGGCCGGTGTGAGTAAATCATCGCCAGGGAAGTAGTCGAAGACGGGTTCCTGGGGATTGCTGTTATCGATAATGGTATCGATTAGCCAGAGCGTTTGAGGACATTTAATTTTGCGGCGGAGCAATGTTTTCAGAATCTCGTGGTCAATGCTGGGGAAATATTTTTTGATGTCGCACTGGAGGATGTAGCGACTAGAGCGGACGAATTGTGTGAAGCGGTGCAGAGCGCGATGGGAACCAAATCCTTCCCGATTGGCGTAAGTGTCGTGGATCAGAGTGCGTTCTAAGATTGGCATGACCACATTGCAGAGGGCATGGTGAACCACTCGATCTCGATAGGGGGCAGCAGAGATGAGGCGATACTTGGGTTCCTGGATCTCAAAAGTCGTATAGTTTCCAGGATGGTAGGTCTGGTCTAGAAGCGCAGTTTGCAGGGCGAGCAGTTCAGTCTCAAGGTTGTAGTTAAAGCGCAAGACACACTCCCGAAATCGTTTTCCCTGCTGGGCTTTGTGGGCAGCCCTTAGCAAATTTGAGAAATCAGTAATTTCAGTCCAGAGATTGCCATATCGTTTCATTGGAGTTCAGGCCGCGGTTTGGCGTTGACGTTGTTGCTTGATCCATCCGCCCAAGTCGGTGCCCACGTCATTCAGAAGCTTGCTGGCATATTCGTAACGATCGTCATTGATCAGGCCAAATTCCTTTAAAAGTCGTGTTTGGTGACGAAGGAGATCGAGGGTAGCGTTGAGTTTTTGCAGTTGAGCCAGTTTTTCTGGGGTGTAGCGAGCCTGGATTAAACCTTCGAGCAGGTCATAGAGTTCAGTAACAATACGGTTTCCCAAAAAATATTGGTGATTGCGTGGGAGCCGATTGAGGATAGGGACATACCAGCGGATCAGGTCGTAGGTCTTTTGAATGATGGGGAGATCTTGCATGAAATGAAACCTAGGTATGGCTATATTTAGTTGTTTATCCGCTCAAATAACGTGATAAACTCTAGATATTGAGCATATTGTATTTGCCTAGCTAAACTCTCAACTTTAAAAAAAATTTTGATCGCGCTAACGCGCGAAAGAGAAAAGAGTTAAGAAGTGTAAAGAGCAAGAGGGCAAAAGTATAAAGGGCTACTAAAGTCCAGGGAGAGAACAGGCCAGGCGAAAACCGAAGCAGTCGAACCGATCGTCCGCACCGGCCCAGACCCGACTCGCCGAGCGGCAGTACCACGGGTAGTTGAGCCAGGAGCCACCCCGCAGCAGCCTGCGATCGCCATCTCCGCCTGTTATCCAGGCGCTGCCATCCGTTGGCGCACCTTGATAATTTTCATGCCAGTGGTCGGCACACCACTCCCACACATTGCCATGCATGTCGTAAAGGCCAAAGGCATTGGCGATCGCAAAACTGCCAACAGGCGTTGTTTGTTGCCGGAATTCTCCCTTTGGTTCAGAACCATAGGTGTAGTTGCCGTCGTAGTTCGCCAAATCTGTGGTGATTGTTTCTCCAAAGTGAAAGGGGGTCGTCGTGCCAGCACGACAGGCATATTCCCACTCGGCCTCGCTGGGCAGCCGATAGGTTCGCTTTGGTTGATGGGATGAGCGAGACTCAACAAATCGGTTGAGGCGATCGCAAAACTCCACCGCTTCCAACCAAGAGATGCACTCAACCGGGCGATCGCCTCCCTTGAAAGCTGAGGGATCAGGATTCAAATCAATCTTGACTTTGGGAAAGCCAGCAACAGCGTTCCACTGAGCCTGCGTCACTGGATATTTGCCGAGGCAAAAAGGGGCGATCGTGACACGATGAATCGGTTGTTCAGCGCTATACTCCTTTGATCCCATCTGAAACGTGCCACCGGGAATGACCACCATTTCAAGGGTCACACCATTTCCCAGATCTTCAATGAAAAACTTTGCCTGACCAGGCTTGCGGTCAATTCCATAGGCAATCGTTTCCTTCTGCCCTAGCCCCAAAAAGCCAGAGGACTGGACACTTTTTTCAACCCTTAGGCTGCCAACCTGAAACTCAAAGTGCTGGAGTGTAGGCTGACTTGAGGGTGATGGTTGTGACTCAATTGTTGGAGTTGCTGGAGGCGAACCGCTTGTTCTGCTGCCTGTGGGGGGAGAAGGGGGTGGTGGAATTGGGTCAGGAGTTGGCGAAGCATGACGTTTCACCGCGATCCGTTGCAGCGCTTTGATTGCTTGCTGATCGACCTTGGAAGCTGCCAACACCCGGAGCCACAGACTTTCAGCCAGATCCAGATTGTGTTCGGCTTCGGCTTCCAGAGCTGCGTTTTTGAGGGTGACCACATCCCCCGGTTCGGCTTTGTCGGGCAGCAAGATCAGATGACGTTTGTGCAGTGGTTCTGGAATGGTGTAGGGGTTTTGTGGGGGTTTGTTGTGGCGGCGGTTGAGGTCTGGGACGGCAGTCCGGAGATACTGATCCAGGCGCTCGACGGTGGCACAGTTCCCCTCGCCCTGAATTCGGAGTCCTTGCAGCAGGGCGTAGGTAAAGGCTCCATGCTGGAGTTCGGCAATCTCGTAGGAAGCCTCGTTGGGGCTACAGGAGTAAATTGTAATCACCCCCTGCTGGGTTTCAGTCCCCACCCCCACACCATCGCGGCGGTCGTCGGTGCGGCAGGCATCCAGCAGCAAGATCACGTTGTCGGCTCCACAGGAGCGGAGGCGATCGCTCACCTCCTGGATGGCCAGTGCTGTGCCAGGAATATCGCCTGGGTCAGCATCTGTGGGTAACAGGTAGTCTCGTCCGGCATCGCGTCCGCCATGCCCCGCAAAGAAAAACCAGAGGTTGTCACCCGGTTTCAGAAAGGGCTGCTCAAACCGAGTGCGAAGGAAGCGGCGCAGTTGAGTATAGCCCGGTTTTGAGTCTAGGGGTGGGCCATAGGGTGCAGGAATCGGCGGAGCATCGTCAGCAAAATAGTAGATCTGGCGAAACTGAAGCTCCCGAAAATAATCGCATACTGACGCTGCATCCTGCTTCGCGTAGTGCAGCGATTGCAGGTTGCTGTAGTGATTAATGCCAATGGCGATCGCCCAGTTTTCTCCCATGCGGCTGGTTTATTCAGAATGGCTTTGGGGTGGGTGCGATCGTTTGAACTTCAGGGTCATTGCGCCTTTGCCTGCGACTTTGACCCCACTGCCCAACAGACTGACTTGTCCTTCGCCGTTAATCTCAACGGCGAGTTCGATCTCTTCAAGCTGCATCCCTGACTTTTGCTGCTTAGCCTGAAGAAACATTTGATCCACCACCACTAAAAAATTGCCCATTTCTCGCTGGAGAGTTGCAGCATCCACTTCAACGCCACGCGGCAGGGCAGAGGGGGTGCGAGGCGGGTTAAAGCTGCCTCCTAGGTCGCGGGTGGCTTCCCGTTCACCCTCAATCTGGGGAGGGGTGTCGTCCGTCACGATGCGAATGTAGCTAGGTGTTGTCATGGAAGAATCGATTGGTTTTTTCCATCCTAAGAGAAGCTGAGGCGAGATGGGTAGTGGGGGGGCGATCGCCCAATACCTCCTACGGCGGGTACATTATTTAATTGCAAATCTCATTGCCAATCAATAAATTGCAAATCGATGGCACGTCCCTTGGACGATAGGCATAGACGATAGGCAATTGCCCAGCGAAAGGCTGAACTTTATGCTGATCTACCGCGATGTTACTGAAGTGATTGGGCGAACTCCGCTTGTCAGGCTGCAACGCTTACCGCAACAGGTTGGTTGTGTGGCAGAAATTGTGCTGAAGCTGGAGGGCATGAATCCTGCAAAGTCAGTGAAAGATCGGATTGCCATTAGCATGATGCTGGAGGCAGAACAGGCCGGGCTGATTCAACCGGGGGTATCTACCATTGTGGAGGCGACGTCTGGAAATACTGGGGTTGGGCTGGCAATGGTCTGTGCCGCGAAGGGATACCGCCTAATGTTGACGATGCCAGAAAACATGAGTCGGGAGCGCCAACAAATTGTGCGGGCGTATGGGGCAGAAGTGATCTTAACTCCGGCTGAGGCCGATATCCCTGGCGCGATCGCCCACGCCAATCAACTCCTGAAAACCATTCCCAACGCGTTCTCGCCGCATCAGTTCAGCAACCCGGCCAATCCTAAGATTCACTACGATACGACGGGGCCTGAAATCTGGCATGACACCGATGGACAACTGGCCGCATTGGTTGTGGGGGTTGGCACTGGCGGCACACTCACCGGGGCTGGGCGCTACCTCAAGCAGCAAAAGCCCGACCTTCAGATTGTGGCGGTTGAACCTACTAGGAGTGCAGTCTTGAGTGGTCAGCCCGCCGGTCAGCACAATTTACAGGGGATTGGTGCAGGGTTTGTTCCCGATGTCTTGCGAGTGGACTTGATTGATGAAATTGTCGCGGTCACTGAAGACCAAGCGTATCAGGTGGGGCGACAATTGGCCTAGGTCGAAGGGATTCTGAGTGGCATTTCAACAGGGGCGGCGGTCTATGCAGGGCTACACATTGGGCAGCGATCGCAATACCAGGGCCAACGCATTGTGATTATTCAGCCCAGTGCAGGAGAGCGCTATCTCAGCACAGCCCTGTGGGATGAGTAGGCAATCGCGCCTATGACCAACACCCTCGCTTGACAGCAGACTTTGGGGCACCGCGCCGCACACCGTGCCCCAAAGCGCCTGAGGTTCGTGGGATGTTTCGGGCCCGTCGCCCCTAGCAGATCCAGGGTTTCAGCGTATCCCGAATTGACGCGAATTCAACCTCCGGGTGACTCAGGCAGTTGTCCTGTACGCAACCAGTGCTCGAGTTCGGCGGGTGGTTTCACCTGTTCTAGGTGCGATCGCAACGCTTCGCCTTCCAAAATTTCGCTTTGCAGCAATGTTTGAGCCGTCTCTTCCAGCAGCCCCCGGTTCGTTTGCAACACGGACAAGGCAATATGGTGAGCGCCATCGACAATTTCTTTCACTTCGCGGTCAATTTCCTCTGCCACCTTGGGGCTGACGGCACGGCGTGGGTTCGGATATCCTTCCAGAAATTGTTGTTGAATTTTTTCAAACGCCACTGGCCCCAAGCTATCGCTCATGCCATATAGGGTCACAGCACGCTCTGCTAAGTCTGTCGCTTTCTGAATATCATCGCTCGCTCCGGTGGACACTTCGCCAAAGATGAGTTCTTCCGCCGATCGTCCGCCCAGGAGAGTAGCAATTCGTCCTCGCAATTCACTCTCTACCATTAAAAACCGATCTTCTTCGGGCAACTGTAGGGTATAGCCCAAGGCCCCTACGCCTCGCGGCACAATTGAGATTTTTTCGACTTTTCCGGCCCCCGGCATCAAGGCTCCCACCAAGGCATGGCCCACTTCATGGTAGGCAACGGTCTTTTTCTCCAACTCATTTAGAACGCGCGATCGCTTCTCTAAGCCAGCCACAACCCGTTCAATTGCCTCATTAAAATTGGCCATAGTCACGGCGTCTTGATTTTGGCGGGCAGCGAGCAAGGCGGCTTCATTCACGAGGTTAGCGAGGTCGGCGCCGACAAAGCCCGGCGTGCGACTGGCAATTTTGTCTAAATCCACATCAGCAGCGAGTCTGACTCGTCGAGCATGAACGTCTAGAATGGCTTTGCGTCCCACCTTATCGGGACGATCGACCGCGATTTGACGGTCAAACCGACCAGGACGCCGCAGCGCTGGGTCTAGCACCTCTGGCCGGTTGGTTGCCGCCAGGATGATCACTCCCGTATTAGCATCAAAGCCGTCCATTTCAGTCAGTAATTGGTTGAGGGTTTGTTCCCGCTCGTCATTGCCACCCACAAAGGGCCCACCCGCCGCCCGCGATTTACCGAGGGCATCGAGTTCATCAATAAACACAATGCAGGGAGCCTGTTGCTTGGCTTGCTCAAATAAGTCGCGCACCCGTGCCGCCCCAACTCCCACAAATAGTTCAATAAACTCCGAGCCAGAAATGCTAAAGAAGGGAACGCCTGCTTCTCCGGCGATCGCCTTTGCCAGGAGGGTTTTCCCTGTTCCGGGTGGCCCCACCAACAGCACACCTTTGGGGATTTTGGCCCCTAGCCGAGCATAGCGATCGGCGTGTTTGAGAAAATCCACAATTTCCTGTAGCTCTGCCTTAGCCTCATCGATCCCTGCCACATCTGCGAAGGTAACCCCTGTATCCCCTTCTGAGTAAATCCGAGCCTTGCTTCTACCCACCGTCAGGGCCGCGGGTCCCCCTTGGGCGCGGTTAAACAACCATGCCCAAATGCCAAAGAAAATCAGCGGGGGTAAGACCCAGCTTAGGAGGGTGCCAATCCAACCCGTGTTGCTAGGCGGCGGCGCCGCAAATTCCACACCATGCTCCCGCAAAATCTTGGGCAAGTCTAAATCGAGTGCCACTGGTGTGGTGGCAAAGATGCGTGGCTGGTCTTCGCCAGGCTTGGGCTTCAACTGGTACTCAATGCGGTTGGGACTAACGATGGCCCGTTCCACTTGCCCTGCTTCGACCTGCTCAACAAATTCGCTGTAGGGAACTTCCGGTAGTCGCGGCCCCAAGTTGGGGAAAATCAGCAGGTTCAGTAACAACAAGGTCACCAGAAAAATCAATAAGCTGCCCCCCACATCTCTAGGTTTGGGTTGCTTTTGCGATCGTTGAGTTTCAGTTTCTACGGGCATCGGCACAACTTCCTTGAGCAATCACCTAGTTCGGAAAACCCTCAAGGGTTCAGCCAGTTCTGGACGGTAAACCCTACTTCTGTGAAGAACCCATCGAAGATTAAATCCTGCATATTTACTGATTAGAGTAGACCATGCAAATCTGTGGAAAAAATGAGTACCCTGCATGGATGCTCATCTCACCGAATCATTCGGTCACACCTCAGAAAGTCCTCAGATTTGCTTGTCAATTTATTGGGGGTGGGTAGAGCAGCAGCTGGTTACCTGACAAATCTTTTCCCCTCATCCCTAAATCCCTTCTCCCACAAGGGGCGAAGGGACTTGAACTGCCAAACCTGGGTCAAAAGCCCCTCGCCCGCTCTGGGAGAGGGGTTGGGGTGAGGGTGCTTCGAGTTTTGTCAGTCAATCAGGAGCAGCAGTCTATCCCCCCGGATGACAGCCTGAAACACAAGCTGCTCAGTAGATTGCGTATTGGGAGGATGAATACCCTATGGCAACGATTAGTTTGAACGTTTCCACGGTAAAACCTCTGGGCGATCGCCTATTCATCAAAGTCGCCCAGGCGGAAGAGAAAACCGCCGGAGGCATCTTGCTACCAGATACTGCCAAAGAAAAGCCTCAAGTCGGTGAGGTGGTGCAGGTTGGGCCAGGTAGACGGGATGACTCTGGCAATCGTATCCCTATGGAAGTCAACGTTGGCGACCGAGTGCTGTATTCCAAATATGCTGGCACAGACATTAAGTTAGGCGGCGAAGACTACGTTTTGTTGTCAGAAAAAGACGTACTTGCCGTCGTCGGATAGAGACTGTCGCTCAATTTCGCTCAATTTTGATTGCGAGTCACAACTCTCAACTCATGCTCAACTCATGATTGTAGGAGGATGCATATCTTATGGCAAAGACGATTCTGTATGATGACGTTGCTCGTCGCAGCCTTGAGAAAGGAATTGACGCTTTGGCAGAAGCTGTTGCTGTCACCCTTGGCCCTAAAGGACGCAACGTTGTACTAGAGAAGAAGTATGGCGCACCGCAAATTGTTAATGATGGTGTGACGATTGCCAAAGAAATTGAGTTGGAAGATCACGTAGAAAATACAGGCGTGTCTCTGCTGCGGCAGGCTGCATCGAAAACGAACGATATTGCCGGAGATGGAACAACGACTGCAACCGTACTCGCCCACGCCATGGTCAAAGAGGGCTTGCGTAACGTGGCAGCAGGGGCGAATCCGCTGCTGTTGAAGCGAGGCATCGACAAAGCAACACACTTTATTGTTGACAAAATTCAAGAACATGCCCGTCCGGTAGAAGACTCAAAATCGATCGCTCAGGTGGCGACGATTTCTGCGGGGAACGATGCCGAAGTTGGGCAGATGATTGCCGAAGCGATGGATAAAGTCGGCAAAGAAGGCGTGATCTCCCTAGAAGAAGGGAAGTCGATGCAGACAGAACTGGAAGTCACTGAGGGGATGCGCTTTGACAAGGGCTACATTTCTCCCTACTTTGTAACCGATACGGAGCGCATGGAAGCGGTTCTGGAAGAACCCTACATCCTAATTACTGACAGAAAGATCACCTTAGTGCAGGACTTGGTGCCCATTTTGGAACAAATGGCACGGGCCGCTAAACCGCTCCTCATCATTGCTGAAGACATTGAAAAAGAAGCGTTGGCAACCCTGGTGGTCAACAACATGCGTGGTGTGCTGCGCGTCTGTGCGGTCAAAGCGCCGGGGTTTGGCGATCGCCGTAAGGCCATGCTGGAAGACATTGCCGTCCTCACCAATGGTCAGGTCGTTAGCGAAGACACCGGCTTGAAGCTAGAAAATGTCAAGCTGGAAATGCTCGGACAGGCTCGTCGGGTCACTATCACTAAAGATGACACCACCATCGTGGCCGAGGGGAACGAAAAGGCTGTCAAAGCCCGCTGCGAACAAATTCGTCGCCAGATCGAAGAGACTGACTCGTCCTACGACAAAGAAAAGCTACAAGAACGACTGGCGAAGCTGGCTGGTGGTGTTGCCGTCATCAAAGTAGGAGCCGCCACCGAAACCGAATTGAAGGATCGCAAACTTCGCCTAGAAGACGCCATCAACTCCACGAAGGCTGCTGTTGAAGAAGGGATCGTCCCCGGTGGTGGGACAACCCTGGCCCACTTAGCGCCTCAGTTAGAGGAATGGGCCAACAGCAACCTGAAGGATGAAGAACTGACCGGTGCTCTGATCGTGGCACGCGCCCTTTATGCACCGTTGCGTCGAATTGCCGATAATGCGGGGGCCAATGGTGCAGTCATCGCTGAACGAGTTCGAGGACTTCCCTTTGACGAAGGGTATGATGCAGCCAAAGATACCTTTGTGAATATGTTTGAGGCTGGTATCGTTGACCCTGCAAAGGTGACTCGGAGCGCCCTGCAAAACGCGGCATCGGTAGCGGGGATGGTGCTCACCACCGAGTGCATTGTGGTAGATAAGCCGGAGCCAAAGGAGAAAACGCCCGCAGGTGCCGGAGCAGGCGGCGGTGACTTTGACTACTAAACCCACAACTCATACCGACTCCGTCGGTTATTGAATCGGTTTGTTGTGGTGTGAAGCAGGCGCTGCGCGCCCGTTTCACACTACAACAAACAGCCACTTTATAGACGGATTTCGTATCACAGGGATTGGATCACAACTAATTAACGTCAGTTCTAGTTAAGAGGATGTTGGGGCACTGCGCCGGGCGCAGTGCCCCAACGTCTTTGCTGTTCCGTGCGCGTCGCGCACGGAACAGCAAGGGTTTCAGCTTATCCAGAATTCACGTCACTGGAGTAGATCTGACTGAAGCGGGAGTGTATTGTTGAATTGCTCCCCTCCTCAGACGTGTTTGCACCTCATCAGCCGATTGCAATTCATAACGCTGCTTTCATGTTTTTACTTTCTGCCAAATCAGCCGCTGCCAGCCAACGTCAAGCTGAAATTATTGAAGTCATTTTACGCAACGGCTGGAATTATTTTCGCAGCCGCATCATTAAAGATGCCCAACCTGAGCAACCCGCCTTACCTTTGCCGCACATTCTGCGACAGATTCTAATTGAGTTAGGGCCGACCTTTGTCAAGCTTGGACAGTTGCTCAGCACTCGCCCAGACTTACTCAGTCCAGAGTATATTGCAGTCTTGGAAACTCTGCAAAATAATGTTCCAGCTTTACCCTGGAGCGAGATAGAACCCATTTTACAAAATGCTTTTGGAGACTCATTTCAGTCTGAATTTCTCACGATTGAACCCGTGGCGATCGCCGCTGGTTCCCTGGCACAAGTTCATCGGGCAGTCCTGAAAAATCATCAAACCGTCGCCATTAAAGTTCAACGTCCTGGCATTCGAGAAATCGTCGAGCGGGATCTAGAGGTTCTAGACTCGCTCGCTCACTGGTTTGGTCGAGATAAATTAGGACAGGCTTACGACTTACCCGGCCTAGCTGAAGAATTTCGATACAGTCTGTTGGGCGAACTGGATTTTTATCGAGAGGCTCGCAATACAGAACAACTCCGTCAAAATCTCAGGCATAGCCGCTTCTGGAAACCTGGACAAGTAGTAGTTCCTAAAGTCTATTGGGATTGGACAACGGATCAGATTCTGACGTTGGAATGGATTGAAGGGATCAAACTCAATCAGGTTAATCTCCCTCAAGCTCGCAAAAAACAACTGGCCACCTTGGCGGTTCAGGTAGTGATGCAACAAATCTACCTGGATCGGTTGTTTCATGCCGATCCCCATCCTGGTAATTTTTTGTATATCGGTGATGAGACCCAAGATCGGTTAGCCTTGCTAGACTGTGGTATGGTTGCCCTGATCGATCCCCGCACACAGAGCATTCTCACCGATTTGCTGGTTGGTATTGTGTATGAGCGTCCCAAAATTGTTACCCAGGCTATTCGAGAGTTAGGGTTTACCCGCTTAGACGTAGATCTGCGAGCGATTGAGTCTGCGTTTGACCGCCTGCTTAGGAGATTCTATACCCGTCCTCTAGCAGAAATTAACCTGGCTGAGCTACTCAATGAAGCATTGCGGATCCCTCGAGAAAACAATATTCAAATGCCAGGCACAATTGGGTTATTTGTAAAAACGATCGCCAATGTGGAAGGCATTGCCCGCCAACTCGATCCCCTATTCCCCTTTGTAGAGGTGGCACGTCCGATTGTGGAACAGGCCATTCGTCTGCGCTTATTTGGAACTGAGCTGTGGCAGGATACTGTGCAGTCGAGTCTCTACTTGTCTCGGTTAACAACCCAATTTCCTCAACGATTTGAAATTTTACTCGATCGCTTAGAGCGTTCAGAATTAGGAATTAACCTAGGTTGGCGACTGGAACAAGAGTTTCTGCACACTCAGCAACAGGGCATGAACCGTTTGAGTTTAGCTATTCTGTCAATGGGTTCGCTGATTGCTGGCGCAATTCTACAGCAACTATCCAAGCACGATTCCTTAACCCCTTCGCTGATCGAGATTATTAGTCAAGGTCTACTTTTGTTTGGCGTCGGGCTGATGAGTTGGGTCGTTATTGCTCTTCTGCGTCGCCCTTGATTGCTCTGATCTTTGGACTCAAAGCAATGTTTTTTTGATCAACGCCAAAATGCCGTCGATCGCATACTGCACCGCTAGCGCTGCGAGTAAAATGCCCAATACTCTGGAAATGACATTAATTCCCGTCCGTCCTAGCCATCGGGTCAGGGGTTGGGCGATCGCCAAAGACCCATAAAGCAACAGCAATACGAATGCAGTAATTCCTAGAATAATAGCGGTTCCAAAGGGATAGATGGCTGCCTCCCCCTGCAAGACGAGAATACTGGCTAACGCACCCGGCCCTGCTATCAACGGCGTTCCTAAGGGAAAAACACTAATGTCTGTCCGGGTTTGGGCTTCCGACTCCTCGGCTTTGGTTTCGCGCTGAAGCTGGGCAAACACCATATCCACTGCAATTTTGAGTAACAAAACTCCCGCTGCGACCTGAAACGCTTCCACGCTGATCCCCAAATAGCGCAGCAAATTGTTACCAAACAAGGCAAAGACAAATAAAATTCCCCCCGCAACCAAAATGGCCTGACGAATGATGTGCATTTGCACCTTAGCCGGATACTTTCCTGCCAGGGTCATAAAAATGGGCACCAAACCAATTGGGTCGAGAACAACAAAGAGCGTGAGGAATGCCCGCAGAATGAAGGAGGTCATGAGTCAGGATAAAACGTTAAGAATGAGTCGATGTTAGCGCCGTTGCCAAAACCTCCTCGGCTGCGCTCACCGGCACAAACTGAAGCTGATGGCGCACGTCTTCGGGCACATCTTCCAGATCCGGTTCGTTCCGTTGCGGCAGAATCACTGTCTTAATGCCCGCCCGGTAGGCCGCCAATACTTTTTCCCGAATCCCCCCAACGGGTAATACCTTGCCCCGTAGCGTGATTTCTCCAGTCATGGCCACATCATTGCGGACTAGGCGACCAGAAGCAAGGGAGGCGATCGCCGTCATCATCGTCACCCCAGCAGAAGGCCCATCCTTCGGCGTAGCCCCAGCTGGCACATGCACATGCACCACCTTGCCCACAAACACTTTGGGATCAATACCTAGTTTTTCCGCATTAGACCGCACATAAGACAGGGCTGCCTGAGCAGACTCTCGCATCACATCCCCCAGCATTCCCGTTAACACCAGTTGCTCAGCGCGTCCGGGCATCATAGTGGCTTCCACAAATAACACATCCCCGCCAGCAGGCGTCCAGGCTAAGCCAGTGGCAATGCCAGGGCGATCAATCCGCTCCACCGCTTCATCGAGAAATCGAGGGCGCCGCAGATAATCAGGAATTTGATCAGCTTCGACGGTTGTGGCCACTACGGTTCCCTCTGCAATTTGCCGCGCCACCTTGCGTACCACCGTACCAATTTCGCGCTCCAGGCCGCGCACCCCTGCTTCCCGGGTATATTCCCGCACAATCCGTTGCAGCGCCGCATCGGTGATGGTGAGTTCCTCTGGGTTGAGTCCGTTAGCGCGGAGCTGTTTGGGCAGCAGGTAGCGACGGGCAATGTGTAACTTCTCCATCTCCGTGTAGCCAGAGAGACTCAAAATCTCCATGCGATCCAACAACGGAGACGGAATGGTTTCAACCGTGTTGGCCGTGCAGATAAACAAGACTCTCGATAAATCGAACGGAACCCCCAGATAAGTGTCTACAAAGGTATGATTTTGGGCTGGATCGAGGACCTCTAAAAGGGCCGCCGCTGGATCACCCTGAAAACTTTTGCCCAGTTTATCCACTTCATCCAGCATAAAGACCGGATCAGCCGTTTCTACCCGCCGCAGGGCTTGAATCAACCGCCCTGGCAAGGCCCCAATATAGGTGCGACGATGACCACGAATCTCGGCTTCATCGCTCACCCCGCCTAAACTAATCCGCACGAACTTACGCTTCATTGCCCGGGCGATCGACTGTCCCAGCGAGGTCTTACCCACACCGGGTGGCCCCACAAAACACAAAATTGGTTCGCGGCGAATATCCTCTAGCAGCGGTTCTGGCAACTTTTGGGACGCTGGTGTTTCTGCGGGAGCATGGTCCTGAGCAAAGGAGTCCTCTCCCACAGCGGCAGTGCTGTCATCTTCGACGTGCCGTAGGCGTTCACTCTTGAGCTTTTTAACGGCCAGATATTCCAGAATCCGGTCTTTGATCTTTTCTAGATCGTAATGATCGTCGTCCAACACCTGGCGCGCATAGCCCAAGTCGATCGCCTCCCCTGTGGTGGTATTCCAGGGCAGACTCACCATCCAGTCCAAATAGGTACGAATCATGCCGTATTCCGGCGAAATGGCCGGCAACCGCTCTAGCCGCGACAATTCACGCAATGCTTCTTTGCGAGCTTCTTCGGGAAGCTGAGCTGCGTCTAGTTGGTTGCGTAACTCCTGAACTTCCGCCTGTTCTGCGTCTTCTTCACCCAGTTCCCGCCGAATTGATTTTAATTGCTCCCGAAGAATGTATTCCCGCTGGGTTTTCGAAATTTTTTCCTGGGCATCCGAGGCAATTTGCTGCTGCAATTCCCGCACAGCTAGTTCTTGTTGGACAATCTCAACCAACCGCTGGAGTTTCGTTTCCACCGCATCCAACTCCAGGATTTCTTGCCGCACGGGGGTTTCCATCGGGGTCATCGCTGCTACTAGGTAAGCAAACATGCGGGGATCGCTAATGTTCTCACCAGCGGCAGCCAACTCATTGGGAATATCTTCGGTCAGCAGCACCAGTTTGCCGAATAATTCCCCCAGCGTGCGACGTAGAGCCTCTAAGGCTGTACTCAGCGTCACCTCTTCTGGAGCCGTTTCTGCCCGCGCCACCAGAAAGGGCTCGGTTTGCAAAAAGTCCAAGAGACGAATACGCTCTAGTCCCTGAACAACCAGTTGGAGGGTGCCATCTGGCAAACGTAACAGTCGGTGAATAATCGCGGCGGTGCCAATGCGGTAAATATCGTCGGGGCCTGCCGGACGTGCATCTGGATGACGCTGCGCCACCAGCGCCACCAGCCGATTCGTGCGCATGACTTCATCGACCAGCTTGACCGATCGCTCTTGCCCAACCACAATGGGGGCCACGGCCATGGGAACCACAACCGTGTTGACCAAAGGCAACACAGGCAAAGCATCAGGGATCTGGGGAATATTTTGGGCGGTATTTTCGGGACTCTGCTCAATATTGGTGGGAGTGGTAGTCATCATCACACCTCCGCTTTGGGTAGGATGACGTACAGGAAGCCCCGGTCATAACGGGCTTGGATGCGATCGCCAATGACACGTCGAAGGCGATCGCGCTCAATTGGCTGCTGGAGAGGCACTTCTAGACGAAAGGCACCGTAGTGAATGTTGACGGCATGGTATACCCCATTCCCTTCCAAGCTCTCCCAAGGACGTACCCCCTGAATGACGAGAGCATTTTCGTAGAGGGAAATCTCAAAATCCTCCTCCGCCATGCCTGCAACCTCAACTTTCACAATCAATGCCGTAGGAGTTTCATAAAGATCAGCAGCAGGTTGCCATTGTGGATAGGCAAAGCTGGACTGAGGTTGCCCTTCCCAAACGTTGGCCTGAGAAGGAGCAGCCATCCCTGAAAAAACACCCGTGTAACGATAGCTGAATCGACGGTAACGCATAAATTTTGCATCTTTACATCAATTTTGCTGGTGCTCTCTTGCCCAAAACTATCCGTGCTTGGCAATTAGCTTGGCCATTCAATCATGAACCCACTGTGGAATGTGTTGAGCAATAGCCGTAACGCGCCGCGAGGATCTGATGTTCACGCCAGTCCCCGAGTAGTCTACATAACGTGAATTCGGGATAAGCTGAAATCCTTGCTGTTCCGTGCGCGACGCGCGCGGAACAGCAAGAGTTTTAGGTCACCACGCCGGGCGCGGTGACCTAAAACCCTCTTAACCAGCACTGACGTTACATACCTTTTTCTCATACCTCTCTAAACAGAAATATAACGATTTTCATATTGATGGGAAACATAGGAGAGCCTGTCTCTCATCAATATGAAACCCGCTATATCTCATGAAGGATCAAGAGCCTTGCTTTTGAAGAGCCTTGCTTTGAACAATGAACACCGGACAGGGTGCATGGTGGATTACATAGCTGCTCACGCTATCGGACAACCATGCTTCTAGACCAGTGAGAACACGACGACCCATCACAATCAGATCTGCATCCCACATTTCAGCAAGCTTGCAGATTGTTCGACCCGAATCACCAAAATTTTGCGTAAATTCAGCCGGAATATTGGCTGCGGCTGCTTTTTCTGCGTAGGATCGCAGCAGCTCCAGGCTCTTTTTCTCGTAGGCTTCCCAGTGTTTCCGGTGGGCTTCTGCTAAGTTGCTCACCACTAGTGGTGAGTGCATTCCTGCTGAAAGGGAGGCAAATTCACCAGCGTCATCGGAAGATAAAACATGCAGCAACATTAGCCTGGAATTCATCATCTTTGCTAGTTTCAGAGCCTCTTCAAACACCTGCTCACTACCAGCGGAATGATCAATCGCAACCAAAATCTTTTGATACATTGAACTGCTCCTTGTATGGAGGAATACATGAGACGTAAAGAAATAAACAAGAGACTATGTAACAGAATGTATACCAAAGATCCAATCAGATCTGGAACGATAGCCAATGAGACCTGGAACGAAAACGAAACAGTCAACCCTCCAATACTCTACAACACTCTACAGCACTAGTCCTAGTCATAGAGTTTGCATAGTAAGTTTCGTGTCGGTTGGTTGAGTGTCAATGAAATGCAATACTTCCTCTAATATTGGAGGGGACCACATGGGGAACACTGTGCGGTGTCTTCTTAAGAGGACATTAAAGTTGATGAGGATGAAGAAACTGAAGATAATTGTCGTGTTGCTCCCAACTGGATAGTCGACGATCTTTTGCCCTATCGACGCTCCAAGCCGGTCATCGGTAATAACATCCGTTCTAGTTAAGCGGGTTTTGGGGCGCCGCGCCGGGCGCGGTGCCCCAAAACTCGCGATATTCTGTTCAC
>DVEB01000210.1 GCA_015295905.1 Synechococcales cyanobacterium M55_K2018_004
GGTTTTACACCACAACCCACTGACACAAAAACTGACAAGGTCAGTGCAAGGCACTCTATCCCAGAAAAGCGGGGAGTATAGCTCCCCGCCTTTTCGTGCGATCTTTTTTCCGTCCGATCTTGAGAGGAAGTTGAAGACGCAGCCGGATAGGCAGGAATACCCCTACAATAAATTGGATTTATGCAACCTGCTGACCGAACCTATGCCCCGTCGAAACGACCTCCAAAAGATTTTGCTGATCGGCTCTGGCCCTATTGTGATTGGACAAGCTTGCGAGTTTGACTACTCTGGAACGCAGGCGTGCAAAGCGCTGCGGGATGAGGGCTACGAGGTGGTGCTGATCAACTCCAACCCGGCCACCATCATGACCGACCCAGAGACTGCCGATCGCACCTATATTGAGCCGCTCACCCCCGAAATGGTGGCCAAGGTAATCGAGAAGGAACGCCCTGATGCCTTGCTGCCCACAATGGGTGGACAAACAGCTCTCAACTTGGCGGTTGCTTTGGCAAAAAATGGCACGCTGGAAAAATTTGGCGTTGAGCTGATTGGGGCCAAGTTGCCTGCTATCGAGATGGCGGAAGACCGCAAGCTGTTCAAGCAGGCGATGGAACGGATTGGTGTAGCCGTCTGTCCCTCTGGTCTGGCAGAAACTATGGAAGAGGCAAGGGCGATCGCCCAACAAATTGGTCGCTACCCGTTGATCATCCGGCCCGCCTTCACCCTAGGCGGCACTGGTGGCGGCATCGCCTACAACCAAGAAGAGTTTGAAGAGATCGCGCAGTCTGGTTTAGATGCTAGTCCAGTTTCCCAAATCCTGATCGAACAGTCTCTCCTGGGCTGGAAGGAATACGAGCTAGAGGTGATGCGCGACCTAGCCGACAACGTGGTGATTATCTGCTCCATCGAGAACCTTGACCCAATGGGGGTGCATACCGGTGACTCAATCACCGTTGCCCCAGCGCAGACCCTGACGGACAAGGAATACCAGCGGTTGCGCGACGCCTCCATCAAGATCATCCGAGAAATTGGCGTAGAGACGGGGGGGTCTAATATTCAGTTTGCAGTCAACCCCAACACCGGCGATGTGATCGTAATTGAGATGAACCCTCGCGTGTCTCGCAGTTCTGCGCTGGCCTCCAAAGCGACTGGGTTCCCGATCGCCAAAATGGCAGCAAAATTGGCCGTGGGCTACACCCTAGACGAGATCCCCAACGATATCACCAAGAAAACGCCAGCCAGCTTCGAGCCGACGATTGATTACGTCGTCACCAAAATTCCTCGCTTTGCCTTCGAAAAGTTCCCCGGTTCCCAGCCCGTCCTCACAACACAGATGAAGTCTGTGGGTGAAGCAATGGCGATTGGGCGTACCTTCCAGGAGTCGTTCCAGAAGGCGTTGCGATCGCTCGAAACCGGACGGGCGGGTTGGGGCTGCGATCGCTCCGAAAAACTCCCCAGCTTGGAACAGATTCGCGCTGGACTGCGGACGCCCAACCCCGAACGCATCTTCACAGTGCGTCACGCCATGCTGATGGGCATGACGGTTGAAGAAATCTACGAGCTCACAGCGATCGATCCCTGGTTCCTCGATAAATTCCGTGAACTTTTGGAGACAGAGAAATTCCTGAAGCGCACCCCCCTCCAGAACCTCACGGCAGAGCAGATGCTAGCGGTGAAGCAGCAGGGCTTTAGCGATCGCCAGATCGCCTACGCTACCAAGACCAGCGAAGATGAGGTGCGTGCCTACCGGAAGTCCCTCGGCATCATTCCGGTCTACAAAACCGTGGATACCTGCGCGGCTGAGTTTGAAGCCCTCACGCCCTACTACTATTCAGCCTACGAATCGGCAGTGATTAGCCTCAGCGATGGCCAGGAAACGACCGCCACTGAATCAGAAGTGCTGGTTTCTGACCGTCCGAAGGTGATGATCCTGGGGGGTGGCCCCAACCGCATTGGGCAAGGGATTGAGTTTGACTACTGCTGCTGCCATGCCTCCTTTGCCCTGCAGGCCGATGGCTTTGAGACGATTATGGTCAACTCTAACCCCGAAACCGTCTCGACAGACTACGATACGAGCGATCGCCTCTACTTTGAGCCGCTGACCAAGGAAGATGTGCTCAATATCATCGAGGCAGAAAATCCTGTGGGGATAATCATCCAGTTTGGCGGCCAGACTCCCCTCAAGCTGGCTGTGCCGCTACAAAAATACCTCGACACCTTACCAGCAGACTCGCCAGTGCAGACCCGCATCTGGGGCACGTCTACTGACTCGATTGACGTGGCAGAAGATCGAGAGCGCTTCGAGAAAATCCTGCGGCAACTGGAAATCCGTCAGCCCACCAACGGCATCGCCCGCAGCACGGCTGAAGCCCTGCACGTTGCCGCCCGTATTGGCTACCCCGTGGTGGTGCGTCCTAGCTACGTCTTGGGAGGACGGGCGATGGAGATCGTCTACTCTGATGCCGATCTGGAACGCTACATGGCCTACGCCGTCCAGGTGGAACCAGACCACCCCATCCTGGTAGACCAGTACCTCGAAAACGCAATTGAAGTGGATGTGGACGCGATCGCTGACCACACTGGACGGGTGGTGATCGGTGGCATCATGGAACACATCGAACAGGCTGGCATCCACTCTGGCGACTCGGCCTGCTCTATTCCCACGGTCACCCTCTCTCCTGACATCCTCGACACCATCCGCACCTGGACGACTAAGCTCGCCCAGGCACTAGGAGTTGTGGGGTTGATGAACGTGCAGTACGCCATCCAGGGAACCGTAGAGGGCGATCGCGTCTACATTTTGGAGGCGAACCCCCGCGCATCTCGAACCGTGCCCTTTGTGTCGAAGGCGATCGGTAAGCCCTTAGCTAAACTGGCCTCCTTGGTCATGGCTGGGAAAACCTTGGAAGAACTGGGCTTTACCGAAGAGATCATCCCCACTCATATCTCAGTCAAAGAAGCGGTGCTGCCGTTCTCCAAGTTTCCTGGCACCGACATCATCCTAGGGCCAGAAATGCGATCAACGGGTGAAGTGATGGGGATCGATTCTGACTTCGGCAAAGCCTTTGCCAAGGCAGAACTGGCTGCCTCTCAGTCTCTGCCGCTCGCGGGCACTGTTTTTGTGTCAATGAATGATCGCGACAAGACGGCTGCCGTTCCTGTGGTGAAGGAATTGCTAGAACTGGGTCTCCATGTGGTCGCCACCGAGGGGACTCGTAGAGTCTTACAAGAACACGGCCTGGATGTAGATCTGGTGCTCAAGGTCCACGAAGGCCGTCCCAACGTGATGGACTCAATTAAGAACCAGCAGATCCAACTTGTGGTGAACACGCCCCTGGGTGAGACGGCGCTGCAAGACGATCGCTCGATTCGCCGTACTGCCCTTGCCTATAAGATCCCCACGGTGACGACAATCGCTGGAGCACGCGCCTCGATCGCCGCCATCCGTGCACTCCAGAACAGTCCACTCGATGTGAAGGCCCTGCAAGACTACATCAACTCACCCAAGTAGAGGGTGGCTCTTGGTCACGCAAAACCCTTGTTAGAGAGGGCGATCGCGCCGCGATCGCCCTCTCTAGCCGCCCTCTCTAACAAAGACGGTGCCACGCAGTCAGGTATCCGTTGCAGGATGTGTTAGGGCTAACGCCCAACACATCATAGGGATTTCATTGTTTTAACGTGAATTCGGGAAAAGCAAGGGTTTTGGGTCACCGCGCCGGGCGCGATGACCCAAAACCTTCTTAACC
>DVEB01000036.1 GCA_015295905.1 Synechococcales cyanobacterium M55_K2018_004
CAATGATGAGGAGACAGACAGGTCTTCTTCCGATGCCTCTGCTTAAAGTGTTCTAATGGACGTTTTCTAATGGATGGGAAGTCTTTCTATTTACACTTTATTACGCTTTTATCCTAGATCAGGTCAGTCCTGAAAGAACCGCTTGTTGACAAGTCTCAACATTCACCGTCATAGATCATCGTTGATGATGCTAGTTGATGATTCAGATGCGCGTGAGCAAATACTAGGAAGGAAGCAGATTCAGCCCCCCCATCACAGGGGATACTGTTTCAATCAGTTCTTCTATAACGCGACACACATAGGTGAGGACAAGGCATTTTGTGGGAAATTCTGCTGCGCGGGGTTTCCCACAAAACGCGTTTGACATCATGAGCGCGTAGCGTCATACACGCCATGCACGCCATACCCATGCACGCCATACAATATAAGCAGAAGACATCACCCCCCTGATAGCCATGTTATCGTCCCCGGTTCCAGGCTGTGGCTTTGAAGAAGTTGACCATACTGCCGATTGGTCGTATCGAGTGTGGGGACCAGATTTAGAAAGCTTATTTATTCAGGCGGCGATCGCCCTCAATACTGGAGCAGAGCTACAACTAGCGGATCAACCCAGGGTAATCCGGGAGCTGGAAATTCACGGGATCGATCCCGAAAGTTTATTAGTGGCCTGGCTAAACGAACTGCTGTATCTCCGGGAAAGTGAAAACCTGGGGTTTGACCAGTTTGAGATTCTGAAACTCAGCCCTCAGGTGCTCAACGTGCGCATGAGTGGTGCAGAAATTCAGCGCTGGGTGAAGACGATTAAAGCAGTAACCTATCATAATCTGGCCATTCACAAAACCGATCGGGGGTTTGAAGCAACACTGGTTCTCGATGTCTAGGTTCTCGATGTCTAGGAGAACACTATGTTGAAAATTCACAAGCAAGATTTCCATCGCCTGCACGACTACTTGTGGGAAATCCCGACCACGTTTCATCCCGCCATGAACGTGCCAGTCTGGGTATTTGCCGACGAAGACCTGCTGGACGATGCCCTAGATGACCTCTCCATCCCCCAGGCAGTCAATGTGGCGCAACTCCCCGGTCTGGTGGGCCAAGTGATTGTTATGCCCGATGTCCACCAGGGCTATGGGATGCCGATTGGGGGGGTGATGGCCGCCCGGGTTCCCGGCGGCATCATTTCCCCTGGGGCGATCGGGTATGACATTAACTGTGGGGTGCGAGTGCTCGCCTCAGAGATTCCCCTGGAGGCCGCCCACCCCTATCTGAGCGACCTAGCGAGTGCACTGTATCGCAATTGTCCTAGCGGCGTTGGAGAAAAGGGCAGCGTGCCGCTGTCGGACGCAGAACTAGACCAGGTCTGCCGTCAAGGGGCGCAGTGGGCACTGGCACACGGCTACGCCCAGCCAGATGACCTCATGCGAACGGAAGAATTTGGCTGCTTGGCAGGAGCAGACCCCAGTTGTGCCAGCCATCGAGCCAAGGAGCGCGGCAAAGGACAACTCGGTACCCTGGGAGCCGGAAATCACTTCCTAGAGGTAGACCAAGTCGCGCAGGTGTTTGATCCCCAAGCTGCCGCAATCATGGGCTTGCATGAGGGCTGTCTGGCAGTTCAAATTCACTGTGGCTCCCGTGGTTTCGGCCATCAGATCTGTACCGACTATGTGCAGAGTTTTCAGTTTGCGGTAGCACGCTACGGCATTTCCCTGCCCGACCGAGAGCTGGTCTGTGCGCCCATTGACTCGGAGGAAGGGCAGTCCTATCTCAAAGCCATGAAAGCCGCTGCCAATTATGCGTTTGCCAACCGCCAAGTGCTAGCATGGCACGCCCGCCGCAGCTTTCAGGACGTGTTTGGCCCAGAGGGAAGCGAGTTGCGGCAAGTTTATGACATTGCCCACAATATGGGCAAACTTGAAACCCACACGATCGCAGGTGCCCCCCTCCAGGTCTGTGTCCACCGCAAAGGGGCAACTCGCGCCTTTGGGCCAGGGTTTGCGGGGTTGCCTGCGGAATATCAGGCCCTGGGACAACCCGTCCTGGTACCCGGTTCAATGGGAACTGAGAGTTGGGTTTTGCTGGGAACCGCGGAGAGCGATCGCCTCTCGTTTGGGTCTAGTTGTCATGGGGCTGGACGGGTGATGAGCCGCGCCCGGGCCAAACGGGAAGTCAGGGGCGATCGCCTGCGCGCCGATCTGGAGCACGAAGGCATTGCAGTACGAGCAGGTTCCCTGCCCGGTCTGGCAGAAGAAGCACCCCAGGCTTACAAGAACGTCAGTCGAGTGGTCGAAGTGGTCAATCGGGCAGGGATTGCACGCAAGGTTGCCCGACTCTGCCCGGTTGCCGTGATCAAGGGTTAAGCGGCATCCATCACCCCAGCAGATGGTGTTTGCCGATGACTCGGACAGTACTGGCCTGCGGCCCCTGATCACCCCTCTCCTCTGCAAACCGCACTTCCTGTCCTACTTCCAGTTGACTAAAATCGGCATTCAGCAGGCTGTTGGGATGAAAATAGACCTCATGCCCATCCGTCGCCTCAATAAACCCATACCCTTCGTCTGGAAACAGTGAGGCAATTCGACCATGAGACGGGATTTCGTGGGCTTTGACCTCGCCTCGCCGACGCTGAGCATAGCGTTTCAGTTCGCGCTCTGCCGCATCAAACGCATCACGAATCGCCACATAAATATCTTCATGAGCCTGATGTTGCGGCGGGTCACGGTTCACTACCAGTTCTGTACCAGGAACCGTCAGATCAATCCGAATATGGTACAGGTTGCCCTGGTGATGTCGATGAGGCAG
Organism: Synechococcales cyanobacterium M55_K2018_004; assembly: GCA_015295905.1. Taxonomy (GTDB): domain Bacteria; phylum Cyanobacteriota; class Cyanobacteriia; order Elainellales; family Elainellaceae; genus DVEB01. Next base: position 2,800 of record DVEB01000036.1, read on the forward strand.
TTCAATGGCCACCCGGCAGCTCATGATGCGCCCATAGAACTCATCTAATCGAGCCACATGATCGAGAATTTTGGCTTCAACCGCCTTGGAAGCGGGCAGATTGCGAAAAGTAATTTGTGGGGGCAACTTCATAATGCTTTCACTCCATGCGACTTGCTAGAAGGCTGGAACAGCAAGGATTGTCAAAAGTAGCAGCAAGAGCACAATTACTGCGCTGATTTTGACAATCAGATGAGGCTCGAAGCCATGGATTGGAAAGCTATTCATCGATTTCACCTCCGTTATCATTTCAATAGTTTTTTGGAGGAATATAACTGTTCGCCGTGACGTGGTCACAGGCCACACCACTCGCCCCCTTAACCAGCGGGATCTTATACTGCGTACCTGTCTTGCATAACTATGAAAACCGCTATAGGGGCTATAAAAATAGAATCTGTAGAAGTCAGCGCTCACGAAATCAAGGCGGCAATGCTATTGCCTTCCTGCTTCTGACAACATTACCTTCTCTCTCTATTATCCTCCTGTCTCTAAAGCAGGATCAATCATGACGCATCTTTTACAGAGTGCGAGCTATCACTTTTAGGTTGAAGAATCCATTAGCCTGTCGATTTTTATACGAAATTCGTCTGTAAAGTAGCAGGTTATTGCGACATCAAACACCTGCACCACATACGTTTTACGTCGCAAAACTCTCTACAGTCCGTTGCCGATGATCACAAATGCTAACCAGTAGCAGGGATGGGCGAAGCGGGTATCTACGCGGATGCCTTCTAGGGGCACGATTGGCACACTGCTAGAACCACCAGAGGCATGGTGGGTAGTGCCGCCGCGGAGCATTTGCAGTTGGGCTTGCTGCATGGCCTAGGCGATCGCCACTGGTGTTGTCTGGAGGCGAATAGCGCAGGACAAATCGCTCGGT
>DVEB01000269.1 GCA_015295905.1 Synechococcales cyanobacterium M55_K2018_004
AGAGCACAACCCCGATTGTCGGATCGAGATCTGCGGGTAGGGTTAGTGTCCCCAGGGCAGCAGGGGTGACATGAGGCGTCGCCAGGGAAATTGCGATCGCTTGGGCGTCCGATCTCCCTAATTTTAATGCGATCGGCTGAAGGGTTACCTCACACATCCTTGTCTCCTTAAACAGACACACAACCTAGGGCAAACGCACGGGTAGGACCTGACCTACCGTCACCGCATGGGTATGGGTTGCCACGACCACTGCGCCTAAACGCGGGTCATAGCAACCCACCCAGGCTGCTGGATGGCATTCGTGGACCAAATAGCCGTACAGCCAAATTGGCCCCTTGCCTTCAATCACAACGCCTTGCTTAAAATCAAGGGATGAGGGTAGAGACAACCCTTTAATATCGTCCGGTTCGATAATGCCATCGGCAGTCACCAGGGTGAACCGCAGATGCTGATAGATTACCCCCGTCTCGGTTTGGTGGGGGATGACTATAAGCTGAATTGCTGTCATTACTATCCTTGTTCTACGGAACAATGCCACTCTAGCAGAACGCTGGAAATATCCTCTTCCAAACTCCCTCAACTGGTTTGTGATGCCAGAAAGGTGGGGTTCCGATTCCGGTTTATGATTGAATGAGAACTATTTACTTGTCGAGGTCAACGCCAATGGTCACACTTCAACTGTGCCAATTGGAAGTGCCACCTGGAAAATGTCTCTTGCTCCACGATGTGAGTTGGTCAGACTTTGAGAGCATTTTGGCGGAGATGGGAAATCATCGCAGCACACGCATCGCCTACGATAATGGTTTGTTAGAAATCATGGCACCTTTACCAGAGCACGAGTATTTCAAAGAAACCATCAGTGATGCTCTCAAGGATATCAGTGAAGAACTCGAGATCAATTACGAAAGTTATGGTTCTACAACTTGGAGAAAGCGAGCAGAGCAAGCCGGGATAGAACCCGATAATTGCTTTTACTTCCAAAATGAAGCTCGTGTGCGGGGTAAACTTACCTTTGATCTGGATCGAGATCCTCCGCCCGATCTGGCGCTGGAAATTGACCTCACGAGTAAATCTCTCAACCGTTTCCCCATCTATCAACGCCTGGGGGTGCCAGAAATTTGGTGCTACGATCAAGGCCAACTCACGGTTTACCGGCTGCAAGCGGATGAATATCGCTCGGTAGACCAAAGTACTGTTTTTCCGGCTCTGCGAGTGCAGGAGTTGCCTCAGCTCATCGAGGCATATCGTGAACAGGGGCGATTGGCTCTACGGCGAGCTGTGAGAGCCTGGGTGAGGGAGCAGATTAATGGTTAGAAAAGTCGTCCAATTCGCTTCCTGAGTTCTGCGGCTGCCGCAGACAGGTATTCAGGTGTATATCCTGTTGTTTCAACAGAGACGGCAATGCGTTCTTGATCGCTGTCGTGCAAGTGTAGCCATAGGACTTTACGTCTATCTGGAAGATCTCTGGGTGACCCTTTCACACCATTCTTGGGAGCAGAAAAAGCATTTTGATCGAAGCGAACCAGATCAACCCAGGGTAAGTCCTGGAGAATTTTTTGACTTTTTTCCAACAACTTTTAGGTCGGTGGTGTCCCTGTTTATCAGCCTGAACCTGAATCACTTGATCGCGCGATCGCCTCTCCAAAAAGTTCTCTCAAACGAGTGAGCAACTCCTCCCGTACAAACCGAGTCATATCTGAAGCTGATAGGGAATTTTGTCGCATTTCTGTGTGGGCGAGGTCATTGCGCATATCTCGTAATTGTGACCACAGTTTTGATAAGCCTTCTAAGTTTGTGATAACTGATCCCAATGCATCTGCTGCTATTGGCTTAGGATTGTGATCTTTGTCCTTGGCCCACTCAACCAATTGAGTCAAGCTTTGCTCAATGATCTCACGTTCACTTTTCTGGAGGTAATCACGTCCTAGTCCAACGCATAATGCCGAGACAACCCATTCGCGACTGAGGAGGATGACCTGGGTGCTTAAGGATTTGTCAACATACCAGCGTAGAAGATCAAATTGCTTCGCCAAGGTTTTCTGAGCATCAGCCTGTCGTGGGTTCACAAGGGCAAACTGGCTATAATCTGCCTGAATCCGATCGAGCAGCAGGGCAAAGGGTTGGGCAAACATTCCGACTTCTGTTTTCAGGGTTTCATTGGGAATCCTCTCTAGCCGGGCTGTTTCTTCCATGAGTTTGAGTGGACGGACTAGCTCAATGCTGTCGGAAATCGCCTGAATGCGATCGCCAAATTGTCGAAGTGCCTTAGGCGCAATCGGCTCTTGGTTTTGCCGACCTTGCCGATAGAAGTCCTGCTGAATGGTCGAGAGCAATTGTCCCAGTTCTTTTGCTGAGCCGGTGTTCAGGAATTTATCAGTTGCAGTTAGCCATTCTGCAAATTTGAGGGTGGGAGTTAAGTCAAAGATGGGCGATCGCTCTCGATCGCGCTCGTAGGCTCCGTAGTAGACTCCAGCAATTTTGACATTTTGGGCTTTCTGAAGATAGATCCCAGCTAGAAAGACAAATAGGGGAATTGAGCGAAACGAGTGAGTTACATCAAGGATGATAGTTTCTCCAGGTTCGACTGAATTCACCACGGCTTCAAAAATCTGCCAGAGTTCATCTTCTGACTGACCCGATGGAATATCGATATCCTTTGCTTGGGGAACTGCTTTTTGAAAGGCTTGCCAATGCTTCGCCCTCGCCTCGGCAGTCAGAAATACCTGAATGGTCTCCACTGGAAAAAATTCTGCCAGCGCTGCGGCAACATACTCAGTCTGTTTTCCCTGGTCTTGCCACACATAGTTGGTGCTGTAATAAGCGTTCGTCCCCAGAAACGTGAGAAGTTTCATATGCTTAATCACCTCAATACCTTAACTGACCAACTTCACCTTTTTGGGAATGCCGTTCTCTCGCAGTTCCAGAATTTCTACCTGTACACTGTCGTCCACAGATAACTCACCGTACTTTTTCGGCTCTTTGACCGTGAGTTTAATCCCCCCTGGCAGTTCGTAGGTGACTTCCTTGCCTTTGACATTTTTGACCGTTGCTGCTATCTGTTGCCCGACCTGGAAATTCTGGTTTTGGGCGATGGTGCGAATTTCTGCCTGGCGTTCTGATTCCTGCACCTGAGTGCTTGCAGCAGGTGCTGTTTGAGGGGTTGTTAACGGCTCACCGATGACTCCGCCTTCTTTATAGTAACGGATCAATCGGGCTGTCCAGCCCAGGATATGCAACAGGATCAATGGCTTGGCTTGATAGGGCTGCAAATGGGTGCGGCAAGCCTTGTCCAGGTTGCGGTAGTACTCTGGGGTTTTGCCACTGTGACCAATACTTTTGCCCTGGCTGACCAGGGTTTTCAGGTAGTTGAAAAATCGTGTTCCGGCGTTTTCTGGATTTTGCTGGATAGCAAAGCGGAGGTAGGCGATCGCCTTTCCCAGTTCGTTTACGTCCATCTCCTGCTGAACCAGGGTTTGGGCGATCGCATGGGCAATCTGCCAGTCGGCTTCGGTTATTGGGGTTTCTGTTTCAGCCGCAAATTCGATGAGTGTGTCCATCTCCGTCATTTATCCTTCACAAGGTTTGATCTAGCTGCATTAAAAAATCACAAAATACTCTCATACAGCCTTTACCTAATTTACTCAGTACACAGTTAAGGTTTGGATCTCAATCCGACCAGAAGCCCTCATCCCCCACCCCCTTCTCCCAAGTGGGGAG
>DVEB01000280.1 GCA_015295905.1 Synechococcales cyanobacterium M55_K2018_004
GGTGGGGGGGCGATCGCTGGAGAGGGGGCGGGGACCGGTGGAGAGGGGGCGTCTGACAAAGGAACTGCTACATGCGTCCCAAGCAACACAAACAGCACCGTCACAATACAGACGGTGCTCACCCAGGTTAGCTTCTGAACCCTAGGGCGCTTCATTAAATAAGCGAGCGATTACTGCGTTGGCAACTGGGCGATCGGTTCCAGCCACTTGGCACTCAGGATTACCGTCAGCCCCATGAAAATCACCGTCAACGTCCAGGTGATCCGGTTCAAGGTTTTTTCAGCGCTCTTGGTACTGGTGAAAAGCTGGGCCTGACCCCCCAAACCGCCCAGGCCGTCGCCTTTGGGACTATGGAGCAACACCAGAACCATGAGACCCACACAGGAAATCATCCAGATGATGCGGACGATATTAACAAGCTCCATAATTGTCAGGATGAAGAAAAGGACGTCAGCAGCAAGCAGGTGAGACTTGCCACTTCTACCTATTGTACAGAGGAGCGGCATCGATTCAGGACGATCAAGCCACAGAAGCAGGAGGTTGGGGCGTGGGCATCAGCTTCGGATAGGCAATGCGCTGATGATTGACCTGCTGCCACACTTGTACAAAGATATTGGCGATGACGGTCAGATCTTCGCGGGTGAGTCCAGAATCCACCAGTTGATCGTCTTGCCAGCGGGCACGCATGACCCGGTTCACCATCGCCAAGGCTTCTTCGGGGGTGGCATCTTTGAGCGATCGCAGGGCGGCTTCACAGGAGTCTGCCAGCATGACAATCCCTGTCTCTCGCGACTGGGGCGCAGGGCCATCGTAGCGGAAATCAGCGTCATGCACGACCAGCGTAGGGTCTTCCATCGCCCGCTTCTTGGCCTCATGGTAGAAGTAGGCAATCTGCATGGTGCCCTGGTGTTCAGGAATGAAGGACTGGACTGCCTTCGGCAGGCGATACTTGCGGGCCATAACCAGCCCCTCAGTGACGTGCTTTTTGATAATAGCTGCACTCACCCAGGGGTCATTGATCGCATCATGCTTGTTGGGGCCACCCATCTGGTTCTCAATAAAGCCCTGGGCGTCGTGCATTTTGCCAATATCGTGGTACAGCGTCCCAGTCCTCACCAGCTCAACGTTACAGCCCAAGGCGCGGGCCGCTGCTTCCGCCAGCGTTGCCACAAACAGCGTGTGCTGAAATGTGCCGGGGGCTTCTGCTGCCAGCCGTTTCAACAGTGGACGGTTGGGGTTTGCCAGTTCTGCCAGACGGATCGGTGTCACCAAATCAAACGCCTGTTCTAGGTAGGGGCTGACCCCCAGTGCGACAATCCCCCAGGCTGCCCCCATCACCCCCTGCACCAGCGCCGCCGACAGCAGGGAGTACCACACCACTCCAGCCGATGCACCAATAATCAGCGTGACCAGTAGGTAAATGACGCCTTGGGTCACCCCCACAGCCACGCCCAAGATTGCGAGCTCCTCTCGCGATCGCATCCGTCCTGCTGCCAGCGCCCCCACCAGACCTGCGATCGCACTGGCAACTAAGTGGGAAGGGTTGACCTCCATCCCCAACGGCAAGATGAGGCTGAGCAAGCCAACCACTGTGCCACCGATAGCGGCTCCGTAGTAGTTCCCCAGCAGCAAGCCAACGGCAGGCAAGCTAGTGGCTGGAATTTCCAACGTCACCAGTAAGGGGGTTGTGAGTGTCAGCAAGAGGACCAGCAGATAATCTCGCCGCCGAAAACCAGGATGGCTTTGACGCTCGACTCTCAAAAAAAGGGTGACAGCCGCCACAATCACCGCCGTGAAGCCAGCCAACCCCGCCAGGTTAATCTCTCGCTGGCTCATGCCAAAGTGGTCGAGCAAAACAAAGGCAGACTGGCTGATTGGCTCACCTGCTGCAACGATGGTTTCGCCACGACGAATCTCAACCCGCACAGGCTCAACGGCGCGGGCCGCTCGCTCTGCCTGCAACCGCGTCTGCTGTGGATCGGTCACCAAGTTGGGGCGCACCACTCGCTTCAGCATTGCAACTGCTAGGGGGGAGGCGGGTTCTGTGACGGTGCCCAGGTGAGTCTGGATTGCGTTTTCTAGTAACTCTGGCGGCAGACCAGTGGCAATTCCCTGGGCTAGCATTCGTTCCAGGACTTGACGTACCTGACTTTTGAGTTGCTCCCATTCTGTATCAGTCAGGGCTAACATGGCGGCGGTGTAGAGCCGGGGGGTGCTGTCGGAAACGGGCGCAACTACCTCCTGCAGGGCATTGGCATAGTTTTGGCGGGCACGGATGATCGCTTGCTTCAGCACCGTAAAGTCTTCATGGGATGCCGTGCGACGGTAGTTTTGTAGTTCCAGAATGACCACTTGGCGAGCAGCACTAGGGTCTTGTGTGAGTGGTTGTGTGAGTGTCGGGGCAGGTTGCCTAGCCGCAGGTGGCAGCCCGCCTCGCCCCTCCAAGGATGCCTCGCGGATCACGATCTGCCAGTCTGCCTCGGTTGCCTGTCGCACATACCGCTGGGTTTCTGTTGAGAGCGTCGAGGTGGAGACAAAAGGAAACGCCCCGGCCTGACGACGGAGGGCTTCCCCTTCCTCAATTAGTTCCTGAAGGGATTGATAGATTGACTGATTGGTGCTGGGATTAATTTTGAGCACTGGTTCCGCTTTCAACTGCGCCGCTCGGCGGTTGGCCTCAGTGGTGTGCTCATCGATGACGGTAACCGTAGCAGGTGCCCGGAGGGTTTGAGGGGCAATTTTACCAACGGCCAGTTGAGGTTCACTGTAGAACCGATAGCCCATCACACTTGTGAGGCAGAGCACCACCAGTAGGAAATAGAGCACCCCCTTTGACCCACTCAGTTTGCCAGACTCCTTACGGCGCAGCCGGTAGGGTCTTAACCATTGACAACAGGTCTGTTGGAGGGTTTGCCAGCGATCGCCAATACAGACCCCCTGCCACCAGAGGTGTAATCCGGGGGGAACTTTGGGCGAGAAGGACGGGGGTCTGGCTGGTCGAGCAGAGGGGCACAGGGGACGGGGCGATCGCCGTTGTTTGACCTGCTGGACGAACCATCGCAATGATCTCATCAGTGCACCGAATCCCTTACGAAGGACAGTTGGAGTCAATAAATTGGAGTCAATTAACTTGAACTCTGAGTCTTGTGGATACTGCTTGTTTAGATTGCAAACCCAGCTTGGATGCATCTGCCAGACAAAATTTTGCCAGTAGGACTACCATTCCCAGTTGGTCTGTGGGTTTGCATACATGCATCAGATCAGCGATTGCGAGATCGAATCTTACCGTTCACTCCACTCGAAAGATTGCGGTGGTACCACCATCCACAATCCCAAAGCCCCCCCTTAGTACGTCCTAACCACAGTAACTTTGCTCAGTTATCCCCATTCTTTGAAATCCCACGACCGATCGTATGAAAGAGGAAGGAGGGAGCGAAGTCTCCCACCAGGGGACGTTACCCTCCTGACCTCCATCTAGCACCCTAGTTTTTTGGCCTTGGGATTAGAGAGCTTCACCTGATCGATGCAGTGGGGCATCGCAGCCCACATCAATCAGGCAATAGCAATTGGGTGACGACTAAGGTTTTCTGGAGGCAGCATAGGATTGCTGCAAATTCTTTAGGTTCACTCTCCCAGCGGATTGTAGCAAATTCAATCCAGGATGATTAGTAAACGTCAGTTCTGGTTAAGAGGGTTTTGGGTCACCGCGTCC
>DVEB01000017.1 GCA_015295905.1 Synechococcales cyanobacterium M55_K2018_004
ACGACAAACTGCTACTTTACAGATGCTTTACAGACGGATTCTGTATGAGAGACGAGTCTGAGAGCGACCCGCACGGTTTACAGGAAACCCTCTTGCTCTAGTTCTTCAATAATTTGGAGGCCACGGGCATCCCCCAGCTTCAGAATGGCGAGGCGGGCATCTTCTCGAACGCCCATCTCCTCATCTTCGGCTACTACTTCGATCAGGGCATCGACCGCAGTTGCATACACCACGTTTGAGGGAAGCTCACGGCAAAGTTGACCAATCGACCAGGCACAGTTACTACGAACAGCGGCGATTGGGTCGCGTTTCATGGCCTCAATGAGTGGCGGAATGGTGCTGATCACTGCTTCATAACCCAGGTTTGCCATCTGTGCCAGGGCGCTGGCTGCCCACAAACGGACTGCCGAGATATCTGTCTTCAGAGCAGTCAGGAGGGGATCCAAAGAGCGGCGATCGCGGCAATTTCCCAACGCCCACACAATGCCCTTACGCACATAACCATTCCAGTCTTGCTGCAACTGGTCAATCAAAGGTTGCACAGCTTCAGGACTGGGGTTGCGCCCCAAACCGTAGGCCGCACTCACCCGAATCAGGGGACAAGCATCAGTCAATAGCTGGATCAGGAAAGGAACAGCGCGGGCATCCTCTAATTCGCAAAATGTTCTGGCAGCCAGCATCCGCTGCTGATTTTGGGGCGACTTCAGCAGCGCCAGCATGACATCTGGGTCAGGTTTTGCAGTCTCTGCGTCTGCCCCAATTGGCCCCAGTTGATCCAGGGGATCATCTGTGTCGAGGGCAGCGTCTAAGACTGAGAGATCATCATTGCTATACATACAGCCACTTTACCGCAAAGCACCCCCATCTACACCTCTACAAGGGCATTGCTGATTGGGCCAATGTTTTGATGGGAGGCGTGCTCCACACGCCTCCCATCAAAACACCACATTTGGATTAAGCAACGCCGCCTGCACATTCTCTCCAGCACTTCTCAGGTATGGTTTTAGCTCACCTGTGGCGGACTAAAACCATACCTGCGCCCCAACATGAGAATCGCTCGCCGTCAACCGTCCCCCGATTCAGCGTAAAATTCAAAACACTGGCTAGAAAATCTTTCCTAGCTCATTGCCCCTGTCCTCTAGCCCTGTTTCCTCTAGCCTGAGTAACAATGCGCTTCGATAAGATCCTGATCGCCAATCGGGGGGAAATTGCCCTCCGAATTCTCCGCACCTGTGAAGAGATGGGCATTGCCACCGTCGCTGTCCATTCCACGATCGACCGTAACGCCCTCCACGTCCAACTGGCGGACGAAGCCGTGTGCATTGGCGATGCGCCTAGCAGCAAAAGCTATCTGAATGTCCCCAACATCATTGCGGCAGCCCTCACCCGTAATGTTAGTGCGATTCACCCGGGCTACGGATTCCTGGCGGAGAATGCTAAGTTTGCAGAAATTTGTGCTGACCACCAGATCGCCTTTATTGGCCCCTCCCCCGATGCCATGCGCTCCATGGGGGATAAGTCTACAGCACGCGAGACGATGAAACGCATTGGCGTCCCCACCGTACCAGGGAGCGAAGGGCTGCTGCGCGATGAGAAAGAAGCCCTGAGTCTGGCCAGCAAGATTGGCTACCCTGTCATGATCAAAGCGACGGCAGGAGGCGGGGGACGGGGGATGCGCCTGGTGCGATCGCCCGATGACTTGGTGAAATCCTTCCTGGCAGCCCAAGGTGAAGCCGAAGCCGCCTTTGGGAATCCGGGAGTCTACCTGGAGAAGTTTATTGAACGACCCCGCCACATTGAATTTCAAATTCTGGCCGATAGCCACGGGAACGTCGTGCATTTGGGAGAGCGCGACTGTTCCATCCAACGACGCCACCAGAAGTTGCTGGAAGAAGCCCCTAGTCCAGCCCTCAGCCCTGAACTGCGCGAGAAGATGGGAGCCGCAGCAGTACGGGTGGCCCAAGCGATCGACTACACTGGGGCAGGGACGGTGGAGTTTTTGCTAGACCAGTCTGGCAATTTTTACTTCATGGAAATGAACACCCGCATTCAGGTGGAACACCCTGTCACCGAGATGAACACCGGCATTGACCTGATTGCCGAACAAATCCGAGTGGCCCAGGGGGAAAAACTGCGCTTTACCCAGGAGCAGATTCAATTTCGCGGACACACGATTGAATGCCGTATCAACGCCGAAGACCCAGACCATAACTTCCGTCCCAGCCCCGGTCGCATTAGTGGCTACCTGCCGCCGGGTGGCCCCGGTGTGCGGATGGACTCCCACGTTTATACTGACTACGAAATTCCGCCCTACTACGATTCGTTAATTGGCAAGCTAATTGTGTGGGGCCCCGATCGTCCTTCGGCAATCCGGCGCATGAAGCGGGCACTGCGGGAGTGCGCCATCACGGGTCTGCCGACCACGATTGGCTTTCACCAGCGAATTTTAGAGACCAACGACTTTTTGGAGGGCAAAGTCTACACCAATTTTGTTGAGCAAATCATGCTTAACCCCCAGCCGTAGCAGTCTCTCAACGCCATAAAATTTCCTAACGTTCTCAAGCAATTGGACTCGGATTGGGCAGACTGAGGTTGAGGCGGTTCCCTCCGGTGCAAAAGCTCCTAGCCCTAGAGTAGTGACCCAGTAGCTCCACCCATGCCCCATCTCAGGCAATACTATGGCCAAAAAAGACCCCTACCGCGAATTTTTGGAACGGGATTTTAGTCAACTGTTTGATTCACTAGAACTGAAAGACCGACAGCGGCACTACATGCGATCGCGCTGGTTAGACCAAGTGCTCTGGATGGAAGGGCGTGCCTCTAAAGCCCGCGATAACTATTACCGATTGCGGCTGACTAGCATTGTGGGTGGGGTGATTGTGCCAATTCTAGTCGGCCTCAACATTGGTGACCAGAACCTCTCAACCTGGATCCGCAATTCCACCATTGGCCTGAGTACGGTAGTGGCTGTTTGCGCCGCCGTTGAAGAGTTCTTTCATTATGGCGAGCGATGGCGACACTATCGCCGCAGCGTCGAGTCGCTCAAGACACAGGGCTGGCAGTTCGCCCAACTGACCGGACCGTATGCTGGGTTTAGAACCCACGCGGACGGGTTTAACTTTTTTGCCGGACAGGTGGAGGACATTATCCAGAAGGATGTTGAAGTCTACGCGACCCAGGTGACTCTGGCCCAGAAGAAAGACGATGAGGCAGGCAGCAAGTATGGCTTGAGTGTTCCCGATGCGGTCAATGTGATGCCTGCGACCTCCATCTCTTCTTCTATGTCGGCCACCTCAGCCGTCCCAGAAACCGTGGGGGAAAGCAATGTTATGCCATCTTCCGACGCGGCAGTGGCCCTTCCGGGAGATCATGGCACATCGCCTACTGAGCGAACAGGTTTGAATCTTGCGACTGACGGGGGGCAACCACCTGCCTAAGCAGCTATGGTGGTACAAGAGCGATCACTCCTGTCTTGAGGGGACAGCGTTACACGAAAGCGCACGAAAGCGCCCGGGCTTGGGTAGGGGTATGGCCAGCCTAGCCCCCCTACAAGCGGCTGCCTACACCACGCTTAATCCACATATCTTGCAACAGATCGGCAAGCCTTCCCGATTCATGGAACAGGTCTTTGAACTCAATTTCTCGAATGGACACCAAGCAAAGACCGTTCGCATCCAGCGTTCGACTGATTTGCCTGCGATCTTGCATTGGTTAGGGCTGTCGGTTGCACGCCCAACGCTGGTATTGGTTGGGGGAGCTAGTGGCATGGGCAAGGCTGCGCTCGAGCAGGTGAGATCGCTCTTCCAGGAGGTGCTAGTGCCTGTCGCAGAGGCAACATCGGCTGCTGTTGTCGATGGGGGCACCAATGCCGGGGTAATGCAGCTTGTGGGAGAGGCGCGATCGCAAGCACCAGCAACTTTTCCCCTAGTTGGGGTAGCCGCAACAGGGACGGTAATTCTACCGCAGGCCATTTTCCCAGATCTGCCACCCTCTGCCGAAGGAGCCCCGCTGGAGCCTAATCATACTCACTTTGTCCTGGTGCCGGGAGCCATTTGGGGGGATGAGTCCCCCTGGATTGCCAGAGTAGCTAGTGCGATCGCTGGCCCCTTGCCCTCCTTCACGCTGTTGGTGAATGGCGGCAAGATTGCTTGGCAGGATGTCTCTAACAGTGTGCGGAGCCATCGCCCTGTGTTGGTTGTGGCAGGCAGTGGACGCACTGCTGATGAGTTGGCCGATGCCATTCGGGGCGATCGCTCCAATGATCGAGCCGTGCGCCTCGTCAACACAGGCTTGCTACATTTGGTTGAATTGCATCAGAGCATCGAACACCTGACCCAGCAAATGACCTGTATACTGACTACCCAACCGACTGCACATACCTTAACCTCTGAGGAACAGAAACTGGTCTTTTAAGTGGGCGTTGCTCAATCCAAATATGATGGATTTGATGGAGAAGCATACTCTGCACGTCTCCCCATCAAACCATCATTGGCCAAATCTATTGGCCAAATCAGCAATACCTTTCAAGTGAACGTGAATTCCGGATACGCTGAAGCCCTCGATGTTCCGTGCGCGGTGCCCCAACCCCGCTTCACCAGAACTGACGTTAAAAATAAGATAATGTACCCGCTGTAGGATATGTGAGACAGTAGCCGTAACGTATCATAAGAATTTTATTTACCAATCAATTAAATCTAGCTGCCAGGGAGATCTTCAGTCCTTAAACCTCCTATGTCTGCCGCCCCCTTAGAACTGATCCCTGCAATCTACTTCGTCCTGGATGAGGCAGGTATTATTCAGGCTGCCAGTCAGTTTGCAGCAGAGTCACTTTGTCTTCCCCTAAGCACTTTGTTGGGTAGTTCCATCTTGGACTGGGTGCATCCCGATCACCGGACATCTTTCTGCGATCGCCTGCTGCACGGTGGGACAACCGACCATCCAGTCCACCGTTGGGAAACGAGACTCCTAGGCGCTAACGGCACAGACTTACGAGTCCGTGCTGTTGTCCGAGGCGCAGACCAGCCCCGACCTGTGCGGTTGCATCTCGTCTTTGAAGCCTTGTCGAACCCTGCCCCCCCTCCGACTGAACCACAATTGCAGGAATTGTTGCGACGGGCGATCGCCAGCATTGCCGTCTTTCGTCTGTACGACAATGGGCAATGGCACTATGAGTTCTTCTCAGACGGCTGCGAGATCGTCTTTGGCTTTACTGCCACAGAATTCATGCATGAACCCATGCTGTGGTGGTCGCGGGTGCTACCGGCTGACCAGTCCAAGCTGCTGGCCTGCGATCAAAAAATTTTGCAAGGCGAACCAGTGACTTACGAGTATCGGTTTCGCCACAAGGATGGTCGCATTCGCTGGATTTCTAGCTCAGTCACGCCCATTCGCTTCCCTGGGCAACCTTTCTGCTGGGTGACGGCAGTAGATACCGATATCACCGCACACAAACGTGCCCAACGAGCACTTCAGGAAAGCGAGTCTCAGTTTCGTCAACTGACTGAGAACTTGGCAGATGTATTTTGGATGATGAACCCCCGAACCCACCGCGTCCTTTACATCAGCCCTAATTATGAGGAGATGACAGGGCTAACATGTGAGGTCTTTTACCGCAATGCTCGGTCGTTTTTGCAGGTGGTGCCGCCAGAAGACCAGCCACGACTGATCGCAGAATGGGAAGCAAAAGTTTACTCTGGGCGGGGCGAGGTGATTGAGCTTCGTATCCTGCATCCCCAGTGGGGAGTCCGCTGGCTACGCACCCGCTTTTTTCCCATTCGCAATGCGGCGGGTCGTATTTATCGGTTAACGGGAATTGCCGAGGATGTGACTCGCCAGAAGCAGGCTGAACTGCACCGCGATCGGGCTGAGTCTGCCTTGTATCAACGTGAACTGAACCTGTTGCTGGCCCTAGAAGCCGCCCAGATGGGCACCTGGGAATATACCCCTGCAACGGGCAAGCACCAGTGGTCTACCCGGACTGAGATGATCTTTGGCTTTGCACCAGGCACGTTTCCGGGCACGAGCGATCGCTTCTATGAATGCGTCCTCCCGGCGGATCGGGAGCAAGTTGCCCAGGCCATGTATGAAAGTACGACCCACCAAACTCCCTACTATCAGGAATACCGCATCATTCGCCTGGATGGGGCGATGCGTTGGGTTTCGGTTTGGGGGGCGGTGTACTGGAACACGGAGGAGCAGTCCTGGAAGATGTCGGGTGTGGTGAAGGACATTACCGAGCGCAAACTGGTGGAGGAATCGCTGCGGACCCAGGCCATGCAAGAACAGGCGATTAATTTGATGGTGCAGCAACTCAATGCCCAGCTTGAACAACAAATTCACGAGCGCACCGCTCAACTGCAACAGGCGTTAGAGTTTGGGGCACTAGTGAAACGGATCACCAATGCCATTCGTGACAGCTTAGAGGAGGGACGTATCCTGCAGACGGCGGTGCGCGAACTGGCGATCGCCCTCAACGTCCACAGTTGCGATACGGGCGTGTATGACCTGGAGCAGCGGACTTCCACAATTCATTACGAATACATCTGCTCCTCGGTGGACTCTGCGGTTGGCTTCAAAACTCAGATGGAGAGCCACGCTGAAATCTACGAGCAACTGCTGCGGGGGCAATTTGTCCACTTTTGCTGGCAGTGGAGCAACCAGCCACCAGTGATGACCCGCAGCCTGCGCCAGTCTTACACGGTGCTCGCACTGCCGCTGATCGACGACCAAGGCGTCATGGGAGATATGTGGCTCTACAAGCCCAAGGAGCAGGTGTTCAGTGAGACTGAAATTCGCCTGGTGGAACAGGTTGCTAACCAGTGTGCGATCGCCCTGCGGCAGGCCCGTCTCTTCCATGCGGCCCAAAGCCAAGTGAGGGAACTCGAGCGCCTTAACCAACTCAAGGATGACTTCCTCAACACAGTGTCCCACGAGCTACGGACTCCGATGTATACCATCAAGCTCGCCACCGAGATGCTGGAATTTCATTTGCGGTCAGTTTCACCGCTGACTGTTCTCCCCAATGCTTCCCCCGACGCCTCGTCTGCCATTGCTGCTACCCAAACTGCCGGCCTCAAAGCAACACCAGACTCATTGCAGCGTTACCTGCAAATCATTAAGGATGAATGCTTGAAGGAAACCCGCTTGGTTGACGATGTGTTGGATCTGTCCCGTTTAGATGCAGCAGCAGACCCCCTAGTTCTCAGTACACTCCCGTTGCAGCCCTGGTTGCTGCACGTGGCAGAGCCATTTTTAGACCGGTTTCACGCTCAACAGCAGACGTTTCAATTTAGTTGCCCCAGCGACTTGCCGCTACTCACCAGCGATTTTCACGATCTGGAGCGGGTTTTTGGCGAATTGCTGCAAAATGCCTGCAAGTACACCCCTGCCCACGGCACGATTAGTATGACTGTGCAGTATTTGCCAGGTCAAGCGGTTGCAGGACTAGAGAACGGCTCATCCAGGGGATGCTTCCAGATCCTAACTAGCAACACAGGTGTCGAGATTTCAGCCGAAGAGCGATCGCGCATCTTCGATAAGTTTTACCGCATTCCCAACCAAGACCCCTGGAAGTACGGTGGCACTGGTCTAGGGCTAGCGCTGGTGAAACGTCGCCTGAACCGACTGAAGGGCAGCATTGAAGTGGTCAGTGAATCGGGTAGGACAACCTTCACCGTCCAATTGCCAGAATCCATTGAGATGCACTATGGCGCTACGCACTCATGATGTCAAACGTGTTTTGTGGGACCCCCCACTGCGCGGGAGTTCCCACAAAACGCTTTGTCCTAACCGATGCACGTAGCGCTATCAAAGATGCATTTAAAACCGTCATGGCAATGCTTACACTAACGTCAGTTCGGATTAAGAGGGTTTCAGCCTATCCCGAACTGACGTTACACTACCATGACGTTTTATCACTGACTCCAAACGGGGACAGCACGCGGGTGCATGTCACCCTTGCCCTCTCCCCCAATCCCTCTGCCAGCTTGGGAGAGGGACTTTGAGATGCTCGGCTCTCCTTTTCCCAACTTGGGAGCAGGGACTGGAGGATGAGGGCCTGCAACGGTGACATGCTCTCCAGCAGGCCAGAAAGCCAAAATGAGAATTGCTGAACCAGGGATCAGCGATTGGCGTGATATTCGTCGAAGCTCTGATAAAAAGTTTCAGGATGATAGAGATGGCACTGGTCTGTGATTTCCATCATCAGCTTCCATGAGAACTGCCGCTCCACCAAGTGATCTCCCCAGTTTTCTTGCAAGCTGCGATGGGCTGCCCGCAGGTTGTAGGCAGGAATCGCCGTTGACAGGTGGTGCGGGACATGGACATTAATGTGGTGGCAGAGAAACTCAACCCACAGCGGATATTCGCAATGCACCGTCCCAGAGAGTTGTGCCCGTGCCTCGTTCCACTCGTCGGGTTCCTGGAAGTCAATCGTGGGGTCGGTGTGGTGCACTAGCGTGAAGGTGCTCATCCAAAAATGGTAGACCAGCCAAGGCAACACCCCAAACTTGATGAAGCCCCAAATGCCCGTCGTGTAGAGTAAGGTAGGGATGGCGATCGCCCCAAACCCAATCACCAGCAGCACTGAAAACCGCACCTGCTCACGAGCCTTACCCGAAAAGTTGCGCCAGTCAAAGTGTAGACTTGCCCAGTGAGCGATTGACCCCAACCACCAAACCTTGCCCCGAATGCCCCGGTAGAACCAGCGCACACCTGGGCTGACACGATCGTAAAGCTCTGGACGAAAGGGCTGCCAGGCATTATCCACATCCATTTTGTTGGTGTACTTGTGGTGCTGGTTGTGCAGGATGCGCCAGGAGTGGAACGGATAGAGCAACGGCAGTAGGAGAATATGCCCCACCACGTCATTCACCCAGCGACGCTTGGCAAAGGAACGATGTCCACAATCGTGGGCTAACACAAAAAAGCCGGTCAGGGCAGTTCCTAAGAAAATCCAGGCGAAGGGCAACAGAAACCAAGGGGCGATCGCCACTGCTGCGTATCCCAGTCCTACCATCAGGACATTCACCAGCACCATAGACCAAGCCTTGCCCATATCTTTTTGAAAGACATGCTTGGGCAGGGTTTTGAGAATATCCTTCAGGCGCAGTGGGGAGGACGGAGCGACCGTCGAATTCAAGGGTAAGGTCGATGTCATGCGCGAGTAATGCTCTCCAAATAGAAAATTGGCACAAAAAAGCCCGCCGCCAAGTGTCGGTGCTTCATAGACGCAACAAGAACCCCTTTGATTGCAGGATTCTCCAATCAAAGGGGTTCCGGCATAATGGGCGACCAACGATCAGACAAGCAATTTTTCCCAGTAATTTATACCGCTTCCAAAACCTAGGAGGACAGCCTAAGGAAGAGAGGCAAGACGGCAGTGTCCCATTGCAGGGGACTCCTAATCTCTTTCCATCGGATCTATCGTCAGAGTTTGAAGAATTGGCATTAGACAACCAAGGTGTCGCTTTATCCAGGTATAAATCTTGGATCAGCAGCGCACGTTGTGTGGCTCTTAGGCAAAGATTTATCCTGCAAATTGGCAACTCCCTAATGGGCAGCTCCTAGTCAGAGACTTAGAGCTTGCCTGAAGCGTTGAGTTTTCGGGCGCAGCGCTCGAAAACTCAACGCTTCACAGCACGTTTCAAACCGCCTCTGAGACAATCAATCTGAGACAGTCAATTCTTAGACCGTCAGAGGCAATAGTAGTCTGCAATGACTTTCCGAAAGAATTGATCGGAGGATCTGTCCTCGAGTAGGAGCGATCGCCCGATTAAAGCTGAAAATCATTCACAAAACTTTAATATCATAACACAGGATATTCTCCTCAACTTAGACTCGCTCAAAGTTGCGTTCCCAGCGACTCTTTGGGGGCACTTCCACAAAATCTGGGCTACACCATAGACAGATCGTGGAGATAGTATGGCCTCCACACTCAGAAGTGGGAGGGTGGACCAGAGTGCGCCCCCACACCTGAAACCAATCAGCGCCGCCAAGCGTGCTCTTGCAAAAGGTTTCGCAGCGCAATCCATGAGATGAGTCTAAAGTCCAAAAGAAAATTACGCTTCATTGCAAACCTCAACAGATGTAAATTCTTCGTGATACCTTCAATAACGTCTACTGAAGTGTCAAACTAACACCCTAAGCTCCATGCAAGATAAGTCTTTGCACTCCTACTCTCATCACGCCAATGATCGCTTTGTGAGGGAAGACTTCAGCGAGTATGTTGCACATCTTCAACTTCACATGACGTTACACGCCCGCAAGCTAGTCCCCACGCTGACCCGTACAGCCGATAGCCGCGAGCAGTTACTCCACCAAACACAAGCCACCTTCGAGAAGTTTATTTCTCGGCAGAGTAATCTCTAATCCGGAACTGCGTGCAGAGGGCATTAGCCGACTACTAGCAGGCTAATACCACCCTCATCGTTGGAGGTGCGTACCCTATAGGCGCAAACCTCCAACGGTTGGAGGTCGTCCTGAAAATTGCTAGTTCTGGTGGATAGGAATTTCGATGAAAAATTGGGTACCTTCGCCTGGAGTAGAATCACACCAGAGTCTGCCGTGGTGCTGTTGCGTCACAATCTGGTAACTAATCGACAGACCCAGGCCGGTTCCTTTGCCAATGGGCTTGGTTGTGAAGAAGGGAGTAAAGAGCCGAGAACGCACCTTCTCTTCCATTCCCTGGCCGTTGTCTGCAATGCAAATCAGGACATGGGTTTTGCCACGGGCTTGGGTCTGGATCAGGATCTGGGGTTGGGCTGTTGCTGTGGTAACCGCAGAAGTTGGCCGTGACTCTGCCTGAGGGCGTGGTGCAGAACTAGGTTGACTGACTGCCAACATCGGCTCAGCCGGGGGCTGCACAAACCGTTCGCTTCCCTCTAAGGCATCCACTGCATTTGACAGTAAGTTCATAAAGACCTGGTTGAGTTGCCCTGCAAAGCACTCCACCAGGGGTAGTTCGCCGTATTGTTTGACAATTTGAATGGAAGGTCGTCCTGGTTTTTCTTTCAGGCGATGTTGCAGGATGAGTAGGGTGCTATCAATCCCTTCGTGGATATCCACCTGTTTCATCTCCGACTCATCCAGACGTGAAAAATTGCGGAGGGAGAGGACAATTTGTCGGATGCGGTCAGTGCCGACGGTCATTGAGTCCAATGTTTTGGGCAAATCGACCTGAATAAAGTCCAGATCGATGGCTTCTATTTGCGCCTGCAAACTCTGCGGAATCTCAGAACAGGTCTGCTGAAACGACTGGATCAGGTGAAGCAAGTCCTCGGCATAACGGCGGACATGGACGAGATTGCCGTGGATGAAGTTGACGGGGTTGTTAATTTCATGAGCAACGCCAGCGACCAATTGCCCCAGACTCGACATCCTTTCGGTGTGAACTAATTGGGTCTGGGTCTGTTGTAGTTCTTGGAGCGTTTGGCTCAGTTGCTCTGCCTGTTGCGATCGCTCCTTGGCCAGTGCCTCGATCTGCCGAGTATGCCGGAGTGAACTCAGCAAATAGGCAGCTACACCACCAGTCAGCAAAAAGCCAGCCAATAGCACGCTCCAGGATTGCCAGTGAGTGCCTTGTGACGCATATTGTGCTGTAGGTAGGGCGATCAGGGTCCACTGGCGATCGCTAATGGTGAAGCTTCGAGCACAGGTCTCCGCCGATTGGCAGAGGGGATGCTGAGCCAGCAAAGCAGCGGCTGTCACCCCCTCGGCTTGAGGCGGTTGCTTAAAGATTTTGCCACTGCTGGCTTGCACATAGGCTAAAAAGTTTTGCGCGGCTGGAGCGGACTGGTCCAATAAATAAACATCTAGGCCATGCACTTGGGCTTGTTGACTCAGGGCGGCTAGCAGGTCGGGTAGGGTAAATACGCCAAAGGTAAAGCCACGTAGGTATTGCTGGCGATCGCGCTGGGTTTCTAAAGGTTTTCTCTGTTGATAAACTGGCGTGTAGGCAACAATTCCCCAAGTCCCCTGCACGGCTAAGTTAAGTCTTGTTGTAATGGTTAAACGTCCGGTATTGCGGGCTTTTTCCATCGCCGCCCGACGGTTTGGCTCCGAAAAAATATCAAACCCGATGGCTTGGCGGTTTTTGTCAATCGGTTCCGAAAGCGTAACAGGAAAATAAACATCTCGGCGTTGGGCGACGATGCGTTCACCCGTGGGCGATCGCTCATAGATTTGGAAGTTGGCAAACCCTTCTGCCTGGACTAACCGCTCAAAGGCGGCGCGATCGCGGCCACTCACACGCGGCGCCCAAGCCAGCGCTAAGATCTTGTCGTGCTGTTTCAGAAGAGTTTCTGTAAACTGCTTGAACTCGTCGCGAAATTGTTCAAACTCCTCGCGTTCAACCTCCATTGAGGAATTGGAAAACGCAGCCAGAGTTTCCGACAGTTGAATCTTACTTTGGATATTCGACTTAAGTAGGGTTGCTAGTGCCTGGGTTTCCCCCTGAAGTCGGGTACGCAGTTGTTCGTTTTCCATTTGGTAAAGAACAACACTGCCCACAATTGATAGGACTGAGCCTACGAGAATAGTCAGGCCAATGGGCAACAGACGACGGAGGGAGGACGAGTCCTCACCTGAGTGATTGTGCATAGACAGAAACGATATCAATTGAAGCCAAGTTTTTAAGGAACACCAATCAGTTGCGGCAGTTGAATTTTGTTGCAACGCCGCAAAAGACTTCGAGAGCATGTCACCTTCGCAGGCCCTCACCCCCCAGCCCCTTCTTCCAACTTAGGAGAAGGGGAGTCGAGCATCTCAACATCCCTCTCCCAAGGTGGGAGAGGAATTTAGGGTGAGGGCAACCGTGACATACACTGGTGGTTTGCAATGCAAGATCATCGCATCTCGCCCGGTTAATCACCATGGTTCACAGTGAACCATGGTGACACCTCAGCGGTGACTTTCGTCAGCATGTGCGACGTATGCGCCAGCAAAAACCGCTTGTCAGACTTGCCTTGAACACTAGCCATGCTTTTGATTTAGAGTACCCAGCGATCGGAGCGGACAAACGGCGATCGCTGAATTCAGGATTTCTTTAGCCTGCCATTTTGCTGCATTTCCAGCGCCCTAAAGTATGCACATTGACGGTTCAGTGAGGCGTTTCGTACCCTGTGATACCTGAAACGCTTGCTGTAAAAACGCTTGCCAAAATATCCTCACAAGTTCCTCAAATTGTTTCCCTAGAGTGAGGCTGAGGCTAAAAAAGCCCGTTGAGCTTCCCCAAGAGTCTAACGACTCATCTCAACAGTCCAATTTGAGGAATTGGCTAATGACTATCGCACTAGACAAACGCCTAGATCTTCAAGAGTTTAAATCACAGGCTCTTGTTCTGAAGTTTGAAGAAGTTGGAATTAGCGATATCCCCCTCGTGGGTGGTAAGAATGCATCGCTTGGCGAAATGATCCAGCAGTTGGCTGCAAAAGGTGTGGCAGTGCCCACCGGATTTGCTACTACTTCTACGGCATTTCGCTATTTTGTGAAACAGGCCGGCATTGAAACCCGTCTGCGTGAACTCTTCTCCACCTTAGATGTAGAAGATGTTAACAACCTCAGACAGGTCGGTAAAACCGCTCGTGCCATTGTTCTGGAAACGCCCTTCCCAGAAGACTTACAGGAGGCAATCGCGCGTGAATATAAGACATTGTGCGATCGCTATGGTCAGCCCGATGTAGACGTGGCCGTTCGTTCCAGCGCAACTGCTGAAGACCTACCCGATGCCAGCTTTGCCGGACAACAGGAAACCTACCTCAACGTCCATGGCATCAAACAGGTGCTCGAAGCCTGCCATAAGTGCTTTGCCTCCATCTTCACTGACCGCGCGATCTCCTACCGGACAATCAAAGGGTTCGACCACTTTGAAGTGGCCCTCTCCGTGGGGGTGCAAAAGATGGTGCGCTCTGACCTCGCCTCATCTGGGGTGATGTTCTCCATCGACACGGAGACTGGCTTTAAGAACGCCGCCCTGATCACCGCAGCCTACGGTTTGGG
Organism: Synechococcales cyanobacterium M55_K2018_004; assembly: GCA_015295905.1. Taxonomy (GTDB): domain Bacteria; phylum Cyanobacteriota; class Cyanobacteriia; order Elainellales; family Elainellaceae; genus DVEB01. The sequence continues at coordinate 13,996 of DVEB01000017.1, forward strand.
CGAAAACGTCGTACAGGGTGCGGTCAATCCTGATGAATACTTCGTCTTCAAGCCAACCTTGAAGCAAGGGTTCCGCCCAATTCTGGAGAAGCGGCTGGGCAGCAAAGAGATCAAAATGGTCTATGACATTGGTGGCTCCAAGCAGACCAAGAACGTGCCTGTGCCCCGCAGCGAACGGGAACAATTTGCCCTCACTGACGATGAGATTTTGAAACTGGGTGAGTGGGCCTGCATCATTGAAGATCACTATTCTGCCGTGCGGGGACAATACACCCCAATGGATATTGAATGGGCAAAAGACGGGATTACGAATGAATTATTTATCGTTCAAGCCCGGCCTGAAACCGTTCAATCACAAAAAGATGCAAATGTTCTGAAGAACTATAAGTTGAACGGAACAGGTAATGTACTCATCACAGGCCGCGCAGTCGGTGAGATGATCGGCCAGGGCAAAGCCCGCGTGATTCTCGATGTTCACAAGATTGATGAATTCCAGGAAGGCGAAGTGCTAGTCACCAACAAGACTGACCCCGACTGGGAACCCATCATGAAGAAAGCGAGTGCGATTGTCACCAACCAAGGGGGCCGTACCTGCCACGCTGCTATCATTGCACGTGAAATGGGCATCCCGGCGATCGTCGGTTGTGGCGATGCCACCAGTGTGCTGCAAACCGGTCAAGACATTACCATCTCCTGTGCCGAAGGGGAAGAAGGTAAAGTCTACGATGGACTGGTGCCCTTTGAAATCGTTGAAACCAAACTCGACAACCTGCCGCGTACCCGCACCCAGATCTTGATGAACGTGGGTAACCCGGAAGAAGCCTTTGGTCTGGCTTCCATGCCGTGTGATGGCGTTGGTCTAGCGCGGTTGGAATTCATCATCGCCAACCACATCAAGACTCACCCGCTGGCCCTAATGAACTTTGACAATCTCAAGGATCATGCGGCCAAGTGGGAGATCTACGAGATGACCAAACAGTACGACAACAAAGCCGACTTCTTTGTAGACAAACTGGCCCACGGCATTGGCATGATTGCGGCCGCCTTCTATCCCAAGCCTGTCGTGCTGCGGATGTCCGACTTCAAGAGCAACGAATATGCCAACCTGCTAGGGGGCAAAGAATTCGAGCCAGAAGAAGAAAACCCGATGATCGGCTGGCGGGGCGCTTCTCGCTACTACGATCCGAAATATTCCGCCGCCTATGGGCTGGAGTGTAAGGCCGTCAAGCGAGTGCGCGATGAAATGGGTCTGACGAACGTCATCCCCATGATCCCCTTCTGCCGCACCCCTGAAGAAGGCCGCAAGGTGCTGGCGGAAATGGAGAAATATGGACTCAAGCGTGGTGAAAATGGCTTGCAAGTCTATGTGATGTGCGAGATCCCCAATAACGTCATCCTCGCGGATCAGTTCAGCGAAGTGTTTGACGGCTTCTCCATCGGCTCCAACGACCTCACCCAGCTCACGCTAGGTCTAGATCGTGACTCTGCCCTAGTTGCCCACATCTTTGATGAACGTAGCGACGGCGTGAAGGCGATGGTGAAGACGGTGATCGAAAAGGCGAAGGCCAACGGTCGCAAGATCGGTATTTGTGGTCAGGCGCCGAGCGACTACCCTGAATTCGCTGAGTTCTTGGTGGAACAGGGGATTGACTCGATCAGCTTAAACCCTGACTCAGTGCTGAAGACCCTGCTAGCGATCGCCAAAGTGGAAGGCGTTAGCTAAGTTCTCCTGCTCAGTGGTTGCTGGCAATCACTGAGCAACTAGGTGACACAGTACGGTTACCGTCATACAAACAGTGTTCATCTGCAATGAGTGAGTCTCTCATTCATTGCAGATTGGTTTTGGCACAAAAATATGACGCTATGCGCTCATGATATAAAACACTTTTTGCAGGAAACCTCGCTGCGCGGGGTTTCCTGCAAAAAACTTTGTCCTAACCTATACGTGTAGCGCCTCTACGTGTAGCACTGCACCGACAAGAGGCAAGGTTCCCTTGACCCTAGGCGATTTCACTCAGCAATTCTCATTCGGGGCTGCTGGTGTGGGGAGCGCCCGTCTGTAGCAGGCTTCTGATTTTCATGCTGAGAATTGCTGAGAATTGCTGCGCTCAAGTCAATTGCACTCAAAACTGGTATAAAATAAAGAATAATCTAAACATAATTGATGATACGTTTTGTTGAAGATTTGTTGGAAATTGTTTTTCAGGTTGTCCTCTAACGAGGGACGTTGCGTTTTTTGAGGGCGATCGCCTACTCCCTCCCCACAAAACTCTTAAGACAAATTAAGACAAACCTTCGCTACATATTCGCCGCTTAACACCACCACGACCTCTGTCGGAAGCACAAAGCACTGCACTAAAAAAACGACCAGTCTGACCTGAAGTGAATTCAATTTCCAACGGCTGATCCAATGCATTGGAGAAGGGGTGGAAATGATGTTAGAACAACTTGGAAACCGCGAAACTAATATACCCAAGCTCGAAAAGCTCAAAATTCTCGTCCCGTTAGACAAATCCGATATTCGTGGATCTGCGTGTCACGATGCTTCGCAGCCTCGCTATAAGCCCGTATTTGAGGAGGCCGTCAGGCTGGCTCAGTCCCTTAATGCTGAGATGATTTTGCTGCACATCCTTGACCGCAGAGAGGAAGAGACCATCCTCCAAGATGGCCGACCTGAGAGCGATCGCTTCTACCACACCCCAGACCTGCGTGACTTAGATATCGCTGGAGAGATTCGCTATTTGCCCCTTGGCAAAGGTGAAAAACTGACCGAGCGGGAATTTAAGTCTTGGATTGCCTGGAATGCGCCGCTAGACTACTCCTACCAGGGACACCTGCAATTTCTGGTAGCCAAAGCCAGGGATGAAGGGATCCCAACCAAGGCCATGAATATGATTGACAGTCGCAGCCTGATTATCTGTGAGGCGGCGGCGGCCTGGGATGCTGACCTGATCATTATGGGGCGAGGCAAGGGAGCAGAACTGCGGTGTCTAGCGTTAGACAGCGTGAGTACCTACGTGCTCCACCATGCTCCCTGTTCAATTGTGCTGGTTGACCCCCAGACCCAAGAAATTACCAACCTGCGCAACATTCTGGTGGGCGTTGATTTTTCCGCTAGCGGTCAAGAAATTTTCCGGCAAGCCCTGAGTCTAGCGGTACGTGTTCGGTCGGCGGCGATCGCCTTGAATCCTCAAATTGCTCCCGAAAGCGTGACGCCAACCCTCACCCTGCTGCACGTCCGCTCTCGCTTTGAACAGTACGACTATCCCGAAGCGAGAGGGATAGTCTCCCTCAATTGGGACTTTGACATCGCCCGCGACCACGCCACTGAAACAGCCACCCGTGCCATGGACGCGGCCACTCGCATGGCACAAACCTGGGTGCGATCGCTCAAAGCTCAGGCTGAGGAACACCATATTCCGGTCAATTTCTTGGAGCGCATGGCGGAAGATAGCCAACCCCAAGGCGTCAGTCGATTCATCCCACAGCCCGGTGCCTTGGCGGGTCCTACCCTCTGTCAGGTTGCAGAAGAACAAGGCGCTGACCTAATCGTGCTGGGCTATCGGCGCGAGTGGGAACTGAAAAAACTGCTGTTGGGCAGTGTGTGCAACTATGTCACGCACTACTCCACCAGCCCCGTGATGATTGTTCGCAACTTCAAGCCCAGACTTGTGGAAGGGGTACTGGTGCTGGAACAGTCACAACCGGCAAAACCCAAAGTGGTCCCAACCCAATAACCCGTTGCCTATGAACGTGCTACCCCCCCTTCAGATGCTTGGACTCGCAATCCAAACCTGCCAATCTAAAACCGAGATTTGGCATTAACCCCTCGTGTCACCGGGAGACCCCATTATGTTTGCCAAAGTTTTAGTTGCAATCGACACCTCTGATATGAGTCATGCTGTGTTTGCAGAGGCGATCGCCATTGCCAAATCCACTCAGGCCAGCCTCATGGTTCTCCACGTCCTCTCTCCCTTTGAAGAAGGCTATCCTGATGTGCCCATCTATCCCGGCATTGAAGCCTACTATCCCTCGCTGTATGACGAAGTCGCCAAGACCTACGCCAAACGAGTCGAGCAGTTTGCTGAGCAGAGCTTGCAGACGATGCAGGAATTTACTAAACAAGCGATCGCGGCTGGCGTCCCCACGGAATTCACCCAGATGCCGGGTGATCCAGGGCGGGTTATCTGTGAGTTTGCGAAACATTGGGGAGCTGACTTGATTGTGTTGGGGCGGCGAGGTCGCAGTGGTTTAAGTGAACTGGTGTTGGGAAGTGTTAGCAACTATGTGCTGCACCATGCCCCTTGCTCAGTCTTGACGGTGCAGGGCAAGACGCTGCCGACCGTCGCCCCACCCCAAACCGCTGACGCAACGCCGGTATCTCGTTGAGGCTCTGCCACAATGCTAGGCTAGGCGGAATTAGGGGTCTAGAGTTCGTGGGTCTGGTCAGAGGCCAGACCCAATCTTCATGCTCAGATCTAGCCAAGTTGAGCGGGTAATGGGGGCGCTGGTGGAAATATAATCTACGCCTGTTTCTGCAACGGCACGAATGGTTTCGAGGGTGATGTTGCCAGAGGCTTCGATTTTAATGCGATCGCTCCTCTGCCGGATTAACCCAACCGCTTGCCGCATTCGTTCAATCGGCATATTGTCCAACATGATGATGTCTGCTCCGTAGTCCAATGCTTCTGCAACCTGCTCTAGGGTTTCAGTTTCCACCTCAATGGTGAGGGGATAGGGGATGCGTTGACGAATTTGGGCGATCGCCCGACCAATGCCACCCGCAGCGGCGATGTGATTGTCCTTAATCATGACGCTGTCATCCAGCCCCATGCGGTGATTCTTAGCACCACCAACCTGGGTGGCATATTTTTCCAGCATCCGCAGGCCGGGGGTGGTCTTCCGGGTGTCTACTAATTGGGTCGGGAGGTCGGCAATCTGGTCGGTATACTTACGCGTCAGGGTCGCAATTCCACTCAGACGCATTGCCAAGTTCAGGGCAACCCGTTCCCCCGTTAAGAGCGTATCGAGGGGGGCATCAATCTGAGCCACCACGGTGCCGCAATCGCACCAGGTTCCGTCCGCCACCTGGGAGAAAAACGTTGACCGCTGGTCGAGCACGCTAAACACCCGCGCCGCAATTGGGAGTCCGGCAATGAGGCCTGCCTCCTTCACAATCCACCAGGCAGTACCCACCGGGGCTGGGTGGGGGAAGAGTCCTTGAGTGGTGCGATCGCCCCGCCCAATATCTTCCCGCAACCAGTCTTGCAGCAAGGAGTCGAGTAAGATCACAGGTGGAAGAGTGGGGTGCATAAGGGTAACTGGAAAGAACAACGGAATTTCTCGGACAATCGCTGCTTCAGCATGGCGCCACACAGTCTGTCTTCGCCAAAGCCAGCCTTTTCGTTGCTTCCCGCATGGGCTGACCGGCGAAGTTCCAAAAGCGATCTCACCCTATTTTAGATTTTGGCTTTGCAATTAAGGGGGGAATGAGGCGGGGAGCAGCCTGCCGGTGCACGGTCGTTGATAGACAGCTTTCCCAACCGACTCACCCCCATCCCCGCTAAAATCTTAAGGTTGGTTATATTCAAATCCTTGACCTCTACTTCTGACACTCTATGTCCGTTCGTGTTCGCATTGCTCCTAGTCCAACGGGAAAACTCCACATCGGCACCGCCCGCACCGCCGTATTTAACTGGTTGTTTGCTCGACATCATGGCGGCAAATTTATTCTGCGGATCGAGGACACTGACCTGGAGCGATCGCGCCCTGAATACACAGAAAATATTCTGGAGGGCTTGCAGTGGCTCGGCCTCCACTGGGACGAAGGGCCGATCTACCAAACTCAACGGATGGATCTCTACCGTCAGAAGGTGCAGGAGTTGCTGGACAAAGGGCTGGCCTACCGTGCCTACGAAACACCAGCAGAACTGGATGCCATGCGGGAAGCTCAGAAAGCCCGCAACGAAGCCCCCCGCTATGACAACCGCCACCGCCACCTCACCCCCGAACAGGAGCAAGCCTTTATTGCTGAAGGGCGGCAACCTGTGATTCGCTTCAAGATTGACGACGACCGCGAAATTTCCTGGAATGACTTGGTGCGGGGCACGGTCACCTGGAAAGGACGTGACTTGGGAGGCGACATGGTGATCGCCCGCGCTGCTGGCGCCACCGAGATTGGTCAGCCGCTCTATAATTTTGTGGTAGTGGTAGATGACATCGATATGGCCATTAGCCATGTCATCCGGGGTGAAGATCATATTGGCAATACCCCGAAGCAAATTTTGCTTTACGAAGCGCTGGGGGCCACCGTTCCCCAGTTTGGGCACACGCCACTAATTCTGAATCAAGCGGGAGCTAAGCTGTCGAAACGGGACGGAGTGACCTCCATTTCAGATTTTCGGCAGATGGGCTATACCGCAGAGGCGATCGCCAACTACATGACGTTGCTGGGCTGGTCTCCGGTTGAGGGGATGTCCGAAATCTTCTCGCTGGAGGAAGCCGCAAAATACTTTGACTTTGACCGAGTCAACCGTGCTGGAGCCAAGTTTGACTGGGACAAGCTGAACTGGATCAACAGCCAGTATCTTCATCACATGGAGATTCCTAAGCTTGTGGAACTGTTGATTCCCTATTGGCAGTCGGCGGGCTACTCGGTTGATGTCACAAGCGATCGCCCCTGGTTGGAACAACTCACAACGGTGATTGCCCCTAGCCTGACCCGCTTAGACGATGCGGTGGCCATGACCCGCTATCTGTTTGTGCCGGAGATTGAGTTTTCTGAAGCGGCGATCGCTCACTTAAACACTGAGGGAACAGCAGCAGCGATCGAGGGTGTCCTGGCGGCCTTGCGGGAAACCAGCGAGCCGCTGACGGAAACTCGTGCTCAGGACATTGTGCAACAGGTGGTCAAGGCAAAAGGCTTAAAGAAGGGCCTAGTCATGAAAACCCTCCGCGCCGCCCTCACTGGTGACCTGCAAGGTCCTGACTTGGCGCAGTCCTGGCTGTTGCTAAACCAGCGCCATTTAGACCAACCCCGACTCGAAAAAGCACTCACTATCGCAAAATAAACACGTCGTGGATCGTACTCAACTGGTGGGCAATCACAACGCGGGTACGGCCTTCCATCAGGCAAGCCAAGGCTTGCTAGATCTTCTCTTCAGTGCAGGTGTCCACACTACTGGTGGCCTCATCCAGAATCACTCGGCGTAGGTTTTGCACCCTCATGCGGGCGATCGCCAAGCCGTCCTGGTTTTCCGAGCCGTGGTATGCAAGTTACTCGTGGGGGTGCGTTCGGCTTTGCCGTCTCGCAGAGAATCGCCCCCAAAACGAGAGGTTGAGTTTATCCAGGTTTGGGACACAGTTAAGCGCCCCGAAAGGTTGTTGGCGGTGAGGGAAAGGTTGAGTAGAATGGCGGTGTCGGGCTGAGCGAGGGGTGCCGAGAGGGGTGGTAGGGGCGATCGCCGAACCACGCAGGCTAACACGTTGCTGCAACGGCCATCCTGAAGAGGGTGGGTGAGAACCAAATCGAGTCGCCTGCCGTTGAGCTCTGCCGTTAGGCTGCTTCAAACCTAATTGGATTTGTGTTTAGAGCTTGTCTGTTGGTGTTAACAATTGTTCATTACATTCAACTTTTCTGATTTGAACTTTGCACTACACATACCAGGGCTATTTCATTCTAAACAGGACTTTGAGCGTGTTAAGAGTAAAGCCAGCG
>DVEB01000300.1 GCA_015295905.1 Synechococcales cyanobacterium M55_K2018_004
CAAGCGCGGTGACCCAAAACCCTCTTAACCAAAACTCACGTTAGAACAGATGCGGGAAATACTGCTGTTCAAGCTGTTGCAGCACTGTCCAGGTGACTCCGGCAATGCTGATAAAGTAAGCCGTTGTCAGGCCAGTCATGGCGTAGCCCAGCAGGAGTAATACCCCATCTGATTCCAGACTGGCGATCGCAAACACCAGAATGCTGTAGGCTGGCAGCACATTGGTAAATGGGATCGGCAACGGCAGCCCCATCAGGAGTGCGTTCCAGACTAGACACAGGCCAAAGCATCTTCGCAACAGCCGATTTTCACTAACCTGGGGCAGGCGACTGCGGGCAATTCGTTCCAGCGGGTTGAGTAGGCGATTGATATTTTTGAGAATACTCTGGCTGAAGCTGGGAGGAAGCTGAAGCCGACCCAGACGACGGGGCAGCCAAGGACGCTGACAGCCCAGGGCAAGCTGAAGTCCCACTAGGATAATGCCGCTGGCGAAGACGGTGGAGTATCCCACAATCGGCACGGGCAGTGGAATCAGCATGGGAACAATCAGTAAGCCCGTGAGTAGCCCAAAGCCATGGTCCGCAGTCCGCTCGACCAGGGTTTGCAACGACAAGGGCTGTCCGGCAAACTCCTGCAACAGTCCATCAAGCGTTTCAGACAGCTTCATGAGGGTTCTCTAGGGTAGCCAGCGGGGACGCAGCCCTCGCAGTGGTAGTTCCTTGGCCTCAACCGGATTGGGATTGCCCGACTCGTTGATGACGAGTGGCAAAAACCACAGACGACTGGAGGCGATCGCCTTACCATCGCTGCCCTGGATTGCCCCTGCGGTCGGCTGCTGGTCATCGGCAGCGGCAACCACCTGATCAAATAGAATGCCCAGACCATCGGGAGCCAGTGACATCTGCACATCGCGCTGGATGGGCAGTTCTAGCAGTTTGATCCGTTCTAGGTTCTCGAGGTTGACGGCAACGATGTAGGGTTGTTCCACAAAGGTATCCCCTGGCAAGCGCACGGTCACTAGGCAATAGAGCAGGGTTTTGGTGGGGTCAAACTGGGCCATCAAGATGGAACCCGTGGTCTGGAAGAGTTCCTTCTCAACACCCGTACTGGTCACCAGAAAGAGCGATCGCGTGGGATTGTCGGGATTGGGGTTGAACTTCACCATCGCCGCCGCCGCCCCATCCTGCGAAAAGTTCAGCACCATGCCAAAGCGGGGCAAAAAGTCCAGCGGGTCGCCAGCCACACCCTCCTGCGTTGCTAGCGGCAGAATTGCCATCCCCTGGCCCTGGGCCATCGCAATGGAGGCGCTGTCCGGTGTGATCAGGAAGTCTCCTCCTGGCTCGGTTTGGATCGGCTGAGGCGGCTGTCCCTCGCGCACAAACCAGAGGCCAAAGTCTGCCGGATTTTTGCGGTTGACCCGTTGGACGATCAAAAATTCCCCATTGGGGGCTAGGTCAAACTTGAGGTTTTGGTAGTCTCGACTGTCCAGCACCACCGTTACGATTCCAGGCGGTTGGGCTTTTTGTGCTGCCACCCGTGTCCCCGTTTTCATTTCATCGGGTGATTTGGCTGGAGCCAGGGGTTGCACCCCGGTTGTCACAGTGTAAATTTGCTGGTCTAACGCGCCGAATTCTGCACTGCGATCGCTGGCAGAGAAGAGGATGCGATCGCCCTCTGGGTAAGGCTCGTAGTCCATTACCACAAGGTTTGCCGGAGTCAGGATACGGTGCTCCTTGCGGGTCAGGTTTTCTAGAACTAGCCGTCCGGCCTCTTCGCCCTGCACCCCTAGATACACAAAGGCGCGATCGCGCGTCTGAAACCGTCCGGTAAACAGTGGCATCTGGCGTCGGGTGTCTTCTGGTGGCGTGAAGCGATCGCGGGCACCCTGCAACTGCAACTGAAACTCAGTGCCGTAGGGAGCAGGAGCCTCCAGCGTGTAGGCCATGCGTCGTCCTGCCCAGCTAAACTTCCCCGGCAGGGGTGGGTCAAGCTTCAGATTCTGCTCCACACTCTCCCAGTTCATAGGGCGGCTAAAGGTGAGCAGAAAGGCTGTGTCCTCTGCGCCTACCTGCCGATCTTGCCAGCTAAAGTCGCGGATGCGCGGAGCCGTATGGTCACCGCTCAACGCTAACAGGGCGATCGCCACCATCAGCACAGCCGCCAGAATAAAGGCGGTACGGTCGAGGGGTTGGATGCGAAAGGGAGGGTGAGACATGGGGGAAGGGAGGGGGGAGGAGTAAGAGAGGGGGGAAAGCCCAGAGGCAAAATTGCCAATCTAGAATCGCAGGGGGGGGGACGCAGGTCACTACTGTGTGCAGGTCACTACTGTGCAGGTCACTACTTTTAATTACTCTTTGGCTAACTGCTCTTTAACTACTCTATGGATGCTCAAGTCTATGCATGCTCAAGTCTCTTGCTCAGGCAACACCTGATCCTCATTCAATCGCCTATTATCAATGAGCAAAGTCAGTTTGTGGGATGACCGTGGAACAATCGCAAGACGAGATGCCCCTTGTAGCCGCGTTGGCGGCGGCCAGTTGCCGACCTGATTCACCATTCTATGCGCCGGGGCACAAGCGCGGACAGGGAATGGCAAAACCGCTGGTGGAATTGCTGGGCGATCGCGTTTTTCGAGCAGACCTACCGGAATTACCTGAACTCGATAACCTGTTTGCCCCAGAGGGGGCGATCGCTCAGGCACAGGCATTGGCAGCAGCAGCATTTGGGGCAGAGCAGACGTGGTTTTTGGCAAATGGCTCTACCTGCGGGATTGAAGCAGCGGTGCTGGCGACCTGTCAACCAGGAGATGGGTTGATCCTGCCGCGCAATGCTCACCAGTCGGCGATCGCTGCGCTAATTTTGTCAGGGGCTGTCCCCATCTTTGTGGAACCAGAGTATGACGCTACCTGGGCGATTGCCCACAGCATGACTCCTGCACGGGTGGCAGCGGCACTGTCGGCCTATCCCCAGGCTAAGGCTGTGATGATGGTCTACCCCACCTACTACGGAGCCTGTGGAGATGTGGCGGCGATCGCCCACCTCACTCACCAAGCTGGCATCCCGTTGATTGTGGACGAAGCCCATGCCGCGCACTTTGCCTTTCATCCTGACCTACCCATTACTGCGCTGGCAGCCGGAGCCGATATTGTGATTCAGTCTACCCACAAGCTGTTGGGTGCGATGACCCAGGCTTCGATGCTGCACGGGCAGGGCGATCGGGTAGACTGGCAACGATTGCGGCGATCGCTCCAGTTAGTGCAGTCTACCAGCCCTAGTTACCTGCTGCTGGCTTCGCTGGATGCGGCCCGCTGGCAGATGGCGAACCAGGGCAAAGAGTTGATGCATCGGACTCTGGCCTTGGCGGCGATTGCCCGTACCCATCTAGGCCAGATTCCTAACCTCCAGGTTTTTGCCCCAACAACTCCCACTCCTGGCTGCATCACCACCGACCCCACTCGCCTCACTGTTGATGTACGAGGACTCGGCATCACGGGCTTTGCTGCCGACGCTATCCTGCACAATCAACTCAACGTCACCGCCGAGTTGCCCAGCCTGCACACTCTCACGTTCATCCTCAGCTTGGGTAACACCGAACTAGACATTCAGTCCCTCATCCAAGGATTTGCCACCCTCAGCCATCTCCCTTCCGCATCCACTCCCTCCC